>DJAN01000203.1 GCA_002429615.1 Lysobacteraceae bacterium UBA6001
GGACAGGGCGCGCGCAATGCCGCGCCGGCACCCGCCAACCCGGGCACGCCGCCGCCCGCCCCGACGGAGCCGCGCCGATGATCCGTCGCAAGCAATGGGTGCTGCCGGTCAGCGTGATCGTCGCGCTGCTGCTCGGCCTGCTGCCGCTGCCGCCGATGATCCAGCCGCTGCGCCCGTACTGGCTGGCGCTGGTATTGGCCTACTGGGTGATCGAGGAGCCGGACCGCGTCGGCCTGGGCTTCGTCTTCGTCGCCGGTGTCATCGCCGATCTGCTCTACGGCAGCCTGCTCGGCGAGCAGCCGCTGCGCCTGGTCATCATGACCTTCATCCTGCAACGCTTCCGCGCCCGCCTGCGCTTCTTCCCGGTCTCGCAACAGGCGCTGGCGATCGGCGGCCTGCTGCTCAACGACCGCATCGTCACCGCCGCGCTGCACCTGGCGCTGGGCGAAGCCACCCTGCCGTGGAGCTACTGGTGGGCGCCGCTGCTGGGCATGCTGCTGTGGCCATTGCTGTTCGTGCTGCTGGACGCGGTGCGCCTGGGCAAGCGGCGCTGACCGATGTACCAGCGCCGCCAGGCCAAGAATCCGCACGCCGAAGCCGAGCAGTTCCGGCGCCGCGCCGCGCTCGGATTCCTTGTCGTGCTGCTGTGCCTCGGTGGCCTGGGCGCCTGGTATTTCAAGCTGCAGGTGGTCGATCACGAGATCTACGCCACCCGTTCGGAAGCCAATCGCATCAAGCCGCGTCCGGTGGTGCCGGGGCGCGGGATGATCTACGACCGCAACGGCCGCCTGCTGGCCGAGAACGTCCCGGCGTTCCGCCTCGACGTCACGCCGGACAAGGTCGCGGACATGGATACGATGCTGGCCGAGCTCGGCAAGGTCATCGAGATTTCGCCGGAAGACCTCGAACGCTTCAACCGCGAGCGCAAGTCGCGCCGCAGCTTCCTGCCGGTCACCCTGCGCCTGCGCATGAGCGAAGAGGAAATGGCGCGCTTCGCGGTGGAGCGCTGGCGTTTCCCGGGGGTGGAGCTGGAGCCGTACCTGACCCGGCGCTACCCCTATGGCGACCTGTTCGCGCACGTCATCGGCTATGTCGGGCGGGTCGACGAGAAGGACCTGGAGACGCTCGGCGAGGGCAACGCCGCGCTGACCCACATCGGCAAGTCCGGGCTGGAGCGCTATTACGAGCAGGCGCTGCGCGGCAAGGTCGGCTACGAGCAGGTCGAGACCAACGTGCAGGGGCGGGCGATCCGCACCGTCGGCCGGGTGCCGGCGCAGTCGGGCGCCGACCTGCGGTTGTCGATCGACGCCGACCTGCAGCGCGCCATGGTCGCCGCTTTCGGCCAGTACGAAGGCTCGGCGATCGCGATGGATCCGCGTACCGGCGAGATCCTGGGCATGGTCAGCCTGCCGAGCTATGACCCCAACCTGTTCGTCAACGGCATTTCGCACGCGGACTTCAAGGCGCTCAACGACAATCCCTCGCGGCCGCAGTTCAACCGCCTCGTGTTGGGCGGCGTGGCGCCGGGTTCGACGATCAAGCCCCTGATCGCGCTGGCCGGACTGGACAGCGGCGTGCGCCGGCCCGAAGACAAGGTGCTCTCCACCGGCATGTTCTACCTGCCGGGCACCAGCCGTGGTTGGGGTGACTCGCACCGCGGTGGCCACGGCTGGACCGATCTGCGCAAGTCGATCGCCCAGTCGGTCAACACGTACTACTACCGGCTGGCGCTGGACCTGGGCATCGAGCGCTTCGACCACTACATGGGCGGCTACGGCCTCGGCGAGCCGACCGGCATCGACCTGGCCGGCGAGATCGGCGGCATCCTGCCGTCGCCGGCTTACAAGATGAAGTCGCGCAAGGAGCGTTGGTACCCTGGCGACACCGTCAACATCTCGATCGGGCAGGGCGACTGGAAGGTCACCCCGCTGCAGCTGGTGCGCGGCATCTCTGGCCTGGCCAGTGGCCAGCTGCGCCAGCCGCACCTGGTGGTGGCCGAGCGCAGCGGCTTCGATGGCGACTGGCAGGCCACCTCGCAGCCGGCACCGAAGCCGATCAGCCCGACGCCCCAGAACGTCGAGGTCGTGCGCCAGGGCATGATGGACACGATGCGCCCGGGGGGCACCGGCTATTCGCTGTTCGCCAGCGCGCCGTACCAGATCGGTGGCAAGACCGGCACCGCGCAGGTCGCCAGCCGCAAGGGCGTGGCCGCGGTGGACCCGCGCTCGCTGCCGATGCACCTGCGCCACCGCTCGCTGTTCGTCGGCTTCGCGCCGGCCGACAACCCGACCTTCGTGGTCGCCATCGCGGTCGAAGGCGGCGGTTATGGCGCCAGCACCGCCGGGCCGATCGCCCGCAAGATCTTCGACGCCTGGATGCTCGGCAAGATGCCCGAAGGCCTGTTGCCGCTGGACGTGGAGCGCGGCAGCACGGCGATCGGCATGACCCACTTCGACGCCGACTCGGCCGAACCGCGACGCCAGGGCGACGAAGCCGCGCTCGCGCTGCAGGGGGTCCCGGCGATCAGCGTGGCCGGCGTGGGCTTGTCGATCGACCCGTCGCACCTGCCGCCGCCGCCCAGCAACGAACCCAGCCTCCCCGACGAAGTCCCGGAGGATGACCAGTGAGCGATTTCCTGCGCTGGCTGTTCGACCTTGGCGTGCGTTTCACCCGCACCCTGGACTGGGTGCTGTGCCTGGCGCTGGGTGGGTTGATGATCATCGGCCTGGCCGTGCTCAAGAGCGCGGGCGGCGCCGCCAACGGCGACCACCTGGTGATGGCCCAGGGCATCCGCTTCATCATCGGCGTCGTCGCGATGTGGGGCATCTCGCGCGTGTCGGTGCTGCGCCTGCGCGCCTGGACCCCGGTGATCTATGCGCTGTCGATGCTGCCGCTGCTCGCGGTGTTCGCGCTCGGCACCGGCAAGTATGGCCGCCAGTGGCTCGACCTGAAGCTGTTCTACCTGCAGCCGGCCGAACTGTTGAAGATCAGCCTGCCGATGATGGTGGCCTGGTATCTGCACCGGGTGCCGTTGCCGCCGCGCATTCCCACCGTGCTGGCCAGTGCGGTGATCATCGGCGTGCCGACTGCGCTGATCATGCTGCAGCCGGACTTCGGCACCGGCGTGCTGATCGCGGCCAGCGGTGTGTTCGTGCTGCTGCTGGCCGGCTTGCCGTGGTGGTGGGTCGGCGTGGGTGTGGGTGGCGTCGCCGCGGCGGCGCCGGTGGCCTGGTTCTGGCTGCTGCGCCCGTACCAGAAGGATCGCATCATGATGTTCCTCAACCCCGAGAGCGATGCGCTGGGCGCGGGCTGGAACATCATCCAGTCGAAGATCGCGATCGGCTCCGGTGGTTTGGGAGGCAAGGGCTGGGGCCTGGGCTCGCAGTCGCACCTGAACTTCATTCCCGAGCAGACCACCGACTTCGCCTTCTCGGTGCTGAGCGAGGAGTTCGGCTGGATCGGCGTGGCCACCGTGCTGGCGCTGTACCTGGTGGTGATCGGTCGCTGCCTGTGGATTGCCTCGCAGTCCCGCGATACCTATTCACGCCTGCTGGCCGGCGCCACCGGCCTGGCGTTCTTCGTCTACGTGATCGTCAATGGCGGGATGATCTCCGGCCTGCTGCCGGTGGTTGGCGTGCCGATGCCGTTGATGAGCTACGGCGGTACGTCGGCGGTGTCGCTGCTGGCGGGCCTGGGGGTGGTGATGGCGGTGAAGGCGCACCGGCCGGTGCACGGCGGGGCGTAGCCGTCCCGGCACCCGCAACCCCTTCTGTCCCTTTTGTAGGAGCGGCTTCA
>DJAN01000209.1:0-361 GCA_002429615.1 Lysobacteraceae bacterium UBA6001
CCGATCTCGCGGCGCGGCGCGTTCCGGGCGCGCGGAGGCGGCCAGCAGGAACGGGCTGTCGCCCTGCAGCAGCTTGGCCAGCGCGGCGGCGATGTCGATCGCCGGCACGTTCTGCTCGCCCTCGTAGCGCTGCAGCAGTTCGCGGTAGAACTCGATGTCGCCCTCGCCGAGCGCATCGCCGATGCGACTCAGGAACTTTGCCACGCGGGTGTCGTTGACTGCCTGCACGCTCGGCAGCTGCATCTCTTCGATCGGCTGGCGGGTGGCCCGCTCGATCGCGCGCAGCATGCCCTTCTCGCGCGGGGTGACGAACAGGATCGCCTCACCGCTGCGGCCGGCACGGCCGGTGCGGCCGATGCGG
>DJAN01000209.1:531-5495 GCA_002429615.1 Lysobacteraceae bacterium UBA6001
CGGCCGGTGCGGCCGATGCGGTGGACGTAGCTTTCGGTGTCGTACGGGATGTCGTAGTTCAGCACGTGGCTGATGCGCTCCACGTCCAGGCCGCGCGCGGCCACGTCGGTGGCGACCAGGATGTCGAGCTTGCCTTCCTTGAGCTGGCCGATGGTGCGCTCGCGCTGCGCCTGCTGCATGTCGCCGTTGATGGCGGCGGCGGCCAGGCCACGCGCCTGCAGCTTCTGCGCCAGCTCTTCGGTACCGGCCTTGGTGCGCGCGAAGATGATCATGCCGTCGAACGGCTCCACTTCCAGGATGCGGGTCAGCGCATCGAGCTTGTGCAGCCCGCTCACCCACCAGTAGCGCTGGCGGATGTTGGCCGAGGTGGTGGTCTTGGCGGCGATGGTGACTTCGGCCGGGTCGCGCAGGTAGGTCTGGGCGATGCGGCGGATCTGCGGCGGCATGGTCGCCGAGAACAGCGCCACCTGGCGCGATTCGGGCAGCTTCTTCAGCACCGCCTCGACGTCGTCGATGAAGCCCATGCGCAGCATTTCATCGGCTTCGTCGAGCACCAGGGTCTTGAGCTCGGACAGATCCAGGGTGCCGCGATCCAGATGGTCGATCACGCGGCCCGGGGTGCCGACCACGACATGCACACCGCGCTTGAGCGCGGACAGCTGCTGGCCGTAGGGCTGGCCGCCGTACACCGGCAGCACGCGGAAGCCGGGGATGGCGGCGGCATAGCGCTGGAACGCCTCGGCGACCTGGATGGCCAGCTCGCGGGTCGGCGCCAGCACCAGGGCCTGCGGCTTGGTCTGCGAGAGATCGGCGTTGGACAACACCGGCAGCGCGAACGCGGCGGTCTTGCCGGTACCGGTCTGGGCCTGGCCGAGGACGTCACGGCCGGACAGCATGGCCGGGATGGTGGCGGCCTGGATCGGCGAAGGCGACTCGTAGCCGACCTCGGCCACTGCCTGCATCACGGCGCTGGAGAGGCCGAGATCTGCGAACAGCAGCGGCGCGGGGGATTCTTGGGACATGGGGTGCTCCGGGGGCGGCACCGCCGCGAACGGGCGGGCGCAAAGGGGGCATATTGTGCGCCCTGGCGCGCCTGCTGTCGAAAAGTCCTCCGGGCTCCCGTTCAGGTGTAAGGATTGGCCGCTGCCGGCGAATCATCCGCTGACATGACCGAGACCCTGCCACCGATGGCCGAATCCCCCACCAGCGCCCCCGTGAAAGCCGCTTCACGCCCGGCCAGCGGGCGCGACGCATTCGCCGCCCTGCTGCAGCGCCATCGCGGCCTGGTGACCAAGGTGGTGGGCACCTATGCCTGGCAGGCCGCCGACCGTGAAGACCTGGGCCAGGAGATCGCCGCGCAGCTGTGGCGGGCGTGGCCGTCCTATGACCCGGCGCGGCCGGTGACCACCTGGATGTACCGGATCGCGCTCAACGTGGCGATCACCTGGGTACGCGGCCACAGCCGCGAGCTGCACCACCGCGAGGCCTGGGACGAGGAACGCCACGACATCGCCGACCCGCTGGCGCACGACCCGGAGCTCGGCCAGCAGGTCGAGCTGCTGCACCGCTTCATCCACGCGCTGCCGCCACTGGAGCGTGCGCTGATGCTGCTGTACCTGGAGGACCACAGCCATCGCGAGATCGGCGAGGTGCTGGGCATCAGCGAAGCCAACGCGGCCACCAAGATCAGCCGGCTCAAACAACGCATCCGCCAGGAACTGTGAAGGACACGACCATGGAACTCGACGAACTCAAACTCGCCTGGCAGCAGCTGGGCCAGCGCATGGAAAAGCAGCAGTCGCTGCAACTGGAACTGTTGCGCGAGCGCAAGCGCGACCGCATGCGGTCGAGCCTGCGCCCGCTGTTCTGGGGGCAGATGGTGCAGGTCGCCTTCGGCATCGCGCTGATCCTGCTCGGCGTGGCGTGCTGGACGCGCAACCCGGCCCCGGGCGGCTATTTCATCGCCGGCGTGCTGGTGCATGCCTTCGGCGCGGCGACCGCGGCGGCGGGCGGCATCATGAGCGGGCTGATCGGCAGCCTGGACTGGTCGGCGCCGGTGCTGGCGATCCAGAAGCGGCTGGGGGTGATGCGGC
The DNA here is from genome assembly GCA_002429615.1 of Lysobacteraceae bacterium UBA6001. GTDB lineage: Bacteria > Pseudomonadota > Gammaproteobacteria > Xanthomonadales > Xanthomonadaceae > Stenotrophomonas_A. Next base: position 2,625 of record DJAN01000209.1, read on the forward strand.
GTTTTCACATCGCCGCCGGCATCGCGGTGGGCTGGCCGTGGTGGGTGATGTGGCTGCCGGTGGTGATCGCCGTGGCCGGGCTGGACCCGCGCCATGCCGGGGCGACGATCACCCCGGGCTGGGTCTGGGGCAGCCTGGCGATCGGCGTGGCCGGCCTGCTGGCGACCTGGCTGTTCTACCGCTGGGCGCGCAACCCGGCACGGCCCGAACTGGCGCGACGCATGGAGGCGAGCATCACCGGTAGCGGCCTGCGCCGGGCGCAGACGCTGCTGGATGAACTACGCGCCTTCGAGGACGCATAGAATCCGCACCCGACTTCCCGCAGGTACGCCCCATGCAGATTCTCGAATTCGATCTCGACCGTGAGCATGTCGAACTGAACCAGCTGCTGAAGCTGGCGGGGCTGGCCGACAGCGGCGGCATGGGCAAGGCGATCGTCGCCAGCGGCGTGGTGACGGTGGACGGCGAGGTGGAGCTGCGCAAGACGGCGAAGATCCGCGCCGGACAGGTGGTGCGGGTCGAGGACGTGGAAATCCGGGTGGTGGCCCTGTAGGAGCGGCTTCAGCCGCGACTGCCATCTGGCGGCCCGCGACGCCGCTCGTCGGGGCTGAAGCCCCTCCCACAAGGAGCGGCTTGCCCTACCCCCAACCTCTCGGGGAGCCTGACAGGCCGTCGCATTCGCTTTTCCTTGTGGGAGCGGCTTCAGCGGCGACTGCCATCCACCCCACGCCCCAAAATCTCCCGCGTCGCGGCTGAAGCCGCTCCTACAGGGGTGAGAACCTGCTGGCGCCTTCGCGCTGGGTCAGGTGCGCGGCGATCGCCTGCCGGAACGGCGCCACCTTCGATGCCACGCGCAACGCCGCATCACGCAGCAGTCGCGCCGGCAGGCGGTCATCCGTATACAGCCCGGCGATCGCATTGGTCGCCTCGTACAACGGACGCGTCGCGCGGCGATGCGCACGGTCGTAGGCCGACAACACCGGCGTCGCGGCGAAATCACGTCCGGCCGATACCGCCTCCAGAATCCCGCGCGCCAGCCGCGCCTGCCCCTGCAGACCGAAATTGAAGCCATGCGCGGTCACCGGATGCATGCCCACCGCCGCATCACCGATCAGCGCCGCCCCCGGTGCACAGAAACGGTCGGCATACACCCCCACCAGCGGATAGGCATGGCGGCTGCCTTCCTGGCGCATGTTGCCCAGGCGGTACTCGAAACACTCGCTCACCGCCGCGCCGAAGTCGTCCTCGCCCATCGCCAGCAGCTCGGCCACGCGCGCCGGCGCCAGCGTCAGCACCGCGCCGGCCCGATGGCCCTGCAGCGGCAGCAACGCCATCGTGCGGCCGTGGCCGAACCATTCCCACGCCGCCCCATGGTGCGGCAGTTCGTGCGCCATCCGGCACACCAGCATGGTCTTGCCGAAGTCGCGGGTACGCGCACCGATGCCGAGCAGGCGCCGCACCCCGGAGAACCGGCTGTCGGCGGCGACCACCAGCCGTGCCGCCACCGACGGCTCGCCGCCGCCCAGCGCCAGGTGGGTGATCGCGCCATCGCGATGCAGGCCGGTGACGCTTGCGCCGTCGATCAGGCGCAAGCCGGCCTGGCCGGCGACCGCATCCCACGCCGCTTCGCGGATGCGCTGGTTCGGCACCAGCCAGCCCAGTTCGCTGCCGTCACGCGGCGGGGCGAAGTCCAGCGCGAACGGCGACCCACCGTTCATCACCTTTGCCTGCCGCAGCGGCGAAACATCCTCCGGCGCAAAACGCGCCCACAGCCCGAGCTGCTCCAGCAGCTGGCGCGAGGCATGGGTCAAGGCGATCTCGCGGCCATCGAAGGCCGGCTCGGCCAAGGACTGGCGCGAATGCTGTTCGATCAGGGCCAGCGACAGTCCGCTGCCGGCCAGCGAACGCGCGAAAGACAGGCCCACGGGACCTGCGCCGACGATGGCGATATCGACCTGCTGCATGGCCACTCCCTTCATGGAATGACCCCAGTCTAGTCCCCCCGCCGCCGCGGCCGGTTGATCCGGATCAACCCGCCCCGGCCAGCAGCGGCCACAGCACCATCACGATGCCGGCCATCGACAGCAGCCAGACCAGGCTGCGGATGTAGGGAATTCCGGCGGCATACAACGGGATATAGATCACGCGCGCCCAGAAGTAGAGCTGCGCGCCGAGCGCGGTATGCGCGTCGGCACGCTGGGTGATCACCACGGCGAGCACCGCGGCGGCGAAGAACGCGAAGGTTTCCAGGAAGTTGTGGAACGCGCGTTCCAGCCGCGCGGCCACGCCGGTGAGCGGCGCGGGCGTGCCGTCGCGGGCACTGGCGTTCCACTTGGTGCCGCGCTGGGCGGTCATCGTGGCCGAGGCCAGCAGCAGCTGCACGATGCCCAGCACCGCGGCCCAGGCCAGCATGCGGATTTCAATGCTCATCGCGTTCTCCGTGGCTTACTTCGCATCGGGCAGGCTGTAGCCCGCCAGGCGCCATACCTTGTCCTCGTCGAGGCGGAACGACACCAGCTCGCGCACCGGCTGCGGCGCGTTGGCGAAGCGGGTCGGGAAGCTGACGTTGACGTACAGGCCTTCCGGCACCGACGCACCGGCGTTGTAGCGCACGCGCGTGACCGCGGCCTGGCCGCGGCCGGCGACCGCGCCGAGGCGCTTGCGCTGCGCGCCGATCTGGTTGGCGAAGTTCTCCCGGGTAACCGCGCGCTTGGCCACCACCGAGGCGCCATCCCACAGTTGCGGCAGCTGGCCGGCGTCGACCATCTGCAGCACTTTCTGCGCGGCCTGGATCATCTCCGCGTTCTGCTTGGCCAGCTCGGCCTGCTGGGCGGGGGTGAGCGCGGGCTGGCCGGGCGACCAGGCCGGCGC
>DJAN01000254.1:0-3628 GCA_002429615.1 Lysobacteraceae bacterium UBA6001
AGCGCCAGGCCCTGGACGAAGCGGCGCCGGCTCAACGCGCCGCGGAAGGAATCGTGGTGCATGAAGGCTCCATGCGCGGCCGGTCCGTCGGAGAGGGGCCGCGCGTTCACGGGAAAATCGTCGGGAGGCCGCAGGGCGGCCACGGACAACGGGCGGCCGATGCCGCCGGAGCGCTTCAGGCGATGGGAGGTCGAACCGGCTGGTAGGGCCGGGGCAGGCCACGGTCCTGCAGCGGCGGTACGGCAGGGCCGGCACCGGGCGGGGACGACAGGGCCAGCGCGGCCGGCAGGCCGATCGAGGTGCCGCAGTGCTGCAGGCAGTCGCAACCGGCATGGGCGCAGCAGCCGGCGTCGTGTGCGCCGTGGCTCTTGCCCTGCGTCATCTGCATGTGACCGCCATCATGTTGCGACATCACCGCGGCGGCGGCGGGCATGTCGTCGTGACAGGCCTTGGCCAGCGTCTGCGCCGGCATTCCCATCGGGCCGCCTACGCCGTGAGCGGCCCAGGCGCCGCCGGCCGTATTGGCCAGCAGGGTCAGGCACAGCAGCAGGCGGAGCAGCAGCGGCATGGGCGGCGATGACGAAGATGAAGCCCAAGGATAACACCCGGCCGGCGGCGCCTTGGCGGCCGGGGCCGGAGCGTAGAATTAGATTTTTCTCAAATATCGCCAGCCATGTCGCAACGTGAGTGGGTCAATGCGGCCATCCGCAAGATCGAAGCGGACTTCAACCGTTCCGCCGATACCCATCTGATCCCGCTGGCGCTGCCCGGCTTTCCCGGTATCGATGTCTACTTCAAGGACGAGTCCAGCCATCCCACCGGCAGCCTGAAGCATCGCCTGGCGCGTTCACTGTTCCTGTATGCGCTGGCCAATGGCTGGCTGCGCGAGGGGCGGCCGGTGATCGAGGCCTCCAGCGGCTCGACCGCCGTCTCGGAGGCCTATTTCGCGCGTCTGCTCGGCCTGCCTTTCATCGCGGTGATTCCGGCCTCGACGTCGCCGGAGAAGATCGCGGCGATCGAGTTCCACGGCGGACGCTGCCACCTGGTCGAACGCGCCTGCGACCTCAACAGCGCGTCCGAGCAGCTGGCCCGCGAGACGGGCGGCCATTTCATGGACCAGTTCACCTACGCCGAGCGCGCCACGGACTGGCGCGCGAACAACAACATCGCCGAGTCGATCTTCAAGCAGATGGCCGAGGAGCCGCACCCGGTGCCGGAATGGATCGTGTGCAGCCCGGGTACCGGTGGCACCGCGGCCACGCTGGGCCGCTATGTCCGCTATCGCCGTCACGATACCCGCATCCTGTGCGCGGACCCCGAAGTGTCGGTGTTCTACGACGGCTATTGTGGCGCGCTGGCTGGCGATGCCGAGGCGCGCCAGCTGCAGATCACCGGCGGCTCGCGCATCGAGGGCATCGGCCGTCCGCGCGTGGAAGCCAGCTTCATTCCCAGCTGCGTGGATGGCATGGTCAAGGTGCCGGACGATCTCAGCCTGGCGGCGATGCGCTATGTGAGCGCGCGCCTGGGCCGGCGCGTGGGCGGTTCCACCGGCACCAACTTCGTGGGCGTGCTGCAGGTGGCCGGGCAGATGCGCCAGGCCGGGCGTGGCGGTTCCATCGTCACCATCCTGTGCGATGCCGGTGAACGTTACGCGCACAGCTATTACAACCCGGCCTGGTACCCGGAGCGCGGCATCGACGTGGCCGCCAGCGACGCGGCCATCGCCGCGGCGGTCGCGGGCCACGGCCTGCCGGACCTGCCTTGCGCCTGGCTGGAATGACCGCCATATCTGCGTATCCCGTGAACGTTGTCCTGTTGGAGTCGCCATGAACAACCCGCTGCTCGATTTCTCCGGCCTGCCGCGCTTCGATGCCATCGCGCCCGAGCATGTCGCGCCCGCCATCGACCAGCTGCTGGCCGAGGCCGAGGCCGCGGTGAAGCAGGCCGAGCAGGTCGCGCCAGTCACCTGGGACAGCTTCGTGGTGCCGCTGGACGACGCCACCGAGCGCCTGTGGCGGGCCTGGGGCCAGGTGGGCCATCTGCAGGCGGTGGTGAACACCCCGGCGCTGCGTGAGGCCTACAACGCCAACCTGCCCAAGGTGTCGCGCTTCGGCAGTGCGCTGGGACAGAACCTGGCGCTGTACGCGCAGTACAAGCAGCTGGCCGCCGCGCCGGAGGCTGGCGCTTACGACGCCGCGCGGCGCAAGGTCATCGACAACGCGCTGCGTGATTTCCGTCTCGGCGGCGCCGAACTGGACGACGCTGGCAAGCAGCGCTTCTCGGCGATCCAGGAAGCGTTGTCCGCGCTGTCGGCGAAGTTCTCCCAGAACGTGCTCGATGCGACCGACGCCTGGTCGCTGTACGTCGAGGACGAAGCGCGCCTGGCGGGCCTGCCCGCTGAAGTGCGCGCCGCCGCGCGCGCCGCGGCCGAGAAGGACGGCCGCGCCGGCTGGAAGCTGACCCTGCAGATGCCGTGCTACCTGCCGGTGCAGGCCTATGCCGATGACCGCGACCTGCGTGCCACGCTGTATCGCGCCAACGCTGAGCGCGCCTCGGAGTTCGGCGATGCGGCGTTGGACAACAGTGCCCACATCGACCGTGTCCTCGCCCTGCGCGGCGAGCTGGCCGCGCTGCTGGGCTTCGCCAGCTATGCCGATTACTCCATCGCCACCAAGATGGCGCGCGATCCCGCCGAAGTGCTGGGATTCCTGCGCGACCTGGCCGGGCGCGCGCTGCCGCATGCGCGGCGCGACCGCCAGGAACTGGAGGTCTTCGCGCGTGACGAACTCGGCTTGCAGGCACTGGAAGCCTGGGATCTGGCCTATGTGAGCGAGAAGCTCAAGCAGGCCCGCTACAGCTTCTCCGAGCAGGAAGTGAAAGCGTACTTCACCGAGCCGAAGGTGCTGGCCGGCTTGTTTGACCTGATCCACACGCTGTACGGCCTGCGCGTGCAGCCGGACAGCGCGCCGGTCTGGCATCCGGACGTGCGTTTCTACCGTCTGGTGGATGCGGCGGGCGGCCTGGTCGGCCAGTTCTATCTCGACCTGTATGCCCGCGAAGGAAAGCGCGGCGGCGCCTGGATGGATGACTGCCGCAACCGTCGCGACCGCGCCAGCGGCGCGCAGACGCCGCTGGTCTATCTGGTGTGCAACTTCGGCCAGGGCAGCGACGGCCAGCCGGCGACGTTCCGGCACAACGAAGTCACCACGCTGTTCCATGAAATGGGCCATGGCCTGCATCAGCTGCTGACCCGCGTGGGTGAGCTGGGCGTTGCCGGCATCAACGGCGTGGAGTGGGACGCGGTGGAGCTGCCCAGCCAGTTCATGGAGAACTTCTGCTGGGAATGGGCGCGCGTGCAGGCGATGACGGCGCACGTGGAGACCGGGGCACCGCTGCCGCGCAACCTGTTCGAGCGCATGCTCGCCGCGCGCAATTTCCAGAGCGGCATGTTCACCGTGCGCCAGCTGGAGTTCGCGCTGTTCGACATGCAGCTGCACAGCGCCTACGACCCCGCGCGGGACAGCGTGCTGCAGCTGCTGGAGCGCGTGCGCGACGAGGTGGCGGTCAATCGCCCGCCGGCCTGGAACCGCTTCCCGCATCAGTTCAGCCACATCTTCGCCGGCGGCTA
>DJAN01000254.1:3802-4340 GCA_002429615.1 Lysobacteraceae bacterium UBA6001
CCACATCTTCGCCGGCGGCTATGCGGCCGGCTACTACAGCTACAAGTGGGCCGAGGTGTTGAGTGCGGACGCCTACGCGGCGTTCGAGGAGGCGCCGGAACAAGTGGCCGCCACCGGCGCGCGTTTCCGCGACGAAGTGCTGTCGCGCGGTGGCAGCCGCAGCGCGGCGGAAAACTTCCGTGCGTTCCGTGGCCGCGCGCCGCAGATCGACGCGCTGTTGCGCCACAGCGGCATGACCGGCTGAACCCTTCACGCCACCCCGGCGGGGTGGCGTGCTACATCGGCGCCGGGGGCATCACTGCCCATGGAGGTTCCGATGAGCGCCTGGAAGATGATCGCGCTGCTGCTCGCAGGTGTCGCCTTGGCGCCTGCGGCGCAGGCCTATACCGGCTATACCACAGCTGCCGCGAACCTGCGCACCGGCCCGGATTCGGGCTATCCACGCATCGTGACCCTGCCGGCGGGCACGCCGGTGGAAATCTACGGCTGCGTGGACGACTGGTCGTGGTGCGATGTGCTGTGGCGTGGCGAGCGCGGC
>DJAN01000254.1:4548-4984 GCA_002429615.1 Lysobacteraceae bacterium UBA6001
CTGTGGCGTGGCGAGCGCGGCTGGTTGTCGGGTGGGTTGATCGACTACAACTGGACCGGCCAGCGCGTCGTGGTGCAGAACTACGGCCCGCAGCTGGGACTGCCGGTGCTGGCCTTCGCCTTCGACGTCTACTGGTCGTCGCATTACCGCAACCGCAACTGGTACCGCGAGCGGGATCGCTGGCGCGACTATCGCCCGCCGGCGCGGCCGATGCCGCCACCACGGCCGCCAATGCAGTCCGGTCCGCGCCCGCCATCGCATGGTGGCAACCCACCGCGACCGCCAGGCAACAGCGGCAATGCGCCGCGCCCGCCGGGCAACGCGGGCGGACATGCACCGCGTCCACCGGCAAATAACGGGAACAACCCGCGTCCGCCGAGCCACGGCAACACCCCGCGTCCGCCGACGCAGGGCACGCGGCCGCCGCAGCCCACGA
>DJAN01000187.1 GCA_002429615.1 Lysobacteraceae bacterium UBA6001
TGACGCGCCCGCGCCGGCCGATGCCCCCACCGCCGCCGAGCCCGCCCTGCGATGAGCGCTGCCGCCCGTGCCCTGCCCGCTGCCAGCCAGCGCTGGGATGCCGGGCGCTATGCCGCCAACGCCGGCTTCGTGCCCGCGTTGGGCCAGAGCGTGGCCGAACTGCTGGCACCCAAGGCGGGCGAGCGCATCTTCGACCTGGGCTGTGGCGATGGCGTACTGACTGCGAAGCTGGCCGAGTCCGGCGCGCAGATCATCGGGGGCGATGCCTCGCCCGAGCTGGTGGCCGCCGCCCGCGCCCGCGGCGTGGAGGCGCAGGTCATCGACGGCCATGCGCTGGCCTTCGACCACGCCTTCGATGCGGTGTTCAGCAATGCGGCGCTGCACTGGATGCGCGAGCCGGAAGCCGTGCTGCGCGGCGTGCGCCGTGCACTGCGCCCCGGCGGCCGCTTCGTCGCCGAGATGGGCGGGCATGGCAACGTCGCCACCATCACCACCGCGCTGCGCGCGGCGATCCGCCTGCACGGCGAGGCCGACCCGGCTTTCGCCTGGTATTTCCCCACCGCCGACGCCTACGCCGCGCTGCTGCAGCGGCATGGCTTCCGCGTCGATTCGATCGCCCTGCTGCCACGACCGACGCCGCTGCCCACCGGCATGGCCGGCTGGCTGCGCACCTTCGCCGATCCGTGGCTGGCCGGCATCGCCGCCGAACGCCACGCCGCGATCCTCGATACGGCCATCGCCTTGATGGCGCCCGCGCTGGCCGATGAAAACGGCGCGTGGACCGGCGACTATGTCCGGCTGCGCTTCCACGCCACCGCGATCTGACCCGAATTCTCCAGCACCACATTCCGCAAGGCATTCATTCCCATGACCCCAGCGCCACGCACCCTGTACGACAAACTGTGGGACGCGCATGTCGTCGTCCCCGAGAGCGAGACGGCGCCCGCCGTGCTCTACATCGACCTGCACCTGATCCATGAGGTCACCTCGCCGCAGGCCTTCGCCGAGCTGCGCGCGCGGGGTATCGCGCCGCGCCGGCCGGATCGCACCAAGGCGACGATGGACCATTCCACCCCGACCCTGCCGGCCGGCCCCGATGGCCGGCTGCCGTATGCCAACGACGCGGCACGCGTGCAGGTGGAAACGCTGGCGCGCAACTGCGCTGAGTTCGGCATCGAGCTGTTCGACATGGCCTCGGCGAACCGCGGCATCGTCCACGTCATCGCGCCGGAGCAGGGCTTCACCCAGCCGGGCATGACCATCGTCTGCGGCGACAGCCACACCTCCACCCACGGCGCGTTCGGCTCGCTGGCGTTCGGCATCGGCACCAGCGAGGTCGGCCACGTGCTGGCCACGCAGTGCCTGCTGCAGCGCAAGGCCAGGACGATGTCGATCACCGTCGAAGGCGAGCTGGCGCCGGGTGTCGGCGCCAAGGACGTGATCCTGCACATCATCGGCGTGATCGGCGTCAACGGTGGCACCGGCCACGTGCTGGAGTACCGCGGCTCGACCATCCGCGCGATGGATATGGAGCAGCGCATGACCCTGTGCAACATGTCGATCGAGGCCGGCGCGCGCGCCGGCATGGTGGCGCCGGACCAGGTCACCTTCGACTGGGTGGCTGGAACACCGCGCGGGCCGAAGGGCGCGGCATTCGACGAAGCCGTGGCCTACTGGCAGACCCTGCACAGCGATGAGGGCGCGCGCTTCGATGTCGAGGTTCGCATCAATGCGGCGGACATCCGTCCTACGCTGACCTGGGGCACCCACCCGGGCACCGCGATCGCGGTGGATGCGCCGATCCCGGCCGCGCACGATGCGGCGGCGCAGAAGGGCCTGGACTACATGCATTTCCAGCCGGGCCACGCGCTGGCCGGCACACCGGTGGACGTGGTGTTCGTCGGCTCATGCACCAACGGCCGGCTGAGCGACATGCGCCAGGTCGCCGAGGTGCTGCGCGGCCGGCAGATCGCCGCGGGCGTGCGCATGCTGGTGGTGCCGGGTTCGGAGATCGTCAAGCGCCAGGCCGAGGCCGAGGGCATCGACGTGGTGGTGCGCCAGGCAGGCGCGGAATGGCGTGAGCCGGGCTGTTCGATGTGCATCGCGATGAACGGCGACCTGGTCGCGCCGGGCCAGCTGGCCGTGAGCACCAGCAACCGCAATTTCGAAGGCCGCCAGGGCCCCGGCGCGCGCACGCTGCTGGCCTCGCCGGCGAGCGCGGCGTGGGCCGCGGTGAATGGCCGCGTCGCCGACCCGCGCGAGCTGTATGCCGATGCACGGGAGGTGGCGTGATGGCCATGCAGTTCCTCGCTGCGCTGGTGGTGTCCGCGGTGGTGGTGATGGCGCTGCCGCGCCGTCGCACCGCCATCGCGACCTCTTCGTCTTCTCGCCAGGAGAACCGCTGATGGCGGGCTTTACCACTGTCTCGTCGCGCAGCGTGGTGCTGCGCCAGACCAACATCGATACCGACCAGATCATTCCCGCGCGGTTTCTCTCCACCACCGAGCGCGTGGGCCTCGGCAAGCACGCGTTCAACGACTGGCGCTGGCAGGCCGATGGCAGCCCGAATGCCGAGTTCCCCTTCAACCAGCCGGCCAACCAGGGCCGCGGCATCCTGCTGGCCGGGCGTAATTTCGGTTGCGGCTCCTCGCGCGAACATGCGCCCTGGGCGCTGACCGACCTGGGCCTGCGCGCGATCGTCTCCAGCGAGATCGCGGACATCTTCCGCAACAATTCACTGAAGAACGGGCTGGTGCCGATCGTGCTGGCGGAGGACGACGTGCAGGTGCTGATGCAGCGCCCGGATGACGAGCTGACCGTCGATGTGGCCGCGCGCGAGCTGCGCACGCCCGATGGCCGCGTCTATGCGTTCCCGCTGGATGCGTTCGCGCAGACCTGCCTGATCGAGGGCGTGGACGAGATGGGCTACCTGCTGGCCCGCGGCGCCGAAATTTCCCAGTACGAGGTAACCCATGCACGCTGAGATCGTTCTACTGCCGGGCGACGGCATTGGCCCGGAGGTGATCGCCGGCGCGGTGGCGGTGCTGCAGGCGGTCGCAGAACGCCACGGCCACCAGTTCACCTTCCACGAGCACGATATCGGCGGCATCGCGATCGACCGCCACGGCGAGCCGCTGCCGGCGGCGACGCTGGCGGCCTGCGAGAAGGCCGATGCGGTGCTGCTGGGTGCGGTGGGCGGGCCGAAGTGGTCCGATCCGAATGCGAAGGTGCGCCCGGAGCAGGGCCTGCTGGCGATCCGCAAGGCGCTGGGGCTGTTCGCCAACCTGCGCCCGGTGAAGCCGCATGCGGCGGCGCTGGATGCGGCGCCGATCAAGCCGCACCTGTTGACCGGGGTGGACATGATCGTGGTGCGCGAGCTCACCGGTGGCATCTACTTCGGCGACAAGACGCGCTCGGACACCGATGCGAGCGATCTGTGCCGCTACAGCGTGGCGGAGATCGAACGCGTGATGCGCACGGGCTTCCGCCTGGCGCAGCGCCGCCGCGGGCATGTGACCTCGGTGGACAAGGCGAACGTGCTGGAAACTTCCCGCCTGTGGCGCGATGTGGCGGCGCGGATCGGCCGTGAGGAGTTCCCGGATGTTCGGCTGGAGCACCAGCTGGTCGATTCGATGGCGATGCATCTGCTGTCGCGCCCGCGCGACTACGACGTGGTGGTCACCGAGAACATGTTCGGCGACATCCTCACCGATGAGGCGTCCATGCTCGCCGGGTCGCTGGGGCTGCTGCCGTCCGCTTCGCTGGGCGAAGGCAAGGTCGGGCTGTACGAGCCGATCCATGGGTCCGCGCCGGATATCGCCGGCAAGGGTATCGCCAATCCCTACGCCACCATCCTGAGCACCGCGCTGCTGCTGCGGCATTCGCTCGGGTTGGAACAGGAGGCGCAGTGCGTGGAGCAAGCTGTCAGCGATGCGCTCGATGCCAAGGCGTTTACCGCCGATCTGGCCGGAAACGGGATCGCGCCGCTGAGCACTCAGCAGGCTGCGGTTGGGATCGTTCAGCGGATTCGCGAACGGCGGGTGGTGGCTGAGGTTCGGGATTGAGGCGAGGGTTGAATTTTTTGTGGGCGGCCTCTGGCCGCCCTTTTTTTTGGGGTTCTTCTTGGGGTGGCGGGGTGTTGGCCTGCGATGTTGATCGGCTGTTTCTGGTTCTATGCACGGCCTGCGGGGGCGGGACCCTTTCGGGACACGCCGTGAACCCTTCCATGGGGGCTCGATGGCGC
>DJAN01000020.1:0-175 GCA_002429615.1 Lysobacteraceae bacterium UBA6001
TCCAAGGCCCTGGCCGAGGCGATCACCCCCGCCAACTACGACACCGGCCTGGAACAGCTGCAAGGCTGCGACCTGATCATCGAAGCCATCGCCGAGCGCATGGACTGGAAGCAGGAGCTGTACGCGAAGATCGCGCCGTACGTGTCCGCCACCGCCGTGCTGGCCTCCAACACCT
>DJAN01000020.1:354-575 GCA_002429615.1 Lysobacteraceae bacterium UBA6001
GTGCTGGCCTCCAACACCTCCGGCCTGGGCATCAACAAGCTGGCCGAGGTGCTGCCCGAGCAGCTGCGCCACCGCTTCTGCGGCGTGCATTTCTTCAACCCGCCGCGCTACATGCACCTGGCCGAGCTGATCCCGGCCAAGGGCACCGACAAGTCCGTGCTGGAAGGGCTGGAAACCTTCCTGACCACCACGCTCGGCAAGGGCGTGGTGTACGCCAAGGA
>DJAN01000020.1:756-1676 GCA_002429615.1 Lysobacteraceae bacterium UBA6001
GGCGTGGTGTACGCCAAGGACACACCGAACTTCATCGGCAACCGCATTGGCGTGTTCTCGATCCTGTCCACCATCCACCACACCGAGCAGTTCGGCCTGGGCTTCGACGAAGTCGACGGCCTGACCGGCCCGCTGGTGGGCCGCCCGAAGTCGGCGACCTACCGCACCTCCGACGTGGTCGGCCTGGACACCATGGCCCACGTCATCAAGACCATGGCCGACACCCTGCCCGATGATCCGTGGCATGCGTTCTTCAAGTCGCCGAAGTGGCTGGAGGCGCTGATCGCCAAGGGCGCGCTGGGCCAGAAGACCGGCGCGGGCATCTTCCGCAAGGTCGGCAAGGACATCATCGTGCTCGACGTGGCCAAGCAGGATTACCGCCCCGCCGATCGCGCCGCGGCGCCGGAAGTGGTCGAGATCCTGAAGATCAAGAATCCGGCGGAGAAGTTCGCCAAGCTGCGCGAGAGCCAGCATCCGCAGGCGCAGTTCCTGTGGGCGACGTTCCGCGACCTGTTCCACTACAGCGCCTATCACCTGGCCGACATCGCCGACACCGCGCGCGACGTCGACCTGGCGATCCGCTGGGGCTACGGCTGGTCGCTCGGCCCGTTCGAGACCTGGCAGGCCGCCGGCTGGAAGCAGGTGGCGCAGTGGATCGCCGAGGACATCGCCGCCGGCAAGAGCATGAGCAACGCGCCGCTGCCGAACTGGGTGTTCGACGGTCGCGACGGCGTGCATGCCGCCGAGGGCAGCTACAGCCCGGCGCGCGACGCCAAGCTGCCACGTTCGTCGCTGCCGGTGTATCGCCGCCAGCGCTTCCCCGATCCGCTGCTGGGCGAGAAGTTCAGCCCGGGCGAGACGGTGTTCGAGAACGACGGCCTGCGCATGTGGCATGACGGCGACGACATCGCCGTGGTCGG
>DJAN01000020.1:1837-2110 GCA_002429615.1 Lysobacteraceae bacterium UBA6001
CGACGACATCGCCGTGGTCGGCTTCAAGACCAAGATGAACACCGTGTCCGACCAGGTGCTCGATGGCCTGCAGGAAGCGGTGGGCCGCGCCGAGAAGGACTTCAAGGGCCTGGTGATCTGGCAGCAGAAGGAACCCTTCTCCGCCGGTGCCGACCTGGCCGGTGCGCTGGGCGCGCTGCAGGCCGGCAAGATCGCCGAGTTCGAGGCGATGGTGGCCAACTTCCAGCGCACCAGCCAGCGCATCAAGTATTCGCTGGTGCCGGTGGTGGCCGC
>DJAN01000020.1:2352-2697 GCA_002429615.1 Lysobacteraceae bacterium UBA6001
GGTGCGCGGCCTGGCGCTGGGCGGTGGCTGCGAGTTCCAGATGCACAGTGCCAAGACGGTGGCGGCGCTGGAGAGCTACATCGGCCTGGTCGAGGCCGGCGTGGGCCTGCTGCCGGCCGGTGGCGGCCTGAAGGAACTGGCGGTGCGCGCGTCGCAGGCGGCCGGCCCGGGCGGCGACGTGTTCGCCGAGCTGAAGAAGACCTTCGAGACCGTGGCGATGGCCAAGGTGTCGAACTCGGCGGTGAATGCGAAGGAGCTGGGCCTGCTGCGCCAGACCGACAAGGTGGTGTTCAACACATTCGAGTCGCTGTACATCGCCAAGGCCGAGGCGCTGGCGCTGGCCGA
>DJAN01000020.1:2822-4245 GCA_002429615.1 Lysobacteraceae bacterium UBA6001
CGAGGGTGGCTATCGTCCGCCGATGCCGGCCAACCGCATCCAGGTTGCCGGTGATGTCGGTATCGCCACCTTCAAGATGCTGCTGGTCAACATGCTGGAAGGCCGTTTCATCAGCGAGTACGACTACGAGATCGCCAGCCGCATCGCGACCGTGGTGTGCGGTGGTGAAGTCGACCGTGGTGCGCTGGTGGACGAGGAATGGCTGCTCAAGCTCGAGCGCCAGCACTTCGTCGAGCTGGCCCAGCAGGAGAAGACCCAGGCCCGCATCGCCCACATGCTCAAGACCGGCAAGCCGCTGCGCAACTGACGCGCGGCTTCCCACGGTCTTCCCGATATCCGGAGTAATGAAATGACCAAGCAGATCCAGGACGCCTACATCGTCGCCGCCACCCGCACCCCGGTGGGCAAGGCGCCGAAGGGCATGTTCCGCAACACCCGTCCCGACGACATGCTGGCGCACGTGCTGCGCTCGGTGGTGGCGCAGGCGCCGGGCATCGACCTGGCGCGCATCGACGATGCGATCATCGGCTGCGCGATGCCCGAGGGCGAGCAAGGCATGAACGTGGCGCGCATCGGCGTGCTGCTGGCCGGCCTGCCGAACACGGTGGCCGGGCAGACCATCAACCGCTTCTGCTCTTCCGGCCTGCAGGCGGTGGCGCTGGCGGCCAACGAGATCCGCCTGGGCAATGCCGACCTGATGCTGGCCGGTGGCACCGAGTCGATGTCGATGGTGCCGATGATGGGCAACAAGGTCGCGCTGTCGCCGTCGGTGTTCAAGGACGACCACGTGGCGATCGCCTACGGCATGGGCATCACGGCCGAGAAGGTGGCCGAGGAGTGGAAGGTGTCGCGCGAGGAGCAGGATGCGTTCGCGCTGGCGTCGCACCAGAAGGCGCTGGCGGCGATTGCGGCCGGTGAATTCCGCGACGAGATCAGCCCGTACGAGATCATGTCGCACGTGCCGGACCTGGCAGGCAACACGATCGCGCTGCGCAAGAAGCTGGCCGATACCGACGAGGGTCCGCGTGCGGATACGTCGCTGGAAGGCCTGGGCAAGCTGCGCCCGGTGTTCCGCAACGGGCAGTTCGGCGGTTCGGTGACGGCGGGCAATTCGTCGCAGATGAGCGACGGTGCCGGTGCGGTGCTGCTGGCGTCCGAGCAGGCGATCAAGGACTACGGCCTGACCCCGCTGGCGCGCTTCGTGTCGTTCTCGGTGGCCGGCGTGCGTCCGGAAGTGATGGGCATCGGCCCGATCGCGGCGATCCCGAAGGCGCTCAAGCAGGCTGGGCTGACCAAGGACCAGCTCGACTGGATCGAGCTCAACGAGGCGTTCGCGGCGCAGTCGCTGGCGGTGATTCGCGACAGCCAGCTGGACCCGTCGAAGATCAACCCGCTCGGCGGTGCGATCGCGCTCGGCCACCCG
>DJAN01000020.1:4400-4631 GCA_002429615.1 Lysobacteraceae bacterium UBA6001
GCGATCGCGCTCGGCCACCCGCTTGGTGCGACCGGCGCCATCCGTACCGCGACCCTCGTCCACGGCCTGCGCCGTCGCCAGCAGAAGTACGGCATGGTGACGATGTGCATCGGCACCGGTATGGGCGCTGCCGGGATCATCGAGGCGCTCTGAGGCTTTACTGTTGTTGTTTTGGAGAGGCGGCCTTTGGGCCGCCTTTTCCGTTTTTGCTGGCCTTCGATGTTGATCGGC
>DJAN01000019.1 GCA_002429615.1 Lysobacteraceae bacterium UBA6001
CACGGCGTGTCCCGAAAGGGGAAGGCCCCCCGATGGCCCTCATTCTCCCCGCGAACGGACACAGGCGTGCCCGTCGCCATTTGTAGGAGCGGCTTCAGCCGCGACCCATCGGCTAGAAGATTCCCGGAATCAACGCCCGCGTGCGTTGCCGATACGCGGCATAACGCGCTCCAAACTGCTCTCCCAGCCAGCGCTCCTCCAGCCGCAGCTTGCGCCAGAACGAAACCCACACGATCGCCAGCGCGATCAACCCGCGCCAGTCTCCCACCTTGATCGCGTTGCCCAGGAACGCCAGCAGCAGTCCGGTGTAGATCGGATGCCGGATCCATCTATACGGCCCGCGCTCAATCAGCTCGTGGCCCTGCTTCAACTGCACCACGCTGCTCCAGTTGCTGCCAAGCAGATGCCGCGACCAGATCGCCAGTGCGATACCCGCCCAGACGATCGCCACGCCGCTGGCCCTGATCGCCATGTGCTTGGGCAGGAAACGCTCGCTCAGCCAGCTGCCCTCATACCAGTCGCCCGGGCCCAGCAGAATCACCGCGGCCAGCAGCGGCAGCCAGTAGGCGACGAGCTGCCGCCACGGGGTTTCGCTGCGGCTGGCATGCTTCAGCCGGCGCGCTGACCAGATCCAGTAACCAAGGAACACCAGCCAGGCCAGCCACAAGGCCATGTCGAGATAGGTTTTCATGCGGATGCCAGGGCAGTGGTCCGCCGATCCTAACCGCTATGGGCGGTGCGAGGCTTATTCGGTGTCGCGCTCCAGCAGCCAGCGCTCCAGCTCTGCGGCTGGCAGCGGCTTGGAGAACAGGAAGCCCTGCAGGACTTCGCAGCCCAGGCCGGCGAGCAGGCGGCGCTGGCGCTCGGTCTCGACGCCTTCGGCGACGACATGCTTGCGCAGGCTCTCGCCGATGCGCAGCACCGAGTTGGTCAGGGCGCGCGCCGACATGCTGTGCTCGATGTCGCGCACGAAGCTCATGTCCAGCTTCAGTTCGTTGATCGGCAGGCGGTGCAGGTGGCTGAGGCTGGAATAGCCGGTGCCGAAGTCGTCCAGCGACAGGGCCAGGCCGGCGGCCTGCATGGCGGCGATGTTGTCGAGCACGCGCGGCTGCGGGGAGAGCATGACGCTCTCGGTCATCTCCAGGGTGATGTCGGTCGGGGCCAGACCGTGGTGCTGGAGCAGGCGCAGCAGTTCGTCGAGCAGCTGCGGGTCTTCGAAGTTGCTGGCCGACAGGTTCACCGCCATGCGCGGCACGGCGACGCCGCGCGCGCGCCAGTCGGCGAGCTGGCGCAGTGCGTTGCGCAGCACCCAGCGGCCCAGTTCGCCGATCAGGCCGCTTTCCTCGGCCAATGGCACGAAGCGGGCCGGCGAGATCGCGCCGAGCTGCGGGTGGTCCCAGCGCAGCAGCACTTCGACGCCGTAGAGCGGGTGCGGCGGGTGGCTGAGCACCTGCGGCTGGTAGTGCAGTTGCAGCTGGTCGCGGCGCAGCGCTTCGCGCAGGGCGGTTTCCAGCGCGACGCGCTCCTGCGCGAGGCGGTTCATGTCGGCGCTGAAGAAGCGGAAGCTGCCGCCGCCTTCGATCTTGGCGCGGTGCATGGCCAGGTCGGCATGGCGCAGCAGGGTGTTGATGTCGCGGCCATCCTCCGGAAAGATCGCCACGCCGATGCTGGCCGAGGGGTGCAGCGTCATGTGCCCGACCACCGACGGTGAGGCGATGGCGCCGAGCAGGCGCTCGGCGATGCCACCAGCCTGTTCGGCGCCGCACTGCGGCAGGACCAGCACGAATTCGTCGCCGGCCTGGCGGCCGACCAGGTCGCCCAGGCCCAGGTTTTCCACCAGGCGCTGGGCGATGTCGCGCAGCAGGCCATCGCCGGCGGCGTGGCCCTGGGTTTCGTTGACGCGCTTGAAGCGGTCGACGTCGAGGAACAGCACGGCCGCCGGGGTGTGATGGCTTTCGGCGTTCACCAGCAGCTGCTCGGCGCGGGCGTTGAACATCATCCGGTTCGGCAGGCTGGTCAGCGCGTCATAGAAGGCGAGCTGATGCACCCGCGCACGGGTGTGCTCGCGCTCCAGCGCCAGCGCGCACAGGTGCAGGCAGATGTCGGCCAGCTTGATGTGCCACGGGTCGGGCTCGCGGGCTTCGCTGTAGTAGATGGCGAAGGTGCCCAGCACCCGGCCACCGCTGGATTTGATCGGGCTCGACCACGCCGCCATCAGGCCGTAGCGTTCGGCGAAATGCCGGTAGTCGGTGAACAGCGGGTCGGTGCGGATGTCGCTGACGCTGACCGCGCGGCCGCGCCAGGCGGCGGTGCCGCAGACGCCGACACCGGCGCCGATCCGGCGGCCGTCGATGTCCTCGCCATACTCCGGCGGCAGGCTGGGCGCGGCGAGCGGATGCAGGCGGCTGTCGCTGTCCACGCTGAGCACCGAGGCGCGCAGGGCCGGGGCGACGCGTTCGAGCTCGACGCAGATCATCGCCATGATGTCGGTCAGCGGTTGCTCGCGGACGATGGCATCCAGCACGTGGGTGTGCAGCACCTCGTGCATCTTGGCGTGGGTGATGTCGGTGAGCACCGCGACGGTTTCGCTGGGTGCGCCGGGAACATCGCTGACCGGGTTGGTGATCACCGAGGTCCACAGCGGCTGGCCGTCATCGCGGTACAGCAGCAGGTCGGCACGCGACTGGTGCCAGTTGACCGCCTGGTCGTAGAGGCCGCGCAGGGTATCGGGGTCGGTATGCGGCCCGGCCAGCACCTGCGACGGCCGCTTGCCATGCATCTGCGCCAGCGTGTAGCCGAACAGGCGGGTGAAGCCGGCGTTGACGTAGGTGACGCCGAGTGCGTCGTCGAGCGTGAGCAGGGCGGTGTCGCTGCGGTCCACCGCCAGCGACAGCTGGCGCATGCGCGCTTCGTGCTCGCGCTGGCGGGTGACGTCGCGGATGAAGGCCACGGTCAGCCGGCGCGCATGGCGCTCCACGCTGAGCAGCGAGATCGCCAGCACCACGACGCTGCCGTCGCCGCGCACCAGGTTGACGTCGCGCGGGTCGGTCGCCTTGCCGGGCGGCGCGAGCGCGACCTCGGAAAAATAGGTGCCGAGGATCGCTGGGCACAGGTGATCCACCGGTTGCCCGCAGACCAGGGCCGCTTCCGTACCCCAGATCCGCTCGGCGGCGGGGTTGAACATCACCACGCGCTGCGTGGCATCGACCGCGATCACCCCATGCGGCATCTGCGACAGGGTGAACGCGAGCAGGGTGTCGAGATCGCGCGGATCGATCAGCGCGACGTCGGCGGTACCGGGCAGCGTGGTGGACAGCAGGATGTCGTCCATGGGCGGCTCAACGGCTGACGCGGGAAAGGGCGAGCAGGCGTTCGGCGACCCGTTCCAGCGGTACGGTCTCCTGTGCGGCGCCCAGCTTGAAGGCGGCGCCGGGCATGCCCCACACCACCGAGCTGGCTTCGTCCTGCACCAGGGTGGCGGCGCCGGCCTGCTGCATTTCCAGCAGGCCACGCGCGCCGTCGTCGCCCATGCCGGTGAGGATGGCGCCGATCGCGTTGGGGCCTGCGTTGGCGGCAACCGAGCGGAACAGCACGTCCACGGCCGGCTTGTGGCGGTTGACCGGCTCGGTGTCGTCGATGCGGCAACGCCAGCGTGCGCCGTCGCGGATCACCCGCAGGTGGCGGCCGCCCGGGGGCAGATAGGCGTGGCCGGGCAGTACGGCTTCGCCATCGCTGGCCTCGCGCACCGACATCGCCGAGTGGCGGTCCAGGCGTTCGGCGAAGGCGGTGCTGAAGCTGGCCGGCAGGTGCTGGGTCAGTACCACGGCGGGGGCGTCGGCGGGCATGCCTTCGAGCACTACGCGCAGCGCTTCGGTGCCGCCGGCGGAGGCGCCGATG
>DJAN01000018.1:0-1097 GCA_002429615.1 Lysobacteraceae bacterium UBA6001
CCGGAATTCACCATGCTGGAGCTGTACGAGGCCTACGCCACGTACCACGAGATCATGGACCTGACCGAAAGCGTGATCCGAGATGCCGCGCAGTCGGTCCTCGGCACCACCGAGACCGAGTGGGAAGGCGTGAAGATCGACCTCGGGCCGAAGTTCCGCCGCTGGCGCATGGACGAGGCGGTACGCCACCACAATCCGGAAATCAGCGTCGCCGACTGCACCGACCGCGACGCGCTGCGCGCCCACTGCGAGCGTCTGAAGATCAGGTTCAAGCCGTCCTACGGCTGGGGCAAGCTGCTGCTGGAGATCTTCGAAGCCACCGTCGAACACACCCTGGTGCAGCCGACCTTCATCACCGACCACCCGGTCGAGGTCTCGCCGCTGGCCCGCGCCAGCGATACCGAGCCGGGCTATACCGACCGCTTCGAGCTGTTCATCAACGGCAAGGAGCTGGCCAACGGCTTCTCCGAGCTCAACGACCCCGAAGACCAGGCCGCGCGCTTCCGCGCCCAGGTCGAGGCGAAGGAGGGCGGGGATGACGAGGCCATGCACTACGACGCCGACTACATCCGTGCGCTGGAGTACGGAATGGCGCCGACCGGCGGCCTGGGCATCGGCATCGACCGTCTGGTCATGCTGCTGACCGGCAGCGCCTCGATCCGCGACGTGCTGCTGTTCCCCTACATGCGCCCGGAAAACTGACTGCGCGGGCTGCACCGGGGGAGGTGCGGCTGGCATATTTCCTGCATATGCTATTCAAGGGCGCCGGTCGGTCCACGGACCGCCGGTCGCCGTTGCAAAGGGCGCCGGTTGCACGGCGGTTTTGCGTTCTCTGGCCATAGGAGGATCGCGCATGCAGGATGTCGCGGGACAACATCGTTCAGGCGTATCGTTGCCCGTCAGCCACGCCGGCTGGACGGAACGGACGGATACGGGCTTGAACATCGTCATCGTGGATGACCAGACGTCGGCGCGGACCATGCTCAGGCATGTGATCGAGGACATCGCGCCGGAATTGAAGGTGCACGATTTCGGTGACCCGCTGGCCGCGCTGGCCTGGTGCGAGGCCGGCCACGTCGACCTGCTGCTGCTCGACT
>DJAN01000018.1:1239-2743 GCA_002429615.1 Lysobacteraceae bacterium UBA6001
TCGACCTGCTGCTGCTCGACTACCGCATGCCGGGCATGGACGGGCTGGAGTTCGCCCGTCGCCTGCGCCGGCTGCCGAGCCATCGTGACATCCCGATCATCCTGATCACCGTGGTCGGCGACGAGCCGATCCGACAGGCCGCGCTGGAAGCCGGCGTCATCGACTTCCTGGTCAAGCCGATCCGTCCACGCGAGCTGCGTGCGCGTTGCAGCAACCTGCTGCAGCTGCGCCAGCAGAGCGAGAACGTGAAGCAGCGGGCGCTGTCGCTGGAGCAGCGGCTGCTGGCGACCATGCACGAGGTCGAGGAGCGCGAACGCGAGACCTTGTCGCGGCTGGCTCGCGCCATCGAATACCGCGACGCCGGCACCAGTGCCTACCTCGAACGCATGTCGCACGTCGCCGGCCTGATCGCCGAGCAGCTGGGCCTGTCGGAAGACGAGGTCAAGATCATCGAGGCGGCGGCACCGCTGCACGACATGGGCAAGATCGCCATTCCCGACTCGGTGCTGCTGAAGGAAGGCAAGCTCGACGACGATGAGCTGGCGATCATGCGCCGGCATCCGCGCATCGGCTATGAACTGCTGAGCGGCAGCCAGAACCGTTTCATCCAGGTGGGCGCGCTGATCGCGTTGCGTCACCACGAGCGCTACGACGGCAGTGGCTATCCGGATGGGCTGGTCGGCGAGGCGATCCCGCTGGAGGCGCGCATCGTCGCGGTGGCCGATGTGTTCGACGCGCTGGTCTCGCCACGCCCCTACAAGGAAGCCTGGACGATGGAGGCGACGCTGGCCTATCTGTATGCCCAGCGCGGGCGTCTGTTCGACCCGCGCTGCGTGGACGCGTTGATCCGTGGGCGCGAAGCGCTGCAGCACATCTGCGACCGCTTCTCCACCGCATCGGTCAGGCCGGGCCTGTGAGCCGCTGGCCGGCCGTCGCCTGGGTGAAGCAGCGCCTGGCCCGGCGGCCGGATAGCGAGCACGCGCAGAATCTGATCCGCATCGTCATCACTGCCCTGTTCATGGGCTACCTGGGCTGGCGCTGGGCCCACCACGACCACGGCGATACCTTGCCGCTGACGTGGATGATCCTGCTGTTCGAGCTGACCGTCGCGGTCGGCCTGATGACCGCGATCCTGATCCGGCCGCAGGTCTCGCACGTGCGCCGCTGCATCGGCATGTTCACCGACTACGTGTGCATGGGCGCGATCATGGCGATCCAGGGCGAGCCGGCCGCGCCGCTGTATGCGGTCTGCATGTGGGTGACGATCGGCAACGGTATGCGCTACGGCAGCACCTACCTGCGCGCGGCCACCGCGATGGGTGGGCTGTGCTTCCTGTCGGCCATCGTATTCTCGCCGTACTGGCAATCCAATGCCTACCTGTCCTGGGGCCTGCTGCTCGGCCTCATCGCGATTCCGCTGTACTTCGATTCGCTGCTGCACGCGCTCACCCGCGCGGTGACCGAGGCACGCCACGCCAACGAGGCCAAGAGCCGCTTCCTGGCC
>DJAN01000018.1:2837-3236 GCA_002429615.1 Lysobacteraceae bacterium UBA6001
CAAGAGCCGCTTCCTGGCCAACATGAGCCACGAGTTCCGCACGCCGCTCAACGGCCTGTCGGGCATGACCGAAGTGCTCGCCACCACCCAGCTCGACAGCGAGCAGCGCGAGTGCCTGGGCACCATCCAGGCCTCGGCGCGCAGCCTGCTGTCGCTGGTAGAGGAGGTGCTGGACATCTCCGCGATCGAGGCCGGCAAGGTCCGCATTGACCGCGAGGACTTCTCGCTGCGCGAGCTGGTCTCGGCGATCGGGTTGATTCTGCTGCCGCAGGCACGGGGCAAGGGCCTGGATTATCGGGTGGACATCGCCGCGGACGTGCCGGACTGGGTCAGCAGCGATCCGGGCCACCTGCGCCAGGTGCTGTTGAACCTGGCCGGCAACGCGGTCAAGTTCACCGA
>DJAN01000018.1:3423-3890 GCA_002429615.1 Lysobacteraceae bacterium UBA6001
CAACGCGGTCAAGTTCACCGACGAAGGCTTCGTGCTGCTGCGCGTGCGCAATCTGGGCGATGCCGGCGTGGCGCGGGGCGGCACGCGGCTGCGCTTCGAGATCGTCGATACCGGCATCGGCGTGCCGGCGGCCATGCGTGACCGCCTGTTCGACGCCTTCGAGCAGGCCGACGTCGGCCTGGCCCGGCGCTACGAGGGCACCGGCCTGGGCACCACCATCGCCAAGGGGCTGGTCGAAGCCATGGGCGGCGAGATCGGTCACCAGGACCACGTGCCGCGCGGCAGCCTGTTCTGGTTCGAGGTGCCGATCGATGTCGGCACGCCGGCGGCCGAAGCCGCCGATGGCGCGGCCGGTGCGGGCGGGGATGGCATCGACGAGCTCGCCGATTCCAACGTCATCGCCTTCACCAACCCGTTCCTGCGCCACCGTGCGCGCGTGCGCAGCATGCGCATCCTGGTCGCCGACG
>DJAN01000018.1:4198-4771 GCA_002429615.1 Lysobacteraceae bacterium UBA6001
TGGTCGACCTGCACATGCCGGGGATGAGCGGACTGGACATGCTCAAGCAGCTGCGGGTGATGCAGGCCAGCGGCCTGCCGTACACGCCGGTGATGGTGCTCAGCGCCGATGTCACCCCCGATTCGATCCGCCGTTGCCAGCAGGCCGGCGCCTACGCGTTCCTGGCCAAGCCGGTGATGGCGGTGAAGCTGCTCGACACCCTGGCCGAGATCGCCGCCAACGGGCGCATGGCCCCGGCCGGCGGCAACGTGCTGGTGCATGACGCCACGCGCAGCGGTGACGCGGTGCTTGATCCCGGTGTGCTCGACGAACTGGCCGCACTCGGCATGGGCGACGGCTTCGAGCAGCAGTTCATCGCGCAGTGCCTGAGCGATGCGCAGGACTGCATGAGCGCGATCAACGAGGCCGGCGAGGCCGGCCAGTGGGAACGTCTGCGCGAACACGCGCATGCGCTGCGCGGCGTGGCCAGCAACCTGGGGCTGGTCGCGGTGGCGACCGGCGGCGGCGAGCTGATGCGCATGCCCGACTGGCAGGTGCAGGGCGAGTGGCGGCAGCGCGCCGCGCGCCTGCGCG
>DJAN01000015.1 GCA_002429615.1 Lysobacteraceae bacterium UBA6001
TAGTCGATGCCGAGCTGGCGCAGCGTCTGCGTGCGCGTGCTGGCGTTGGCCGGCAACGCGGCGGGCGCATCCGGCGTGCCGGTAACGGCCGGCACGGCCTGCGCATCCTGCGCGGTGGCAGGGTCCTGGGCGGGGGCGGGCGTCGGCGCGGGCTGCGCGCAGGCCAGGCCCGCCGCCACGGTCAACAGGCAGGCAGCGGTGGCGGATACGAGTCGCATCGGGATCATCTTGGTCAATGAAAGGGGAGCGAGAGGGGCGCGCATGCTCATGCGCCCTCTTCGTGGCCGACCGGGCGGAAGCCCCGGCGCAGGCTGTTGAGACTGTGCTCGCCGAGCTTGCGGAAGCCGCGCATGCTGGCACCGAGCACCTGGCCGACCGAGCGCAGGAAGGAATCGCGATCGTGCTGGCCCCACTGGCCCAGCCACAGGTCCGCGCGCGCGAAGGTGCACGCGACCAGCCAGCGCTCCTGCTCCAGATCCATCTCGACGAATTCGATGCTGATCTGGCCGTCGCGGTCATGCCGCACCACCGCCGGCAGCGGTTGCTCCACGCCGCGATGGCGCAGGCCGATCTGCACTTCCTGGCCGGGCTCGATCGGCTGCGGCTGATCCAGCCGGATCGCCATGCCACCGGTGGAGAAATTGACCGTGCGTCCCTGCAGCAGCGTGCCATCGGACAGACGCACGCTCACCGGGGCGTCCAGCGGCACGCGGTGCGAGCGGCGCACCTGGCGGCTTTCGCTCGCGGTGGCGATCGTCGCGCCCAGCAGCAGCATGTTGTAGACGGTCCAGCCCAGGTTGAACCAGATCGTATGCAGCTCACCGGTGTCCTGGGCAAAGCTCCAGCGCATGATGCCGGCGACGATGCCGGCCAGGTTCAGCACCAGCAGGAACAGGTAGGGCTTGGCGATCTGCGAGTCGAAGTACCCGCGCTGCACCAGGCCACCCTTCGGCGTCACGTTGAACTTGCCGAGCTTCGGGTTGATGAACGAGACCAGGGTCGGACGCAGGATGTACCACGCCAGCGTCGTCTCGTAGACCTCGTTCCACAGCAGGTGGCGATACTTGCCCTGCACGCGGATGTTGGTGAGGTTGGCCTGGAAGATATGCGGCAGCGCGTAGGCCAGGATCATCAGCGCCGAGGCGTGGATGACGTGCGCGCCGAAGAACAGGAAGGCCAGCGGCGCGGTCAGGTAGATGATGCGCGGCAGTCCATAGAAGAAGTGCAGCATCGCGTTGGCGTAACAGAGCCGCTGCGAGATGCGCAGCCCCTTGCCGAACAGCGGATTGTCCAGGCGGGCGATCTGCGCCATGCCGCGTGCCCAGCGGATGCGCTGGGCGACGTGGCCCGACAGGCTCTCGGTGGCCAGGCCGGCGGCCTGCGGGATCGCCAGGTAGGCGCTGCGATAGCCCTTGCGGTGCAGCTTCAACGCGGTGTGCGCGTCCTCGGTCACCGTTTCCACCGCCACGCCACCGATCTCGTCCAGCGGCCCGCGCTTGATCACCGTGCACGAGCCACAGAAGAACGTGGCATCCCACTGGTCGTTGCCGTCCTGCAGCAGGCCGTAGAACAGCTCGCCTTCGTTGGGCACCTTGCCGTGCGTGCCCAGGTTGCGCTCGAACGGGTCGGCGGAGAAGAAATAGTGCGGGGTCTGCACCACCGCCAGCTTCGGGTCGCGCAGGAACCAGCCCATCGCCACCTGCAGGAAGGAACGCGTGGGAATGTGGTCGCAGTCGAAGATGGCGACGTATTCGCCCTTGGCCTTCTTCAGCGCGGCATTGATGTTGCCGGCCTTGGCGTGGAAGTTGTTGGTGCGGGTGACGTAATGCACGCCCACCGCTTCGCAGAACTCGCGGAACTCCGGCCGGCGGCCGTCGTCGAGCACATGCACGTTGATCTTGTCGGACGGCCAGTCCATCACGGTGGCGGCCAGCACGGTCGTGCGCACCACCGAGAGCGGCTCGTTGTAGGTCGGGATGAACACGTCCACGGTCGGCCACTCGCGCTGGTCCGCGGGCAGCGGCACCGGCTTGCGGTTCAACGGCCACAGCACCTGGAAGAAGCCCAGGATCAGGATCACGAAGGCGTACAGCTCCGCCCCCACCAGGCCCAGGCCCAGTACCAGGTCGACCACGCCACCGACGCCCATGGTCTCGGTCAGGCGCCACCACATGTAGCGCGAGGACACCGCCAGCGACAGGCCCATCATCAGCAGCACGACCACGCGGCCACCCCGTCGGCGCAGGAACAGCGCCACGAGGAACAGCACCGCGGAGAAGATCATCTGCTGGGCGACATCCATCGGCACGGCGACCACGAACACCAGCAGCAGCGCGCCCAACAGCCAGAGAGTCCAGGTCGCAAGCCTGGGCAGCAGCGTGCCGGGACGCGGCGCGGTGGCGATACTCATCAAGTCTTCCTTCTGACAGTTGCCGTGACGCGCCCCCGCGTCGATTCTTCAGTTCCAGCCGGACGATTGTCCAGCCTGCCGCCTCAGCGGCCGAACATGCGCCGCAGCGGACCGGCAGCCGCTGGCGCGGCATCGGCCTGTAGCAGACGCTGGAACAGCTGGTCCAGCGCGTTCACCGGCGCCCCCGCCGGACGTTCCACCGATGCCTGCGGCACCGGTTCGGCACGCAGCGGCCGGATCGACGCCAGGATCGGCGGCGACGGCGGCGGCACCGGCAGCGCGGGCGGTTCGATCACGGCGCCGGCAGGGATCGCCTGCACCTCCGCCACGACAACCGGCTCCGACACCACCGCCGCTTCGCGCGTCGGCAGCCTGCCGGGCACGAAATCACGATATTCGTCGGCCCCCTTGCTGCCCAGGCGGGCAAACAGGCGGTCGACGTCGTCGTAAGCCTCTTCCTGCGCGTGCTTGTTCTTGTCGTTCATATTGCCCCCAAGAATGTATACAAGGTGCCTACACCGCCCGCGCCAGCCGCAGCCTGCGCAGATCCGGTGCCGGCGGCCGTTCGGCGTTCACCGCCAACCCCGCCAGCATTCCCAACTGCTGGAACCAGCCTTCATAGACCCCCGCCAGAAAGCCGTCGCCCCAGTCCATCCCCGACAACGCGACAGCCAGCGGCGCGGCGGCATGGTGGATCTCCACGCTGCCTGCCTGCTCTTCCATGCGGCACTGGCCCCACTCCAGCTCGGCCCAGATCCGGTTCGCCGCGACCTCCACCTCGGCCAGGGCGACACACTCCCCGATCGGATGGCGCTGGGCAAAGCGGCGCCCGATGCGGGCCATCAGCGTGGCCAGCTCGTGCTCGGGCAGTTCGGCGGCGAACTCCTCGGCCAGCGCGCGGACGAAACCGAGCCACTGACGGGAACAGCCGCGGGCGCGAAACAGCGTTGAAGGATCGAACGAAGTCATGCCTGAACCGTGCTGCGTGGGGGTGCACCGGGCATCATGCCCCCGGTACAGGTCAAACATATGCAAGCGCGGTGCCAAACACGACGCTGTGCAGTGCACAATTGAGAATTGGATCGCACTTTACCCGAATGCGATGCGAAAAATCACCTTGATCCGCCGCCGTGCGGCAAAAACCGCCCCACAGCGTCACCCCTCGTCGGCCGGCTCCTCGACCTCGAAGACCTGTCGCAGATAGCGCAGGTAGCCCGGGTCGTCGCACATGCTCTTGCCGGGTGAATCGCTCAGTTTGGCCACCGGTTGACCGTTGCAGCGGACCATCTTGATGACGATCTGCAGGGGCTCCGGGCCCAGGTCGTTGGTCAGATGGGTCCCCACCCCGAACGACAGCCGGCAGCGTCCCTTGAAGTGATCGAACAGGCCCATGACCTTTTCGATGTTCAGGCCATCGCTGAACACCAGGACCTTGCTGCGCGGGTCGACCCGGTGCTGCTGCAGGTGGTCCAGGATCCGCTCGCCCCATACGAAGGGGTCGCCGGAGTCGTGCCGCATGCCATCGAAGAGCTTGCAGAAGTACAGGTCGAAGTCGCGCAGGAAGGCGTCCAGCCCGACCACGTCGGACAGCGCGATGCCCAGGTCGCCACGGTATTCGCGCGCCCAGGACTCCAGCGCCGCCACCTGCGAGTCGCGCAGGCGCGGCCCCAGGGCCTGGAAGGCCTGCAGGTACTCGTGGGCCATGGTGCCCAGCGGGGTCATGCCATAGCGGCGGGCAAAGTAGACGTTGCTGGTGCCGACGAAACGCTCCCCCCAACCCTCGCGCAGCATCGGCAGCAGTTCCCCGTGCCATTGCCGCGAATAGCGCCGGCGGGTGCCGTAGTCGGCAATCCGGCAGTCCTCGTAGCCCGGCGCCGCCAGCCGCGCGATCTTCGCCTGCAGGCGTCGCCGCCCCTCCTCGAAGTCGGAACGGCTGGTGTTGCGGAACCAGACCTCGTTGATGATCGCCAGCAGCGGCACCTCGAACAGGATCGTATGCAGCCAGGGGCCGCGGATGATCAGCTCGATCTCGCCGGGGACGCTGGCCGAGGGACGAAGGGTCAGGTACTTGCGGTCGAGATGAAACAGGCCGAGGAAGTCGACGAAATCCGCCTTCACGAAACGCATCGCGCGCATGTAGGCCAGCTCGTCGGGCTGGAAGCGCAGCTCGCACAGCAGGTCGATCTCGGTCGATATCTCGTCGATGAACTGCGCCAGATCGATGCCCGGCGTGCGGCATTTGAAGCGGTACTCGACCTGCGCGCCGGGGTGCTGGTGCAGCACCGCCTGCATCATGGTGAATTTGTACAGGTCGGTGTCGAGCAGCGAGGTGATGATCATGGGTCGATTATGGACCGGCACGCCCGCGCGTGCCTGCTGCCCGGCCCGGCCATGCCTAGCCCATCCGCCGCAACAGGCGCGGCACCTGTGCCGCCGCGTGCGCCCATATCGCGAACCAGACGCCGGCCCGGACCAGCCAACCGCGCTGCGGCGCCTCGAACTTGCTGAAGTAGCGCCACAGCCCGCGATGCTTGTGCCATTCGACGAAGAACGGCCGTGAGCGGCTGGAGACGCCGCGCAGGTGGACGACGCGCAGATCGTTCGCCACGCCGACGAACGCACCGGCCTGGCGCGCGCGCCGACACAGGTCGAGGTCTTCTGCATGCAGGCGATAGCCCGCATCCCAGCCGCCGATGCCCTCGAACAAGCTGCGCGGCAGCAGCATCAGCGCGCCGGAAATCGCCTCCACCCGCTGCAGCGGCTGCGAGGGATCGACCGGCACCGCCAACTGCGCGCCGCGTCGTGGCGCGCGCAGCATCGCGGCGAAATCCGGATCGCGCCGTCGCACCGCCCCATCGGGCTCGCCGTGCTCATCCACCTGCTCCACGCCCAGCAGCGCGGGCTGGGAGAGCCGCTCGGCACGCTGGCGCAACTGCGTCAGCGTATCGGCCGCGACCATCAGGTCCGGGTTGATGAACACCAACCACGGTGCCTGCGAATCGGCCGCGCCCTGGTTGCAGGCGGTGGCGAAGCCGGGGTTGTCCGGATTGGCGATGAAATGCACGCGCGTGTCTTCGATCGCATGCCGTTGCACCACGCTGAGCGTGTCGTCATCCGAATCGTTGTCGACCACCCGGATCTCGGCCACGTCGCTGGCGGCGCGCAGGCATGCCAGGCACTCGTCGATCGTGGCCGCGCTGCGGTAGGTCACCACCACCGCGGCGATGGCTGCACTCATTCGGTCTCCCCTTCAACTGTTCCGAACAGCTCGCGCTGCGGCATCGCCACCGGCGTGGCGTCGTAGACCTGCTGCAACTGGATACGCAGATCGGCCAGCGGATCGCCCATCAGGAAGCCCGCCAGGCGCGAATGCCAGGCAGGCCAACGCGTGGCCAGCGCATCCATGTCGCCATCCGCCGGCACGCCCTCTTCGGCGCGGGCCACGAAGGCGGTCTCGCACAGCACGTTGCGCCACCCGAGCCCCGCCATGCGCAAGCTCAGGTCGATCAGCGCCGCATACCACGCCCCATAGCTACTGGCATCCAACCCACCTGCGCGTTGGCGCGCGCTACCGCGCAGCGCCACCGCATGGCAGATCGCCGCGGGCAGTTCCGGGTGCAGCGGCGGCAGGGCGGCGCACGCCGCCGCCAGGCGCTCATCGTCATCGGGCAGCGGATTGATCTCGCCCAGGCGCGGCCACGCTGCGGCTTCGCCGGCATTGCTCCATGGCGTGGCGCTGGCGATCGCGGCATCGCGCGCGAAGCACGCACCGAGCTGGCGCAGCCAGCCCGGCAACGGCCGCGCCTGCGACGACAGCACCACCACGTCGGCGTTGCCGCAGGCGCGCAGCATTTCGTCCAGATGCGCCACCTCGCCGATCGGCCGTTCGCGGCGGGTGTAGTCGGCCTGCAGGCGCGTGCGCGCCAGCCAGCCTTCGATCACCGCCACGCCTCGCGGACCGGCCTGGGCGTCGTCGGCCAGCCACACCGGCGTGCCGGCGGGCGTGCCCACCTCGAGCGCACCGAGGCAGGCGTCCAGCGCGCGGTCGTCGGTGCCGACCGGCAGCAGGACGATGGGCAGGGCCGCACTCATTGCTTGGCAGGCGTGTACAGCGGTTCCAGCGTCCTGAACTTGCGGCCGTATTCGTCGTTGAACCGCACCGCCTCGTTGGCGTCCTTCACGATGGTCGGGGTGATCAGCACGATGACTTCCTGGCGGGTCTCGTTCTGCGTCTTCTTGCCGAACAGCGCGCCGACCACCGGCAGGCGGCTGAGGAACGGCACGCCCGACGAGCCATTCTCGTCCTGGTCGCTGATCAGGCCGGCCAGCATGATGGTGTCGCCGCTGCGCACCGCCGCTTCGGTATGCACGCGACGCGTATCGATCGGCGGGTTGCAGGTGGACTTGGTCGGATCGCAGCTTGCCGGTGTCGCACCGGCCGAGCTGACTTCCTGCACGATATCCAGGAATACGGTGCCCTCGCGGGTGACGCGCGGACGCACCTTGAGGATCACGCCGGTGTCCAGGTACTGCACCTGGCTGTAGGTGCTGTCCGAGCCCAGGCCGGTATTCACCGATACCGAGTTGATCGGCACCTTGGTACCCACGTTCAACGTCGCCTCGGCGTTGTTGCGCACGAACACCGACGGCGTCTGCAGCAGGCGCACATCGGTGACTTCGTCGAGCGCGGAGATCACCGCGGCCGCGTTCTTGCCCAGGAACGTCCAGCCCAGGCCGCTGCTGCCGACGGTGCCGGAGATATCGCCCCAGATGCTGCGTCCCAGCGCGCTCGGCAGCCCCGCGCCGCCGTCGCTGACCGGCGCGTCGACGGCGTTCTCGAAATACCAGTTCACGCCATAGCTCAGCTTGCCGGTGAGCTTCACTTCCGCCACCTGCGCCTCGATATGCACCTGCATCGGCATGGTGTCGAGCTTTTCGATCACTTCGCGGATCGAGCGCCAGGCCTGCGGCGACGCGCGTACCAGCAGCGTGTTGGTTTCTTCCACCGCCGACACGCCGACGCGGTCGCCCTCCACGTCCAGCGTCACGCTGCCATTGCCGCTCTGGCGCGGCGACAGGGTGAAGTCTCCGCCGCTGCCGATGCCACTACTGCTGCTGCCCGTGCCGCTGGTGCTGCCGTAGCCGCTGCTGCTGTTCGAACCCAGGCTGCTGCCGGCATCACGTCCGAGGCTGGCCGAATCCAGTGAATCGCCGAGCTGCATCGACGTGGCCCCCGGTGCCAGCGACGCATTGCTGTTGCTGCCGCGCGCACTGGCACCGAACACTTCCGCCAGCCGGTCGGCCAACTCGCGCGCCTTGATGTACTTCAGCTCATAGGAGAACAACCGCGGCGCGCCGCCGGCACTGTCGATGCGTTCCAGCCACTGCTGGATCTGGTCCAGGTAGCGCGACTGCGGTGTGATCACCAGCACCGCATTGGCGTTTTCCAGCGGCATGAAGCGGAACATGCCCGCGCTGGGCGTGC
Organism: Lysobacteraceae bacterium UBA6001; assembly: GCA_002429615.1. Classification (GTDB taxonomy): domain Bacteria; phylum Pseudomonadota; class Gammaproteobacteria; order Xanthomonadales; family Xanthomonadaceae; genus Stenotrophomonas_A. The sequence goes on from DJAN01000015.1 coordinate 7,896, forward strand.
CGCTCTTCTCGCCGAACACCTTTTCCAGGTCCGCGGCCACGTCCTGGGCCTTGCCCGACTGGATCGGGAACACGCCTACCGACATGCCCGACAACCAGTCCACGTCGAAGATCTCGACCGTGCGCAGGTAGTTCTCCAGCTCGGCGCGGGTGCCGCCCAGGGTGATGACGTTGCGCGAGGCGTCGGTGCCGACGATGGCGTTAGGCCGCGCATACGGCTCCAGGATTTTCTTCATCTCGCTGGCGGAGATGTAGCGCAGCGGCACCACGCGCACTTCGAAGCCTCGCGCGTTCGCCGCCGGCGCCGTACTCGGCGCGACGGTGCCTGCCAGCGCCTGGTCGGCGGGCACGATGTTGTAGCGCCCGCCGCTGTAGACCATGCGCGCGTTGTTCCAGCCCAGCACCATCTCCAGCAGGTTCAATGCCTGCGCCGGCGATACCGGCTTGGGCGTGGCCAGGGTCACGGTGCCCTGCACGCCCGGGGCGATGACGTAGTTCTGCCCGAGCATGTCGCCCAGGATGGCTTTGACCACCGCCTGCACCGACTCGCCTTCGAAGTTGAAGGTCGCCTCGCCGGTACTGGCCGCCGCCAGCGCGGGCGCCGGACGCGCCGCCGCGCCGCGGTTGATGACCTCGCCGCTGCCGCGGCGGATCACCGGCT
>DJAN01000096.1 GCA_002429615.1 Lysobacteraceae bacterium UBA6001
ATGGCCGCCCCGGGCGGCGCGCAGTCGCTGCCGCCGCCGGACGCGCTGGTGCGCTGCGAGTCGCGCGACATGGGGCGCGAGCATTGCCCGATGGAGACCCGCCACGGCGTGGAACTGGTGCGCCAGCTGTCCGGCAATACCTGCATCCGTGGCAGCGAATGGGATATCGAGCGCGGTGGCATCTGGGTGGCCTTGGGCTGTCGCGGCGAGTTCCGGGCCCTGCGGCCGGCCGGCGACGTGCCGACGCGCCGCGTGGTGCGCTGCGAATCGGATGGCCGCCAGAACAGCTGCCCGGTGATGCTGCGGGGCGCGCCGGTACGCCTGCTGCGCCAGTTGTCGGTATGGCCGTGCAAGGAAGGCCGCAGCTGGGGCGTGCGCCGCAACGAGATCTGGGTCTCGCGCGGCTGCGATGCCGAATTCGAGCTGGGCGCCGAGGACGGCAGCGGTTTCGTCGACGTGGCGCGGCACCTCACCTGCGAATCCAAGGGCAAGACCCGGCGCATGTGCGGCGTCACCATCGAGCGCGGCGCGCGGCTGCAGCGGCAGCTTTCCAACAGCGCCTGCGTGGAAGGCAGCAGCTGGGGCTGGAGTCGCGACGGGGTCTGGGTCGACCAGGGCTGCCGGGGTGAATTCGTGGTCGACTGACCCGGCCGGCGCCGGTGCTTACAATAGGGCGATGAACGACACCGCCATCGACTACGCCCGCTACGACCATATCCGCCCGATCCTCTGGACCGGCGAGGTGCTTGAACTGCTCGACCAGCGCAAGCTGCCTTTCGTGGTGGAGCACGTGCACTGCCACGACAGCGACGAGGTCGCGCATGCGATCCATGCCCTGGCCGTGCGCGGCGCGCCGGCGATCGGCATTGCCGCCGCCTGGGGCGTGGTGCTGGCCGCGCGCGCGGTGGAGGCCAGCGATGGCGAGGACGCGGCGCGCAAGCTGGAGCCGGCGCTGCAGCGGCTCAATGCCGCCCGTCCCACCGCGGTCAACCTGGCCTGGGCGCTGGCGCGCATGCGTCGCGCGCTGGAAGGCAGCGGCGCCGACTGGCGTGCCGTGCTCGAACGCGAGGCCCAGGCCATCGCCGAGGAAGACCTGGCGGCCAACCGTCATATGGGCGCGCTGGGGGCCGGGCTGATCGCCCCGGGCAGCGGCGTGCTGACCCACTGCAACACCGGTTCGCTGGCGACCGCCGGCTTCGGCACCGCGCTGGGCGTGATCCGCGCGGGCATGGCGCAGGGCCGAATCGGGCGCGTGTTCGCCGACGAGACCCGGCCATGGCTGCAGGGCGCGCGCCTGACCGTGTGGGAGCTGCAGCAGGATGGCATCGACGCCACCCTGATCGCCGACTCGGCCGCCGCGCACCTGATGAAGACCGGTGCGGTGCAGTGGGTGGTGGTGGGTGCGGACCGCATCTGCGCCAATGGCGACACCGCCAACAAGATCGGCACCTACCAGCTGGCGATCGCCGCGCGCCACCATGGGGTCAAGTTCATGGTGGTGGCGCCGTCCTCGACGGTGGACATGGATACCGCCGACGGCGCGCAGATCGAGATCGAGCAGCGCGACCCGGGCGAGCTGTTCGGCATTGGTGGCACCCGTACCGTGGCCGAGGGCATTGCCGCCTGGAACCCGGTGTTCGACGTGACCCCGGGGACGCTGATCGACGCCATCGTGACCGAGCGCGGGGTGATTGAAAGCCCGACGCTGGAGAAGATGCGGGCTGCTTTCGGCTGACGGTTTCCCGGGCGGGACGGTTTCGCGCGTCGCGGCTGAAGCCGCTCCTACAAAGGGGCGAGGCGGGCCGCGCGTAAGCCTGGCTGGAACCCCTGTAGGAGCGGCTTCAGCCGCGACCGTGCGGCATCAGCCAACCTCGGCCCAGACCCCCGCCGGCAAGCCCTCTCGGCAACCCAAGTCCTTGTCCAAACAAGGCCAAATCGCCCCTTCGTGGTACAATCCGTCGGTTGAAGGAATGCCCCCGCGCAGGCTGCGCGGCACGGGCTTTCCGGCGTCCAAACTGAACAAGACACGGGCAGCGAATGGCAGAAACCGCCAAGGAAATCATCCAGGTCAACCTGGAAGACGAGATGCGCAAGAGCTACCTCGATTACGCCATGAGCGTGATCGTGGGGCGCGCCCTCCCGGATGCCCGCGACGGCCTCAAGCCGGTGCATCGCCGCGTGCTGTTCGCGATGAACGAACTCGGCGCGCACAGCAACAAGCCGTACTACAAGTCGGCGCGTATCGTCGGTGACGTGATCGGTAAGTACCACCCGCACGGCGACCAGTCGGTGTACGACACGCTGGTGCGCATGGCGCAGCCGTTCTCGCTGCGCTACCTGCTGGTCGATGGCCAGGGTAACTTCGGTTCGGTCGACGGCGACTCCGCCGCCGCGATGCGTTACACCGAGGCGCGCATGTCGCGCCTGACCCACGAGCTGATCGCCGATATCGACAAGGAAACCGTCGATTTCCAGCCCAACTACGACGAGAAGGAACTGGAGCCGACGGTCATGCCGACCCGGTTCCCGAACCTGCTGGTCAACGGCTCGGCCGGCATCGCGGTCGGCATGGCGACCAACATTCCGCCGCATAACCTCACCGAGTCGATCAACGCCTGCATCGCGCTGATCGACAACCCGGAGATCGATGTCGACGGGCTGATGGAATACATCCCGGGCCCGGACTTCCCGACCGCCGGCATCATCAACGGCACCGCCGGCATCGTCGCCGGCTACCGCACCGGCCGTGGCCGCGTGCGCATCCGTGCCAAGGCCGACATCGAAGTGGCCGACAACGGCCGCGAAGCGATCGTGGTCACCGAGATTCCGTACCAGGTCAACAAGGCGCGTCTGATCGAGAAGATCGCCGAGCTGGTCAAGGAAAAGAAGATCGACGGCATCTCCGAGCTGCGCGATGAGTCCGACAAGGACGGCATGCGCATCTACATCGAGATCAAGCGCGGCGAATCGGCCGAGGTCGTGCTGAACAATCTGTACCAGCAGACCCAGATGGAGTCAGTGTTCGGCATCAACATGGTGGCGCTGGTCGATGGCCGCCCGAAGCTGATGAACCTCAAGGAGATGCTGGAGGCGTTCCTGCGCCACCGCCGCGAGGTCGTCACCCGCCGCACCATCTTCGAACTGCGCAAGGCGCGCGCCCGCGCGCACATCCTGGAAGGCCTGACCGTCGCGCTCGCCAACATCGACGAGATGATCGAGCTGATCAAGACCTCGGCCAACCCGCAGGAGGCCAAGGAGCGCATGCTGGCCAAGACCTGGGAGCCGGGTCTGGTCGCCGCGCTGCTGGGTGCCGCCGGTGCCGAGGCGTCCAAGCCGGAAGACCTGCCGAAGGGCGTGGGCCTGCTGGGCGGCTTCTACCAGCTGACCGAGGTCCAGGCGCAGCAGATCCTGGAAATGCGCCTGCACCGCCTGACTGGCCTGGAGCAGGACAAGCTCACCGACGAGTACAAGCAGCTGCTGGAGACCATCGCCGGGCTGATCCGCATCCTGGAAAACCCGGATGTGCTGTTGCAGGTGATCCGCGACGAGCTCAACAACGTGCGCGAGGAGTTCGGCGACGAACGTCGTACCGAAATCCGCCACAGCGAGGAAGACCTCGACATCCTCGACCTGATCGCCCCGGAAGACGTGGTGGTCACGCTGTCGCACGCAGGCTACGCCAAGCGCCAGCCGGTCAGCGCGTATCGCGCGCAGCGTCGTGGCGGCCGTGGCCGCAGCGCGGCGGCGACCAAGGAAGAGGATTTCATCGACCACCTGTGGCTGGTTAATACGCATGACACGCTGTTGACCTTCACCAGCAGCGGCAAGGTGTTCTGGCTGCCGGTGCACCAGCTGCCGGAGGCCGGCTCCAACGCGCGTGGCCGCCCGATCATCAACTGGATTCCGCTGGAAGCCGGTGAGCGCGTGCAGGCCGTGTTGCCGGTGCGCGAGTATGCCGAAGGCCAGTACGTGTTCTTCGCCACCCGCAACGGCACGGTGAAGAAGACGCCGCTGAGCGAATTCGCGTTCCGCCTGGCGCGCGGCAAGATCGCCATCAACCTCGACGAGGGCGATGCGCTGGTCGACGTGGCGCTGACCGATGGTGAGCGTGACATCCTGCTGTTCGCCTCCAACGGCAAGACCGTGCGTTTCGGCGAGGACCGCGTGCGCTCGATGGGCCGCACCGCCACCGGCGTGCGCGGCATCAAGCTGGCCAACGGCGAGGAGGTCGTGAGCCTGATCGTGGCCGAGTCGGCCGGCATGGGCGGCGACGAGGAAGGCGAGGACGAAGGCCAGGAGGACGTGGTCGAGAACGGTGGCGAGGAGGTCGTGCAGACCGACGTCGAGGACACCGGCGCCGCCTACATCCTGACCGCGACCGAGAACGGCTACGGCAAGCGCACCGCGCTCGGCGAGTATCCGCGCAAGGGCCGTGGCACGCAGGGCGTGATCGGCATCCAGACCAGTGACCGCAACGGCAAGCTGGTCGCCGCGGTGCTGCTGGGTAGCCGCGACGAAGTGCTGTTGATTTCCGACGGCGGCACCCTGGTGCGCACGCGCGGTTCGGAGATCTCGCGCGTGAGCCGCAACACCCAGGGCGTCACCCTGATCCGCCTGTCCAAGGGCGAGAAGCTGCAGGCGGTGGAGCGCCTGGACGCCTCGCTGGAAGAAGGCGACGAAGGGCTGGACGAGCCGGCGGTCGAAGCGGCGGCCGGCGAGGCGCCGACGCAGGAGTAATCCCTGCGGGTGAGCATGAGAAGCGGACGCCGGCGAAAGCCGGCGTTCTGCTTTGTGGGGCGCGAAGCGCGTGCGCCGCACCGCATCGGCCTAACGCTCCCGTGTAGGAGCGGCTTCAGCCGCGACCGCCATCCAACAGCTCGCGACTCCGCCAGCCATCAACCCAAGCCCACCAAAACAAACACCTCATCACCCCCATCCCGCAGCGTTCCACCCACGCCGCCCTCCGCACGCATCGTTTTCACCCGCGCGATGCGATAACGCCCGGCGGTACCGGCGCACGCGCCGGCGTATTCCCGGGGAAGTGAAGGAGAAAGCGATGTCCGCAACCCCTGTCTCCCGACGCGGCCATTCCTGGCTGTTGTCGTTGTTCTCGATGCTCGTGCTGCTGCTGGCGATCGTCTTCATCGCCGGTGGTGGCTGGCTCGCCACGCTCGGCGGCTCCTGGTACTACCTGCTCGCGGGCGTGGGCCTGCTGCTCTCCGCGATCTGGCTGTGGCGCGGCCACAATGCCGGCGCGGCCTGCTTCTTCCTGGTCTTCACCGCCACCGTGCTGTGGACCTGGTGGGAATCCGGTAGCCAGTACTGGCGCTGGGTGCCGCGCCTGGGCCTGCTGACCGTACTCGGCTTCTTCCTCGCGCTGCTGCTGCCGCGGCTGCAACGCCCCGTCGCACGCGGTCTCTCGCGCGGCATCGCCGGCGTATTGGCGCTGCTGTTCGTGGTCGCCTTCGCGCTCGCCTTCGTGCCGCACGGCGTGACCGCCGCCGAAGGCACGTTCCCCGCCGAAGCCAGCGCCGCGCTCGCCGCGGCCTCGCCGCTGACCACCTCGATCACCGACCAGCCCGCCGACGCCGACTGGACCGCCTACGGTCGCAGCAACGCCGCGCAGCGCTATTCGCCGCTCAAGCAGATCGACCGCGACAACGTGAAGCAGCTGCGCGAAGCCTGGACCTTCCGCACCGGCGACCTGCCCGAGCAGCGCTGGGGCGCGGAAACCACGCCGCTGAAGATCGGCGACACGCTCTACCTGTGCACCGCGCGCAACCAGCTGATCGCGCTCGATGCCAAGAGCGGCCAGGAGCGCTGGCGCTACGATCCGAAGGTGCCGGATAAGGCGATTCCATATACCGCCGCCTGCCGCGGCGTGTCCTACTTCGAGGCGCCGATCGCCACCACCGTCGCCGCGGATGCCGCCGCCACACCAGCCAAGGTCGGCCCGGCATCGCCGAGCCCGGTGCAGGCCACCGCCAGCGCCGCACCGGCCACGGCCAGCGGCGAGATCGCCGATTGCCGCCGCCGCATCATCGAAGGCACGCTCGACGCACGCCTGATCGCGGTCGATGCCGACACCGGCAAGCCCTGCAGCGGCTTCGGCGATCACGGCCAGGTCGATATCACCGTCGGCATGGGCAAGACCTGGCCGGGCTACGTCTCGATCACTTCGCCGCCGGCAATCGTGCGCGGCGTGATCGTCACCGGCCACCAGGTGCTCGACGGCCAGCGCCGCGACGCGCCGTCCGGGGTGATCCAGGGCTATGACGCCATCACCGGCCAGCTGCGCTGGGCATGGGACATGGAACATCCCGACTGGACCGGCGCGCCGCCGGCCGGGCAGAGCTGGACCCGTGGCACGCCGAACATGTGGACCACCGCCACGGGCGATGATGAACTCGGCCTGGTCTACCTGCCGATGGGCAACTCGGCCGCCGACTACTGGAGCGGCTCGCGCACGCCAACCCAGAACGAATACGCCACCTCGCTGGTCGCCATCGACGTCACCACCGGCAAGCCGGCCTGGCATTTCCAGACCGTGCGCAAGGACGTGTGGGACTACGACCTGGGCTCGCAGGCGACGCTGCTGGATTTTCCCACCGACCATGGCGCGGTGAAGGCGATCCTGCTGCCGAGCAAGCAGGGCGACATGTACGTGCTCGACCGCCGCACTGGGCAACTGCTCACCGCCGCCGAGGATCGCCCCGTGCCGAAGGGCGGCGTGGAGCCGGAGCAGCGTTCGCCGACGCAACGCTTCTCGCTGTATCACACGCTGCGCAAGCCTGACCTGACCGAGCGCGACATGTGGGGCATCACCCCGATCGACCAGCTGGTGTGCCGGATCCAGTTCCGCCGCGCCAGCTACCAGGGCTTCTACACGCCGCCGGAGAGCGAGCGCCATTCGATCGAGTATCCCGGCTACAACGGCGGTTCGGACTGGGGCAGCGTGGCGCTGGATCCACGTCGCGGCGTGATCGTCGCCAACTACAACGACATGCCGAACTACAGCCTGCTGGTGCCGCGCGCCAAGGCCGACAGGCTCGGCTGGGCGCCGCGCGAGGACGTGCGTGGCGATGCCGGCGGCGCCGAAGGCGCGGGCGACCCGCAGGTCGGCACGCCGTATGCGATCAACGTCAACGCCGGCTGGCGCCTGCCGTTCACCGGGCTGCTGTGCAAGCAGCCGCCGTATGGCGGCATCCGCGCGATCGAGCTGAAGACCGGGCGCACGCTGTGGGACCGTCCGTTCGGCAGCGCGCGCGGCAACGGCCCGTTCGGCATCCGCTCCGGCCTGCCGATCGAGATCGGCACCCCGAACAACGGCGGCGCCGTCGTCACCGCCGGTGGCCTGGTCTTCATCGCCGCGGCGACCGATGACCTGATCCGCGCCATCGACCTGCGGACCGGCGAGACGGTCTGGCATGCCAAGCTGCCCGCGGGCGGGCAGGCCACGCCGATGACCTACGAGATCGGCGGCCGCCAGTACCTGGTCATCATGGCCGGCGGCCACCATTTCATGGAAACGCCCAAGGGCGACTACGTGATCGCCTACGCGCTGCCGGATCGGTCCTGAAGGCGGGCGGCCCGGTGCGCGAAACGTGCATCCGGGCCGCTGGACCGGGACTTCTGTCCTATGTATTGGAACGATCCAAATGGCCACCATGGGCGGTCATTCAAAGGGAGTGCCCGATGATCTTCCGCCCCGTGCTGTTCGCCAGCTGCGCCCTGTTGGCCGCCGGTTCCCTGCAGGCCAAGACGCCCGCCACCGCGGGCGACCTCGCCGCGGAGGTCAATCCTTTCATCGGCACCACCAACGGCGGCAACGTCTCGCCGGCAGCGATGATGCCGTTCGGCCTGGTCGCCTTCGGCCCCGAGCAGACCGCCTTGCCGGGCAAGCGCTTTCCCATTGCCGCGCCGGGCGGCTACGAGTGGCGCGGCAACGGCGTGCGCGGCTTCAGCCTGACCCGCGTGTCGGGCAGCGGCTGCACCGGTGCCAGTGGCGATATCCCGCTGATGCCGGTCACGGTGCCGGTCACCACCTCGCCGGCGTCGGTCGATGCCGGCCTGATGTATGCCAGCCTGCTCGACCACGGCAAGGAGCAGGCCAGTCCCGGTGCCTATACGCTGACGCTCGACAACGGCGTGATGGTGTCGCTGGGCGCCAGTGAACGCACCGCGCTGGGGCGTTTCGCGTTCCCCGCTGACAAGCCGGCCAACCTGCTGTTCCGCACCTCCGACAGCGAGGTCGGCAGCAGCGCCTCGACGATCCATGTCGACCCGGCCACGCGCACGGTCAGCGGGTCGGTGACCAGCGGCAACTTCTGCGGCTACCTCGCCGAGGACCGCCGCGAGAGCTACTACACGCTGCATTTCGTCGCCCAGTTCGACCAGCCGTTCCAGGCCGGTGGTACCTGGCGCGACGACACCGTGCAGGCCGGCGCCACGGAAGGCGAGGGCGGCACCACTTACGGCACGCGCGGCCATCCGCCGGCCGGCAAGGGCGCCGGTGGCTGGATCCGTTTCGCCGACGCGGCCACGGTCAACGTGCGCATCGGCGTGTCGTATGTCGATGAAGCCGGCGCCCGCGCCAATCTGGCCAAGGAGAGTCCGGCGGGTACTTCGCTGGAGGCTACCCAGGCGGCCACGCGCGCGGCCTGGAACACGCTGCTCGGACGCATCCGCGTTGACGGCGGCACGCCGGACGAACGCACGGTGTTCTACACCGCGCTCTACCACGCGATGCTTGCGCCCAATCTCTACAGCGATACCGACGGCCGCTATCGGGGTTTCGACGGCGCGGTGCATCGCGTGGCACGCAAGCAACGCGCGCAATACGCCAATTACTCCGGCTGGGACGTCTATCGCTCGCAGCTGCAACTGGTGACGCTGCTGCAGCCGCAGGTCGGCTCGGACATCGCGCAGTCGCTGCTCAACCAGGCCGACCAGAACGGGGGTGTGTGGGATCGCTGGACGCATTTGACTGGCGCCACCGGCGTGATGAACGGCGATCCGTCGCCGCCGTCGCTGGCGGCGATCCACGCTTTCGGTGGGCGCGATTTCGACCTGGCGCATGCCTATGCCTCGCTCAAGCGCGCGGCGACCGTGCCCACGGAGAAGGATCTGAGCCGCAAGGGCTGCCCGGTGCTGTGCGTGGGGCAGCGCCCGGGGCTGGATGCATGGCTGCGGCTGGGCTACATGCCGGTCGGCGCGCCGGGCTGGGGTTCGGCATCGGACACGCTGGAGCTGGCGGCCGCCGATTTCGGCCTGTCGGAACTGGCGCTGGCGGCAGGCGATCGTGCCGGCGCGAAACAGTTCCGCGCGCGTGCGGGTGGTTGGCGGCATCTGTTCAACCCGCAGGCCACCGCGCAGGGCGGCTACCTGCAACCGCGCAATGCCGATGGCAGCTGGCCGGCGTTCGACCCGGCGTCCGATGAGGAGTTCGTCGAGGGCAGCGGCGCGCAGTACCTGTGGATGGTGCCGTTCGATGCGGCCGGGTTGGTCGACAAACTCGGGGGCACCGCGCAGGCCGCACAGCGGCTGGATGCGTTCTTCCGCCATCCCGATGGCAGCTGGGCGGTGACCAAGTCCGGTCCGCTGCATGCCGAGCTGGACAACGAACCGTCGATCGCCGCGCCGTGGCTGTATCACTTCGTTGGCCAGCCGTGGAAGACGCAGGCGACCGTGCGCGCGGCGATGCGGCAGATATGGACCAACACGCCGGAAGGCATCTCCGGCAACGATGATCTGGGCCAGATGTCGTCGTGGTACGTGTGGTCCGCGCTGGGGCTGTATCCGTTGTATCCGGGCCGCGCCGAGCTGGTGGTCGGCAGTCCCTTGTTCGCGCATGCGGTGGTGCAGCGTCCGGGCGCGCGGATCGAAATCGATGCGCGTGGTGCGGCGATGGACGCGCCTTATGTGCAGTCGCTGCGGGTCAATGGAAAGGAGACCGGGAAGACCTGGCTGCCGGCGGATTTCGTGGCGCGCGGTGGCACGCTGGAATTCACCTTGGGCACCGCGGCCAATACGCAGTGGGGTGGCGGAGAGGTGCCGCCTTCGTTTGGGCCGGAGGAGTGAGCCGGTGAAGGGTCGCGGCTGAAGCCGCTCCTACAGGGATGCGGGTGGATGCGGGGTGGGGGTGCGGAGCGGGGCCTGATCGCGTAGGCGATCAGGCCGGTGGACGCACCATGCGCTGCATCAGGTGCTCGACCACGCGCTCGGGCTGCGTGGTGCGGCCCACGTGCGCGGGCGAGACCTGCACGATGGAACTGCGCTTGGCAGTGAGCCAGTGGAAACGCGCGCGCGCCGGCAATGCCGCGATCGGGCCGGCACCGGCGTCGCCGTTGCAGATCGCCACGATGGCATCCAGGTAGGGACGCAGCGCATCGATGTCCAGCGCCGGCGCGAACGCGCGCAGGCGCGCTTCGTCCAGCTCGATGCGGGCTTCCAGGTGGCGCGCGGTGGGGCAGGAGACGATCACCCCGACGTTGATGAACTCCTCGCGCTCCACCCGCGGCACCACGCGGATGACCGCGTAGTCATACGTGTGCGGCGTGGGCACGGAGCGCCTCCTCGACGAAGACCCGGCGCTGCGCCAGGCGTTGCTGCAGATGTTCGACATAGGCCTGGCGCTGCGCCTGCACATCGGCGAACGCGGGATCCGGCAGCAGCCACGCCTCGGGGACCTGTTCGACGATGGCGCGCAGCGTCGCCACGTCCAGTTTCGGCGCCAGTTCCGCGTCGGCGGCGGCGATGTCGGTGGCGAATGGCAGCAGCACGTGGTCGCGGATCATCGCGAACGGCTTGGCGGCGGCATCGCCTGCACTGGCCCAGTCGTGATGGAAGTAGAGCGAGGCGCCGTGGTCGATCAGGTACAGCTTGCCGTGCCAGACCATTAGGTTGGTGTTGCGGGTGGTGCGGTCGACATTGGAGACGCAGGCGTCGAACCAGACGATGCGCGAGGCCAGCCCCGGGTCCGGGCGCATGGCGGCCGGATCGTAGTTGATCGCGCCGGGCAGGTAGTCGATGGCGAGGTTGAGCCCTTCGCTGGCACGGATCAGGTCCTGGATTTCCGGGTCGGGCTCGGTACGCGCGAACTCGCGGTCGAGCTCGGCGAAGACCAGCTCCGGCATCGGCAGGCCGAGTGCGCGCGCCAGTTCGCCGGAAATCAATTCGGCGACCAGCGCCTTCGGCCCCTGGCCGGCGCCGCGGAACTTCATCACGTACAGGCCGTCATCGTCGGCCTCGATCACCGCGGGCAGCGAGCCGCCTTCGCGCAACGGCGTGACATAGCGGGTGGCGTGGACGGTGCGCAGGGCGGGTGGGGTACTCATCAGGGCTGCAAGGGTACGCGATGGCGGGGGCGGATGGCGGGGACGGATGGTGGGAGGCCTTGGATATTGTGGGAGGGGCTTGAGCCCCGACGGGTGGCGGCGCGAACTGTCGGATGGCGGTCGCGGCTGAAGCCGCTCCTACAGGGGGTGGGCAGCCAGTGGAGGCAGCCAGGGGATCGGCGGTGCCGTGACCTCTGGCCCGGTGGGTGAGCTCATGTCCGGTGCTAGGCTCGGGCGGCTCCGGCAAGAGGCCGGGCCGCCGTCACCATCTAGAGGGAAACCGGATGCCGCTTCGTCCCCACCGACCGGCCGTGCTGCTGGTCGCTTCCGCCCTGCTGCTCGGCAGCGCCCCGGCCTTCGCCGATTACGCCGTTCCCCCCGCGCCGCTGCTCAAGGTGTTGAAGGCGCCGCCGCCGCCGACGGCGAGCGTCGACCCCACCAGGCAGCGCCTGCTGCTCACCACCGCGCAGACCTACCCGTCGATCACCCGCGTCGCCCAGCCTTACCTCAAGCTGGCCGGCGTGCGGCTGGAGCCGCGCAACCGCAGCCGCCACGACACCCCGGGCGGCTACGGCATCCCGGCCTGCGTGGCCGACTTCAGCGTGGTCGAGATCGCCAGCGGCAAGCACACACCCGTGGCACTGCCCGCCGGTGCCTGCCCGGGAAGCGCGTTGTGGGCGCCGGATGGCCAGCACTTCGCGTTCCAGAACGTCACCGCCGACGCGGTGCAGCTGTGGGTGGGCGATGCCGCCACCGGGCAGATCCGCCAGATCCCCGGCGTGCGCCTGAACCAGATTTTTGGCAGCACCGTGCAGTGGCTCGATGGCGGCCAGCATCTGCTGGTCAAGCTGGTGCCGGCCAACCAGGGCGCCGCACCGGCCGACAACGGCGTGCCGTCCGGCCCGGATATCCAGGAATCGCTGGGTGCCAAGGGTGAGAGCAGCACCTATGAAGCACGCGACACCCTGACCAGCGAACAGGACGAAGCGCTGTTCGCCTATTACGGCCAATCGCAGCTCGCGGTGGTCGATGTGGGCGCTGGCAGCGTGCGCGCGGTCGGCGCACCGGCGCTGTACAACGCGGTCAACGGCGCGCCGGATGGCACGCACGTGTTGACCGAGACGATCAAGCCGCCGTTCTCGCACGCGGTGACCTACCAGCGCTTCCCTTACGACGTCGCCGTGCTCGACGTGGGCAGTGGCCGCAGCACCGCGATCGCCTCGCTGCCGCTGGCCGACCGCGTGCCGGTGCATGGCGTGCCGGAAGGCCCGCGCGATATCGAATGGCGCGCCACCGACCCGGCCACGCTGGTCTGGGCCGAAGCGCTGGACCATGGCGACTGGAATGTCAGCGTGCCGGCACGCGACCGCGTGCTGATGCTCAAGGCACCGTTCACCGGCAAGCCGAGCGAGATCGCACGCACCGCGCAGCGCTTCCAGGGATTCGCCTGGACCGCGCAGCCGGACGTGGCCTTCCTCTACGAGGAGGACGAGAACAAGCATTGGCGGCAGACCCATATCGTCGACGTTGACAAGCCGAAGCAGCCGGGGCGCCTGCTATGGGACCTGTCCACCGACGAGCTGTACGCCGATCCGGGCAACCTGGTCTATCGCGTGCTGCCCAACGGCGCGTATGTGGTGCGCCAGGAAGGCAACCACGTGTTCCTGCGCGGGCAGGGCAGTTCGCCGCAGGGCGACCGGCCGTTTCTCGATCGCCTCGACCTGGCCTCGCTGAAGACCGAGCGCCTGTTCCGCAGCGATGCCGATGCCTATGAGCAGTTCCTGGGCTTCACCGCCACCCCGGGCCGCTTCCTGACCTGGCACCAGTCGGTGATGGATCCGCCCAATGCCTTCGTGCGCGAACTCGGCCAGGCCGATGCCGCCGCGAAGGAAGGCGAGGCGCGCTTCGCCTCGCGTGCCACGCAGCTGACCCAGGTCACCGACCCGACGCCGGAAGTGCGGCAGATCAAGAAGCGGCTGGTGACCTACAAGCGTGCCGACGGCGTGGACCTGTCGTTCACCCTGTACACGCCGCCGGGCTACCAGGAAGGCCAGCGCATTCCGGCGATCCTGTATGCCTATCCGGCCGACTTCGCCAGCAGCGCGCAGGCGGGGCAGGTGTCCGGCTCGCAGCAGACCTTCACCCGGCTGCCGTATTACCGGCTGATGCTGCTGGCCGGCTACGCGATCATCGACAACGCCTCGTTCCCGATCGTCGGCGATCCGAAGACCGCCTACGACACCTACCTGGAACAGCTGGAAGCCGACGCCAAGGCGGCGGTGGACAAGGCGGTGGACCTGGGCGTGGTGGATCGCGCACGCATCGGCGTCACCGGCCACAGCCATGGCGCGCTGATGACCGCCAACCTGATCGCGCACACCGACCTGTTCCGCGCCGGCGTCGCCACCAGCGGTTCGTACAACAAGACCTTCACCCCGTTCGGCTTCCAGAACGAGCGGCGTTCGGTGTGGCAGGCGCAGGACGTGTATCTGAAGGCCTCGCCGTTCTTCTATGCCGACAAGATCAAGCTGCCGCTGCTGCTGGTGCATGGCGAGGACGACGCCAACCCGGGCACCGAGCCGTTCCAGTCGCGCAAGCTGTACCAGGCGATCCGCGGCAATGGCGGCATCACGCGCCTGGTGATGCTGCCGGACGAGCCGCACTGGTACACCGCGCTGGAATCGAACCAGCAGGTGGTGGCGGAAATGCTGGCGTGGTTCGACAAGTACGTGAAGAACGCGCCGGCCAAGCCGGGCGCCGCGGCGCAGCCCTGAGCGCAGGCCATCGCCGAACAGAGAGGGCACGGACTCAATCCGTGCCCTTGCGTGCATGACGTGACTGCCAGCGTTCAAATGCGGCTAACCCGGCATAGATGACACCTGTCAGTAACCCCAGCGCTGGAATGAACCACGCCTCGGGAACCTGCATCCGCAGTGGGTTGGACAGTGCCGATATCGCCGCGACCTGGATCAGCGCCCTCATGGACCCGCGCATGTGCGGCGCGCTACGCGGTATGCAGGCGGATAAGCCAGGCCCGCCATCCGGCGGGGCCACCGCCGAAGGGGCCGGACCAGCTGCCGTCCGTGCTGATGTTGTTGGCGATCAATGCGCCGCCAACACAGCCTACGATGGCGCCAGGTGCGCCGGCGATGCGAGCACCCACGACACCACCTACCTGACAACCCACGGTTTCGCGTGACACACCGCTGATCGCGCCAGTCACGCCTGCGACTTCACTTCGGGTCAATCTTCTCATCGGGCTTCCTTGGCCTCGCCAGCTTGATCTGGCAATGCCAAGGAAAGCGGATGTCATCCATCCGCACCATCTGAAAAATCAAAGGCGAGACGAAGTGGTCAATACCGCTGACCTTTCGCCTCGTTCATGACCTTCCTCAGCCCAGGATCCCAGGCAGATCCAGCCCCTTTTCCTTCGCGCATTCGATCGCGATCTCATAGCCCGCGTCCGCATGCCGCATCACGCCGGTCGCCGGGTCGTTCCACAGCACCCGCGCGATGCGCTTGGCTGCCGCCTCGGTGCCGTCGCACACGATCACCATGCCGGCATGCTGCGAGAAGCCCATGCCGACGCCACCGCCATGATGCAGCGACACCCAGGTCGCGCCGGAGGCGGTATTGAGCAGTGCGTTGAGCAGCGGCCAGTCCGACACCGCGTCCGAGCCATCGCGCATGGCTTCGGTCTCGCGGTTCGGCGAGGCGACGCTGCCGCTGTCCAGGTGATCGCGGCCGATCACCACCGGCGCCTTCAGCTCGCCCTTGGCCACCATCTCGTTGAACGCCAGGCCCAGCCGGTCGCGGTCGCCCAGGCCCACCCAGCAGATGCGCGCCGGCAGTCCCTGGAACCTGATCTTCTCCGCGGCCATGTCCAGCCAGCGATGCAGGTGCGGGTTGTCCGGGATCAGTTCCTTCACCTTGGCATCGGTCTTGGCGATGTCTTCCGGATCGCCGCTCAGCGCCGCCCAGCGGAACGGACCCACGCCGCGGCAGAACAGCGGGCGGATGTAGGCGGGCACGAAGCCGGGGAAGTCGAAGGCATTGTCCACGCCTTCCTCCAGTGCCATCTGCCGCAGGTTGTTGCCGTAGTCCACGGTCGGCACGCCCAAGGCGTGGAAGCCGAGCATCGCGCGGATATGGTTGGCCATCGAGGCGCGCGCCGCCTTCTCCACTTCCTTCGGCGCACTGGCGCGCTTCTCGTCCCACTGTTCGACCGTCCAGCCCTGCGGCAGGTAGCCGTTGACCGGGTCGTGCGCGGAGGTCTGGTCGGTCAGCAGGTCCGGCTTGACGCCGCGCGCGAGCAGTTCGGCCAGCACGTCGGCCACGTTGCCGAGCAGGCCGACCGACAGCGGCTTCTTCGCCTGACACGATTCCTCGATCAAGCGCAGTGCTTCGTCCAGCGAATCGGTCCAGGTATCCAGGTAACCGGTGCGCAGGCGCATGTCGATGCTGGACTTGCGGCATTCCACCGCCAGGCACGAGGCGCCCGCCATCACCGCGGCCAGCGGCTGCGCGCCGCCCATGCCGCCAAGCCCGCCGGTGAACAGCCACTTGCCGGCGAGGTCGCCGCCGTAATGCTGGCGGCCCATCTCCACGAAGGTCTCGTAGGTGCCCTGCACGATGCCCTGCGCGCCGATGTAGATCCAGCTGCCGGCGGTCATCTGGCCGTACATGGCCAGGCCCTTTTTATCGAGCTCGTTGAAGTGGTCCCAGTTCGCCCAGCGCGGTACCAGGTTGGAATTGGCGATCAGCACGCGCGGCGCATCGGCATGGGTGCGGAACACGCCCACCGGCTTGCCGGACTGCACCAGCAGGGTCTGGTCGTCCTCCAGGCGCTTGAGCGTCTCGACGATGCCGTCGAAGCTCTCCCAGTCACGCGCCGCGCGGCCGATGCCGCCGTACACCACCAGTTCTTCCGGGCGCTCGGCCACGTCCGGGTCGAGGTTGTTCTGCAGCATCCGCAGCGGTGCTTCGGTGAGCCAGCTCTTCGCGGTCAGCGTGGTGCCGGTCGGGGCGTGGATGACGCGGGTCGGGTCGCGGCGGGTCATGCGGAATTCCTCGAAGACGAAGTCGGGGTGTTGTCGGTATCGCGGGCGAACGCCATGCACGCGCGCAGCACCTGGCACAGCACGGCGCGCAGCGGCACCGCGCGCTCCGGCAGCCAGGGCGAGGGCCAGTTGCCGGCGGTCACCACCTCCGGCTCCTGCATGTAGCCGCGGCAGGCCAGTTCCATCTGGATCGCATGCACGCCATCGCCCGGCGCGCCGTAGTGACGGGTGATCCAGCCGCCCTTGAAGCGGCCATTGCGCACATAGCCCATGCCGCTGTCGGCGCAGATCTTCTCCACCGCGTCGGTCAGCGCCTGCGCGCAGCTGGTGTCCAGGTTGGTGCCGATGTTGAACTGCGGCAGCTGGCCCTCGAACAGGTGCGGGATGTGCGAGCGGATCGAGTGCGCGTCATACAGCACCACCCGCGGATGGATCGCGCGCAGGCGTGCGATCTCCGCGCGCAGCGCGGCGTGGTACGGGTCGAACCACTGCGCGCGGCGCTCGGCGATCTCCGCCGCGTCCGGCGCCTGGCCGTCGCGATACAGCGGCTCGTTGTCGAACGTGGTCAGCGGGCACAGGCCGGTGGTGTTCTGGCCGGGATACAGCGAGACCCCGCTGGGGTCGCGGTTGACGTCGATCACCGAGCGCGAGATCGAGGTGCGCACGGTGGTGGCGCCCAGCGCCTCGGCGGCGAAGGCGTAGAGGTGGTGCACCCACCAGTCGGTATCGCGCTGCGCCAGCCACGGCGTGCTGTAGCGCTCGGTGAGGTGCGAGGGGAAGTCGCTGCCGGTGTGCGGGAAACTGACGATCAGCGGCGCCTCGCCACGGTGCACGGTCAGCCAGTCGGGCAGGGCATTCATCGCGGGCTCCTCGTGCGGCTCACTCGCCACACACGTCGGGCAAGGCCACGCCCGCGGCGGCGGCCAGCGCGCCGGAACGCACCAGGGCCGTGGCGGCGAGCATGTCCGGATGGAAATGGCGGTCTTGCTGCAGCATCGGCACCTGCGCGCGTAGCAGGGCACGCGCGGCTTCCAGCGCGGCGCTGGAGCGCAGCGGGGCATGGAAGTCGCAGCCTTGCGCGGCGGCCAGCAATTCGATGCCGACCACGTGCGCGGCATTGCCGGCCATGTCGAGCAGGCGGCGTGCGCCGTGCGCGGCCATCGACACGTGGTCTTCCTGGTTGGCCGAGGTCGGGATCGAATCGACGCTGGCCGGATACGCGCGCTGCTTGTTTTCCGAGACCAGCGCAGCGGCGGTGACCTGCGGGATCATGAAGCCGGAGTTGAGGCCGGGCTTCGGGGTCAGGAACGCCGGCAGGCCGGACAGCGCCGGGTCCACCAGCATCGCGGTGCGGCGTTCGCTGATCGAGCCGATCTCGCACACCGCCAGCGCCAGCATGTCGGCGGCGAAGGCCACCGGCTCGGCGTGGAAGTTGCCGCCACTCAAGGCCTCGCCGGTATCGGCGAACACCAGCGGGTTGTCGGAAACGCCATTGGCCTCGGTTTCCAGCGTGGCCGCGGCCTGGCGCATCACGTCCAGCGCCGCGCCCATCACCTGCGGCTGGCAACGCAGGCAGTACGGGTCCTGCACGCGCACATCGCCCAGGCGGTGCGATTCGCGGATCGCCGAGCCGGTCATCAGCGTGCGCAGCGCCTGCGCGGTAGCGATCTGCCCGGGCTGGCGGCGCAGCGCGTGGATGCGCGGGTCGAACGGCGTGTCCGAGCCCTTGGCCGCTTCCACCGACAACGCACCGGCCACCAGCGCGGCGGCGAACACGCCCTGGATCTCGAACAGGCCGGCCAAGGCATAGGCGGTCGAATACTGGGTGCCATTGAGCAGCGCCAGTCCTTCCTTGGCGCCGAGCACGATCGGCTGCAGGCCGGCGCGCGCCAGCGCTTCGGTGGCCGGCAGGCGCTCATCGCCGACGAAGGCCTCGCCGACGCCGATCATCACCGCCGCCATGTGCGACAGCGGCGCCAGGTCGCCCGAGGCACCCACCGAACCCTGGCACGGCACCACCGGGATGACGTCATGCACCAGCAGCGCCTCCAGCAGCGCCAGCGTGGCCGGCTGGATGCCCGAGGCGCCCTGCGCCAGGCTGGTGAGCTTCAGCGCGAGCATCAGCCGCACCACCGCGCGCGGCATCGGTTCACCCACGCCGGCGGCGTGCGAGAGCACGATGTTGCGCTGGAGCTGGGCCAGGTCGGCATCGGCGATGCGCACGCTGGCGAGCTTGCCGAAGCCGGTGTTGATGCCATAGACCGGCTCGCCGCGCGCGACGATCTCCGCCACGGCGCGCGCGCTGCGTTCGACCGCGGCCAACGCGGCCGGATCCAGGCGCACGTCGGCACCACGATAGAGCTCGCGCCACTGCGCGAGGGTGACCGCGCCGGGGCGCAGCACGAGGGAGGCACTCATCAATCTCTCCGGGAAACAGTGTGGCGCCCGCGCCAGATGCGGGCGTGCAACGGGTTGAAGCCCATGCGGTAGACCAGGTCGGCGGGGGCGTCGATGTCCCAGATCGCCAGGTCGCAATCGAAGCCGGCGCGCAGGCGGCCAAGGCGGTCGCGCCGGCCCAGTGCGCGCGCCGCTTCGCGGGTGAAGCCAGCCACGCATTCGTCCACGGTCATGCGGAACAGCGTGGCGGCCATGTTCATCGCCAGCAGCGGGCTGGTGAGCGGCGAGGTGCCGGGGTTGCAGTCGGTGGCCAGGGCCAGCGGCACGCCGGCGGCGCGCAGCGCGTCGATCGGCGGCACCAGGGTGTCGCGGGTGAAATAGAACGCGCCGGGCAGCAGTACCGCCACGGTGCCGGCGGCGGCCATCGCGGCGACGCCGTCGGCGTCGAGATGCTCGATGTGGTCGGCCGACAGCGCGCCATGGCGCGCGGCCAGCGCCGCGCCATGCTGGTTGCTGAGCTGCTCGGCGTGGATCTTGATCGCCAGGCCGTGCGCATGCGCCGCCTTGAACACCTGCTCGGCCTGCGCAGGCGAGAAGGCGATGCTTTCGCAGAACACGTCCACCGCTTCGGCCAGGCCTTCGGCGGCGATGGCGGGAATCATGCTGTCGCACACCGCATCCACGTAGGCCTGCTGCTCAATGCCCGGCGGCACCGCGTGCGCGCCGAGGAAGGTGGGCACCACTTCGACGGCGCGCAGTCCGGCCAGGCGGCGCGCCACGCGCAGCTGGCGGCTTTCGTCTTCCAGGGTGAGGCCGTAGCCGGACTTGATCTCGATCGTGGTGACGCCCTCGGCCAGCATCGCGTCCAGGCGCGGCAGCGAGGCGGCGATGAGCGCGTCTTCGTCGGCGGCGCGGGTGGCGCGCACGGTGGAGACGATGCCGCCGCCGGCACGCGCGATATCGGCGTAGCTGGCGCCGCGCAGGCGCTGCTCGAATTCATTGGCGCGATTGCCGGCGTAGACCAGGTGGGTATGGCAGTCGATCAGCCCGGGGGTGATCCAGCGGCCGGCGCAGTCGATGCGCTCGGCGGCGTCGAAGGCCGGCGCGTCGGCGGCCGGGCCGGCGTAGGTGATGCGTCCACCCTGGCAGGCGATGACGCCGTCGCGCACGATGCCCAGGCCGTCGTCGTCCGCCAGCGTGGCGAGGTGGGCGTTGTGCCAGAGCGTGTCGCAGTGCATGGTGGGCGCCGGGCTGAACTGATATGTCTATACAATAAGAGTCGGCAAAGGAGGGTGTCCAGTGGCGGCGCAGCAAATTTCCAACCCGGGTTCGGGCGGGCTGTGGGCGGAACAGGCGCTGTTGCCTGACGGCTGGGCGCGCTCAGTGCGGCTGGTGGCGCGGGACGGGCGCTGGCAGGCGGTGCAGGCCGGCGTGGCGGCGCAGCCGGGGGACGAACGCCTCGGCGTGATCGTGCCGGGACTGGGCAACCTGCACAGCCATGCGTTCCAACGCGGCATGGCCGGCCTGACCGAGATCGGCGGGCACAGCGGCGACAGCTTCTGGAGCTGGCGCGAGCTGATGTACCGCTTCCTGGCCCACCTGGATGCCGACAGCTTCCAGGCGATCGCCGAGATGGCCTACATCGAGATGCTGGAGGCCGGCTTCACCCGCGTCGGTGAATTCCATTACCTGCACCATGACGCCGACGGGCGCGCGCACGCCGATCCGGCGGAAATGTCCGCGCGCGTGGCGGCCGCGGCGCAGGCCAGCGGCATCGGCCTGACCCTGCTGCCGGTGTTCTACGCGCATGCGGACTTCGGCGGCGCGGCGCCCAATCCGGCGCAGCGGCGGCTGATCCATGACGTGGAGGGCTTCGCGCGCCTGCTGGAGGGCTGCCGCCACGCGCTGGCGCCGCTGCCGGACGCGGTGCTGGGCATCGCGCCGCACAGCCTGCGCGCGGTCACGCCGCAGGAGCTGGCCGCGCTGCTGCCGCTCAATCAGGGGCCGGTGCATATCCACATCGCCGAGCAGACGCGCGAGGTCGAGGCCTGCGTGGCGTGGTCCGGCCAGCGCCCGGTGCAGTGGCTGCTGGCGAACGCGCCGGTGGATGCGCGCTGGTGCCTGGTGCATGCGACCCATGTGACCGATGCCGAATGGCAGGCGATGGTCGCGCGCGGTGCGGTGGCCGGCCTGTGTCCGATCACCGAGGCGAACCTGGGCGACGGGCTGTTCCCGATGCGCGATTTCGCCGGCGCCGGTGGGCGTTTCGGGGTGGGCTCCGATTCCAACGTATTGATCGACGCGGCCGAGGAGCTGCGCCTGCTGGAGTACGGGCAACGCCTGACGCTGCGTGGACGCAACGTGCTGGCGCAGGGCGGGGCCTCGAGTGGGCGCTGGTTGTTCGCGCAGGCGCTGGAGGGCGCGGCCCAGGCCCTGGGCGTGCAGGGCGGGTTGGCGGCGGGGCGGCCGGCGGAACTGGTCGAGCTGGACACGGCGCATCCGGCGCTGGTGGCGCGCGAAGGCGATGCCTGGCTGGACAGCTGGCTGTTCGCCGCACGCGGTGGCGCGGTGCGCTCGGTGTGGCGTGATGGACGCAGGCTGGTGCACGAAGGCCGGCATGTCGGGCGCGAGCGTATCGCCGCGCGCTATGCGCAGGTGGTCGCGCGGGTGCTGGGCGCGTCTGCATGAGTGACGCCGTGGCCAGCGTGGCATCGCTGCACCAGCGCATCCGCGACGATATCCAGGGGCGCATCCTGCGTGGCGACTGGACGCCGGGCCATCGCATTCCCAGCGAGCATGAACTGATGGCCGAATACGCCTGTTCGCGGATGACGGTGAACAAGGCGCTGACCCAGCTGGCGAGCGCGGGCTTGATCGAGCGCCGCCGCCGCGCGGGGTCGTTCGTGGCGCGGCCGCATCCGCATATGGAGCAGGTGGCGCTGCAGATTCCGGATATCGAGGCGGAGGTGGTGGCGCGCGGGTTGGCGTATCGCTTCGAGCTGTTGCAGCGCGCCTTGCGTGCGCCGAAGGCGGGCGTGGCCGAGGAGCAGGCGCTGGCGGAAGGCGGGCGGGTGCTGGTGCTGGAAAGCCGGCATCTGGCCGATGGTCGCCCGTTCGCGCTGGAGCGGCGGTTGATCGACCCATGCGCGGTGCCGGCGGTGGCCGAGCAGGATTTCGCCGGGCAGGCGCCGGGCAGCTGGTTGCTGCGGCATGTGCCGTGGACGCGCGCGGAACATCGGATCAGCGCGATCAATGCGGATGCGGCGCAGGCGCGCTGGCTGGATGTGGCGGTGGGGACGGCGTGCCTGGTGATCGAGCGCCGGACCTGGCGCGACGAGCAGCCGGTGACCTGGGTGCGGCAGGTGTTTCTGGGGAGTTTCTACGATCTGGTCGCGCGGTTCTCGCCGGGGTTGCGCTGAGGGGGCGCTGTCGCGAGGGGCCCGAAAGAACTGCCTTCCTCCTCCCCCTTGCCTCCCCCCCTTGTAGGAGCGGCTTCAGCCGCGACCCTGGGAGATGGCAGTCGCGGCTGAAGCCGCTCCTACAGGAAAAGGGTGGGCTTCGAGTTGTGCGAGGGGGCTTGAATCCCGAGGCTTTCCAAGGAAAGCGAGGGCTTCAAAGTTGTGGGAGGGGCTTCAGCCCCGACAGGCGAAGCCGCGAGCGGTTAGATCACGGTCGCGGCTGAAGCCGCTCCTACAAAAGAGACCGGGGCAAATAGAGAGGAGCAACCGGGAAGGGGACAACAGGGAAAAGGCAGCAGAGAAAGGGCAGCAGGAAAAGGCGCAAAACACACGCGCCGCGCTCAGATCGTGCTGCACTGCCGCCAGCGCACCGGCTCGGTCACGCCCGGGCGCGGATTGAGTTGGATACGCACCGTGCGCAACACCGGATACCGCTCCACTTCGCGGCAGATCAACGGCCAGGCGATCTCATCGTCCACCTGCCGGTCCACCGCCAGCGTCAGCCGGGTCAGCCAGATGCCACGGGTGATGCCCGGCGTCTGCGCCAGCGCTCGCGAGACCGACGCCTGGTAACGGTCCAGCGTCGCCGGATCCGGCTCGGCGAACACGAGGTCCTTGCTCGCCGCCTGCGCCGTCACCGCATCGTCCGGCCTGGCTGTCGTCGCCGCCGCCGGCGCTGCCGGCTTCACCATCGGCTCGGCCACCGCGGGCGCCGCGGTGGGCGGATGCGAGGATAGATAACCCAGCCCCACCAGCAGCCCCAGCGTCAACGACGCCAGCGCGGCGATGCCGGTATGCCGCTGCGCCCGCCGCCGCGCCGTGTGCACGATGCGGTTCTCGGTCTCCGCGGCCAGGTAGGGCTTGAGGATCGGCCAGATCCGTCGCCCGTCGAGAATCTCGACATGCTGGCGCTCGGCCGCGGCGATGCCCTCGCGTTCGACGATGCCTTCGGTGATCAGCACGCCGCCCTGCGCGCCGGCCAGCCGCAGCGCGGTGCCCAGCTCGTTCACCGCCGCCGCGCCGATGCGGTAGGCGCGGCCATGCTTGCACGACACCATCCACGGCGCGCCTTCCTCGCCACGCATCAGGAAGTCGCTGCGCGGGGCGCCGTCCTCGTCGGCCTGGGCCAGCATGTGCCAGCCGCGCTGGTCATGCAGGGCGCGGCGGATGATCTCGGAGAATTCCCGCCAGTGCAGGCTGGCCAACGCCGCCAGGCCGGCGCGCGTTTCATCGCGGCGTCGGCGTACCCACCACAGGTACACAGTGGCCGCGCTCCAGACCACGATGGCCAACAGCAAAGCGAGAATCCAGGAAAACATTGAGTACCCGAAGATGGAACAAGGCTACAGCGCCGCAGTCTATATCGGCGCGAATCGGGCGATCATAAGTCCGCTTGCAGTCGGATGTGCGTCGGAACGCGGCAGCAAGAAGCCCGCCAGTCCGAAGCCGAGAGGGGAGGGTAGCAAACGGCGTTCTGAGTGGACTGGCGGGCCGTCCCGATTGTCGGCAACTTCATGCTGCTTTGCAACA
Source organism: Lysobacteraceae bacterium UBA6001 (assembly GCA_002429615.1). Lineage (GTDB taxonomy): Bacteria > Pseudomonadota > Gammaproteobacteria > Xanthomonadales > Xanthomonadaceae > Stenotrophomonas_A. The sequence goes on from DJAN01000096.1 coordinate 23,782, forward strand.
ATCGCGACGCCCCGGGCGTCAGTCCACGTCGGTATCCGGCTCCACCGGCCCGCGCGCGACGCGCTCGGCGGCGCTCAGGCGCGATACCTGGTTGCGCAGCTGCGATACCTGCCGGCGCAGCGCCTCGATCTCCTCGCGCTCGGGCACGTCCAGCCGCCGCAGCGCGCTGTGCAGGCGCTCGTCGAACGCACGCTCGATCCGCGCCCAGCCCATCGCGGCGTTGTCGCGCGCTTCGTCGACGCGGCTGCGCACTTCCTCGCGGACGTCGTCGACCTGCTCGCCGGCGCGGCGGCGGCCCTCGCGCTCGACCTCCGCGCCTTCCTGCACCAGGCTGTCGAACACACGGCTGCCTTCGGCCTGCGCGCGCTGCAGCGCGCCCAGCCCCGCCCACCAGATGTTCTGCGCGGACGCGCCGAGTCGGCGCGACCATTGGCCGGCCTGGGCCTGGAAGCTCTCGCCGCTGTCATCTTCGGCGCTGGCGCCGCCGCGGTGGCGGTTGCGATGCCCGTTCGGTTGTGCGCTGGCCATGATCGACTCCCATGCGGCGACGGATGCGCTCAGCCTAGCGGCGGCACTGCATCGGCCGGGTGAAGCCGGGGCGTCGAGGCTTAACCGAGCTTGTCGGTGAGCACGCGCTTGATCTCGCCCTCGACCATGCCCTTCATCGCCGACAGCAGGAAACCCAGCGAGGCGGTGACCCGCACCGCGCCGGGCAGCAGCTGGATCGCGCCGTCCACGCCGCTGCCGTTGAACTGCAGAGTGTCGCCCTGCCACTGCGAGCGCAGGCCGAAGCGGTCGGACAGCTTGGCCGCCGCCTCCTCGATCGCGACGCGCGCCTGCTCGGGGGTCTTGCCATGTTCATGGCGGATATCGATCTGGGACATGGCCGGCTCCGGCGCAACGGGAAAGGCGCGCATTGTGGCGGGGCGGCCGCCGTACTCCAAGTTCCGGCTATCTGCGGCCGGGGGCAACCTGCTAGGCTGCGCCGCGTGCGCGAACTGCAAGTCCACTTCACCCACCGGCAACAGCCGGACCATCCGCTCAAGCCCGGCGTCCACCGGATCGTACGTCATGCCTCCGGCAACGTGCGCCTGGTCGAGGACACCCAGGGCGCCTTGCTGCTGGCGCAGTTCTGCCTGGACCGTCGCGGCCTGTGGCTGCAGGTGGCCAACGGGGTGCGCGGCATCCACGTGAACGGTCGGCCGGTGCGGCGCATGGCGCTGCTGCGGGCCGGCGACGCGGTCTATGCCGATGGCGTGGAGATGGTGCTGCGCGCCGGCCTGGCGCCGCAGACGCGTATCCCCGCCGCGCCGCCCGCCGAGGGCGTGGCCGGCGATGCGCAGATGCTGCTGCGCGGCGTGGGCGGACGCCACCACGGCCGCAGTTTCACGCTGGAGCAGGCGCGACTGGTGGGCAGCGAAGCCGGCGCCGACATCCTCATCGACGATGCCGCCTTCGCGCCGCGCCATGCACGGCTGGAGCCGCACGACGGCCGCGTGCTGCTGCGCGACCTCGGCTCGCACGAAGGCAGCGTGGTCAACGGCATCGCGGTACGCGACTGCTGGCTGCAGCCCGGTGACCAGGTGGTGTTCGATGCCCAGCACCGCTTCGTGCTGGAAGTGCCGGTGCAGCCGGCGCTGCTGGACAGCGAGCCGACGCCGGCACCAGCCGATCCGCGCCGGCCTGCCGCGCATCCCGATGCGCCGCCGCGTGCGCGGGTCAGCCGCTGGCCTTGGCTGCTGCTCAGCGCGGTGCTGCTGGCCGCGGCGCTGAGCGCGCTGCTGTGGTTCGGCGCGCGCTGATCGCTTTCCACGCGCGCCAGCCCAGCAGTACCGCGAGGATCGCCGCGTAGGTCGCCGGTTCGCGGATGTCGGACTTCACCAGCCACCAGAAGTGCAGCACCGCCAGCACGCCGATCGCGTAGATCAGCTTGTGCAGGTGGCCCCAGTTGCGCTTGAGCCGGCGAATCCAGCCCTGGGTCGAGGTGATCGCCAGCGGCACCAGCAGCAGCCAGGCGAGGAAGCCGACGGTGATGTACGGGCGTTTGGCGATCTCCTCGAAGATCTGCGTCCAGTAGCCGCGCAGGTCCAGCGCCAGGTAGGTGCCCAGGTGCACCGTGGCGTAGAAGAACGCGTACAGCCCGAGCATGCGCCGGAAGCGGATCAGCACCGCCTGTCCGGTGAGCTGGCGCAGCGGGGTGATGGCCAGGGTCACCATCAGCAGCCGCAACGCCCATAAGCCGGTGCGATGTTCGATCTCGGCCACCGGGTCGGCACCGAGTGCGTCGCTGCCGGTCTGCCACACCTGCCAGAACTGCCAGGCCAGCAGCGCCAGTGGCGCCAGCGCGGCGAGGTGCACCAGCGTCTTGGCGAGGATGATTCCGGGGCTGGCGCGGCGGACGGGGGCGGGACGTCGCGGCGTGGGCGCCGCGCTCAGAACCATTTCTTCAGGTCCATGCCGGTGTACAGCGAGGCGACCTGCGCGCCGTAGCCGTTGAAGGGCAGGGTGGGGATGCGCTCGGCGAACAGCTTGCTCGCGGTGCCGGCGATGCGACGCTCGGTCTTCTGGCTCCAGCGCGGGTGGTCCACCGCCGGATTGACGTTGGAGAAGAATCCGTACTCGCTCGGCTGCAGTTCGTGCCAGGCGGTCTCGGGCATGCGTTCGACGAAGCGGATTTCCACGATCGACTTGATGCTCTTGAAGCCGTACTTCCACGGCACCACCAGGCGCAGCGGGGCGCCGTTCTGCTGCGGCAGCGGCTTGCCGTACAGGCCGGTGGCGAGGAAGGCCAGCGGATGCATGGCCTCGTCGATGCGCAGGCCTTCCTTGTAGGGCCACTCGATCGAACGGTAGGCGATGCCCGGCATCTGCTGCGGATCGGCCAGCGTGGTGAAGGCGACGTACTTCGCCTTGGCGGTCGGTTCGAAGCGCTTGAGCACGTCGGCCAGCGGCACGCCGGTCCAGGGGATCACCATCGACCAGCCTTCCACGCAGCGCAGCCGGTACACGCGCTCCTCGGGCGTGAGGCCCTTGAGCAGGGCATCCAGGTCCAGCGTGCCGGGCTTGGCGCATTCGCCGCCCACCTGCACCGACCATGGCCGCGTGCGCAGCGTCTTGGCCGCGCGCGATGGGTCGGTCTTGCCGGTGCCGAATTCGTAGAAGTTGTTGTAGCTGGTGACGTCTTCGTAGCGGGTCAGCGTCTCGCTGGTGCGGAAGCCCTGGCGCGCCTGTTCGGGCGTGATCGTGACCTTCGGCGGCGGGGGCGGATCGGCGTCGGCACAGCCCGACAGGCCCAGCGCGGGACCGAGCGCCAGCGCCTGCAGGATGCGTCGGCGGTCGCGGTAGACCGCCTCGTCGGTGATCTCGCGGGCGGGAATGCGGAGGGCATCGCGTATCGACATGGGCCGGCCTGCTGGAAAGGACTCGCCGGGTCAGACTGCACGGAAGGGCGGGAAGTTTCCACCGCAACCGCCGTCGCGGCGGAATCGATGCAAATGCAACTTTTTGCGTGGCCTGTCAACGCTGGTGCGCTGCGGCATACTACGGAACTGTCTAGAACAAGGTGTGACATGACCCGCGCGTTCAATTTCAGTGCCGGCCCGGCGACCCTGCCCGAGTCGGTGTTGCGCCAGGCACAGGCGGAGATGTTGGAATGGAACGGCGTGGGTGCTTCGGTGGTGGAGATCAGCCACCGCAGCGCGGACTTCATCGCCCTGGCCGAGCGCGCCGAGGCCGACCTGCGCCAGCTGCTGGCGATTCCGGACGACTACGCGGTGCTGTTCCTGGCCGGCGGCGCCACCACCCAGCAGGCGCTGCTGCCGCTGAACTTCGCCGCGCCCGGGCAGACCGTGGACGTGGTGGTCACCGGCCACTGGGGCAAGACCGCGATCAAGCAGGCCAAGCCCTACGTCAACGTGCACGTCGCCGCCGACGGCGAGGCCGGTGGTTTCCGCGACATCCCGCCGCGTGCGCAGTGGCAGCTCTCGCCCGATGCGGCCTATGTGCACATCACCGCCAACGAGACCATCCACGGCGTTGAGTTCCGCGACACGCCGGACGTCGGCGAGGTGCCGTTGTTCGCCGATTTCAGCTCCAACATCGCCTCCGAGCCGATCGACATCTCTCGCTACGGGCTGATCTATGCCGGCGCGCAGAAGAACCTGGGCCCGGTCGGCATCTCGGTGGTGATCGTGCGCCGCGACCTGCTCGCGCGCGCGGGCCAGCCGCGCGCGGACATCTTCAACTACGCCTCGCACGCCGCGCGCGACTCCATGCTCAACACGCCGCCGACCTGGAACTGGTACCTGCTCGGCCTGACCGTGAAGTGGATGCTGGAGGAAGGTGGCGTGGCCGAGTTCGCGCGCCGCAATGCCGAGAAGGCACGCCTGGTATATGGCGCCATCGACGGCTCTGGCGGCTATTACCGCAATGAGGTCGCCGCGGCGGTGCGTTCGCGGATGAACATCCCGTTCTTCCTGCCGGACGAGCGCCTCGACGCGCAGTTCGTCAGCGAATCCAAGGCCGCCGGCCTGCTTGCGCTGAAGGGCCACAAGGCTGTCGGCGGCATCCGCGCCTCGCTCTACAACGCCATGCCGGTGGCCGGCGCGCAGGCGCTGGTCGATTTCATGCACGACTTCCGCCAGCGTCACGGCTGAGTCTCCCTGCACCGCAACAGGAACCAAGATCCCATGGCCGCAAAGCCGAAGAAGCCCGCCAAGCCGGCGGCACGCAAATCCCCCGCCGTCCCGGCGGTCGCCGCCCCGCCGCCGGCGCTGGCCGACGTGCGCGCGAAGATCGACGAGATCGACCGCAGCATCCAGGCGCTGATCGCCGAGCGCGCGCATTTCGCCCACCAGGTCGGCAAGGCCAAGGGCAAGCTTGCCGCCGCCGTGGACTACTACCGTCCCGAGCGCGAGGCGCAGGTGCTGCGCATGGTGGTGGACCGCAACGAAGGGCCGCTCAGCGACGAAGTGCTGGTGCATGTGTTCCGCGAGGTGATGTCGGCCTGCCTGGCGCAGCAGGAGCCGCTGAAGATCGGCTACCTCGGCCCGGAAGGCACCTTCAGCCAGCAGGCCGTGCTCAAGCATTTCGGCCGCTCGGCGGTGGGCCAGCCGATGGCCAGCATCGAGGAAGTGTTCCAGGAAGTGGAAGCCGGCAATGCCGATTTCGGCGTGGTGCCGGTGGAGAACTCGGGGCAGGGCACCATCCAGGTCACGCTGGACATGTTCCTCACTTCCAACCTGAAGATCTGCGGTGAAGTCGAGCTGCGCGTGCACCAGTACCTGCTCTCGCGCAGCGGGCGGCTGGATGACATCGAGCGCATCTACGCCCATCCGCAGTCGTTCGCCCAGACCGCCGGCTGGCTGCGTTCCAACCTGCCCAAGGCCGAGAAGATTCCGGTGTCCTCGAACGCGGAGGGCGCGCGTCGCGCGCGCAACGCCGACGACGCCGCCGCCATCGGCAGCGAGAGCGCCGCGCACGTGTATGGCCTGAAGAAGGTCATCATGAAGTCGATCGAGGACGACGACGACAACACCACCCGCTTCCTGGTGATCGGCCGCAAGATCTTCCCGCCGTCCGGCCACGACCGCACTTCGATCCTGGTGTTCATCCATGACAAGCCCGGCGCGCTGTTCGACGTGCTCAGCCCGTTCGCGCGGCACGGCATCAGCATGAACCGCATCGAGTCGCGGCCTTCGCACCAGGCCAAGTGGGAGTACGGCTTCTTCATCGACCTGGCCGGCCACGTCGAGGACGAGGCGATGAAGCAGGCGCTGGCCGAGCTGGCCGCGCATTCGGCGCAGGTGAAGGTGCTGGGTTCCTACCCGGTTGCCATTCCCTGATCGCCCCCCACGAATCACGCAACAGGAAAGACATGAGCGCAAAGCAGAGCTGGATCGCCAGCCAGGGCACGGCGTTGCACGGCACGCTGGCCATCCCGGGGGACAAGTCGGTCTCGCATCGTGCGGTGATGTTTGCCGCGCTCGCCGATGGTGTCTCGCGCATCGACGGCTTCCTCGAAGGCGAGGACACCCGCTCGACCGCGGCGATCTTCTCCCGCCTTGGCGTGCGTATCGACACGCCCTCCGCCTCGCAGCGCATCGTCCACGGCGTCGGCGTCGATGGCCTGCGCGCGCCGCAGGGCGAACTGGACTGCGGCAATGCCGGCACCGGCATGCGCCTGCTCGCCGGCCTGCTGGCCGCGCAGCCGTTCGACAGCGTGCTGGTGGGCGATGAATCGCTCTCGCGCCGGCCGATGCGCCGCGTCACCGGGCCGCTGGCGCAGATGGGCGCGCGCATCGACACCGAGGACGACGGCACGCCGCCGCTGCGCATCCATGGCGGACAGCCGCTGCGCGGCATCGACTTCGTCTCGCCGGTCGCCAGCGCGCAGGTGAAATCTGCGGTGCTGCTGGCCGGCCTGTATGCCGATGGCGACACCGCGGTCACCGAGCCGCACCCGACCCGCGACTACACCGAGCGCATGCTCTCGGCGTTCGGCGTGGAGATCGAGTTCTCCCCGGGCAAGGCGCGCCTGCGTGGCGGCCAGCGCCTGCGGGCGACCGATATCGCGGTGCCGGCGGATTTTTCCTCGGCCGCGTTCTACATCGTGGCCGCGAGCATCATTCCGGGCTCGGAAGTGGTGCTGCGCGCGGTGGGCTTGAATCCGCGTCGCACCGGCCTGCTCGCCGCACTGCGGCTGATGGGGGCGAACATCCAGGAAGAAAATCCGGGCGAGCACGGCGGCGAGCCGGTCGCCGACCTGCGCGTGCGCTACGCGCCGCTGCATGGCGCGGTGATTCCGGAAGACGTGGTGCCGGACATGATCGACGAATTCCCGGCGCTGTTCGTCGCCGCGGCCGCGGCGCAGGGCCAGACCGTGGTGAGCGGTGCGGCGGAACTGCGGGTGAAGGAATCCGACCGCCTCGGCGCGATGGCGCACGGCTTGCGCACGCTGGGGGTGCAGGTGGACGAAACGCCCGACGGCGCCACGATCCATGGTGGCCCGATCGGCGGTGGCCGCATCGACAGTCATGGTGACCATCGCATCGCGATGGCATTCGCGATCGCCGGCCAGCTGGCCAGCGGTGAAGTGGAGATCGACGATATCGCCAATGTCGCCACCTCGTTCCCCGGCTTCGACACGCTGGCGCGTTCGGCCGGTTTCGCCCTGCGCGCCGCCTGAGCGACGCGCAGGGCAGGCCCCGCGTTACTGCTGGGCGGTATGGAAGTCGACCGGCAGCTGCACGGTGGTCGCCACGGCGCGGCCATTGCGCATGGCCGGCTCGAAGCGCCAATCGCGCACGGTGGTCAGCACCGCGCGATCCAGGTCGCGATCACGCGCGCCGGTGCGGTTGACGATCTCCGCATCACTGACGCGGCCATTGGCATCCACCTGCAGGCGGGCCGTCACGCTGCCTTCCACGCCCGAGCGCAGCGCGCGGGCCGGGTAGGCCGGCACCGGGTTGGACGCCAGCGGACGCGCATCGCGGTTGCGTACCACCGCCGTCTTGGTCGCCGCCTCATGGCGCACCATGGTGGCCGGACGCTGGTTGGCCGCTTCCGGCAGCGGCTGCGCGGCATCGGCGGTGTCGCTGGTGGTGACCGGCGTGGTGATGGTCTGCTGGCTGTTGTTGATCCACCACCAGGCCGGCAACGCGACCAGCGCGAGGATCAGCAGCGCCCACAGCCACGGCGAAGCGCCGCGCTCGGTCGGTTCGGCACCGACGGCCGGCTGCTCGCGGAAATCCTGGGTATGCGTCGACGTCGTGGACATGATCTGGCTCCTTCGTCTGTTGGGACGCAGGCAGTCTTGGCCGAAAACGACGGCAGGGGTGTCAGCCCCAGGTGAACGCGCCGGCCGCGGGGCGGCCGGGGTTCAGCTTACTGAGCCGGTTTGAAATCGAAGGGAATTTCCAGCGCACCGGCCACTGCATGGCCATCGCGCTGCGCCGGCTGGAAGTGCCAATCACGCACCGCTTCCATGGCCGCGCGGTCGAGATCGCGCGAGCCGCTGCGCTCCACCAGCGCCACGCCGGAGGGCGTGCCGCTCGCATCGACTTCTACGCGGACCACCACGGTGCCGCGGTCGCCACGTCGCAATGCGGCCGGCGGATATTCCGGCGGCGGCGACTGGCCGGGCACCGGCACCGGACGATCACCGGGTGCCAGCGCCGCGGCCG
>DJAN01000290.1:0-600 GCA_002429615.1 Lysobacteraceae bacterium UBA6001
GGCCGTGCGGCTGACCGGCGCCGGCGGCGCGGGTGCCATCGGCCAGCTCAATCTCAAGCAGGGCGTGACCCTGCAGGGGGCGGACAACCGCCTGATCGAGGTCTCCGGCGACAGCAGCCGGCCTGCCGAACTGCGCGTGTTCGCCGATCAGGTCGCGCTCAAGGGCAACCTGCTGGCCGCGGCCGGCACGCTGCTGGATCTCAACCTGGCCAGCAGCAGCCTGGACGGTGCGATCCAGGGCGGCGGCGCGATGCTGATCGACGCGGCCAGCCGCTGGGATGTGGCGGCCAGTTCCGACGTCGGCACGCTGCGCAACAGCGGCGCGATCGCGTTCGCCGATCCGGCGCAGGGCGGCTTCAAGACGCTGGTGGTCAATGGCGACTACACCAGCGACAACGGCACGCTGGCGATGAACACCGTGCTGGCCGACGATGCCGCGCAGACCGACCGCCTGGTCGTCCACGGCGCCACCGCCGGCAGCACCCGCCTGAGCGTCAACAACGTCGGCGGCGCTGGTGCGCAGACCGTCAACGGCATCCAACTGGTGCAGGTGGATGGCGCCTCCAATGGCGTGTTCGCGCTGGAGGGGCGTGCGGTGGC
>DJAN01000290.1:822-5969 GCA_002429615.1 Lysobacteraceae bacterium UBA6001
GCTGGAGGGGCGTGCGGTGGCGGGTGTCTACGAATACCAGCTGTTCAAGGGTGGGGTGGCCACGCCTGCCGATGGTGGCTGGTACCTGCGTTCGCAGGACACCACGCCGCCGCCGGCACCGGAGCCCACCCCGGAACCGACGCCGACACCCGTACCGACACCGACGCCGGTCGATCCGGCGCCGCAGCCGACCCCGGTCGCTCCCACCCCGGGTCCGACGCCGCCGGCCCCCACACCGACGCCGGCACCCGTGCCGGACACCGGCAGCAAGCCGTCACCGACGCCGCCGGTCACGCCGGTCCGGCCGCTGTATCGTCCGGAGGCTGGCGCGTATCTGGCCAACCAGGCCGCCGGCATCGGCATGTTCCAGCACCAGATGCACGACCGCATGGGCGAGCCGGACTTCGCCCGCGGCCCGGATCGCGCGCCGGCGGTGTGGACCCGCGTGCTGCGTCGCCAGCAGGACGGGCAGGGCGGTTTCGACCAGCTCGACGTGTCCAGCGACACCTCGATGCTGCAGGTCGGCGGTGAACTGGCCAACTGGATGGCCGGCGACAGCCGTTGGCATTTCGGCGCCATGGCCGCCGCCGGTCGCAGCGACAACAACGTCGGCTCGCGCCTGAGCGGCTATCGCGCCAAGGGCAAGGTGCGGGGCTACAGCGCGGGCCTGTACGCGACCTGGTTCCAGAGCGAGGCGGTGCAGGGCGGTGCCTACGCCGATGCCTGGCTGCAGTACGGCCGCTACGACAACCGCGTCAGTGGCGACTACCTCGCCCAGGAAAGCTACGACGCCGACAGCTGGTCGGCGTCGCTGGAAGGCGGCTACACCTTCGCGATGCCGTCTGGCGAGTCCTACGCGTGGTTCGTCGAGCCGCAGCTGCAGGCGATCTATACCGACTACAGCGCCGATGACCACATCGAAGCCAATGGCACCTGGGTCGGCTCGTCGCTGGCCGGCGCGTGGACCACGCGCGTGGGCGTGCGCGTGTTTGGCAATGCCGGCACGACCACGCACAACCTGGTGCAGCCGTTCCTGATCCTCAACTGGTGGCGTGGCGACAAGCGCAACGAGATCGCCATGGACGGCACCTCGATCGCGCTGGGCTGGCCGCGCGACCGCTACGAGGCCAAGCTCGGGGCGCAGCTGCAGCTCGGCGGCGGCTGGACCGGTTGGGGCCATGCGGCCTGGCAGACCGGTAGCGACGGCTTCCGCGACATCGGCGGCCAGGTGGGCGTGAACTACCGCTGGTAAAGGCGGCAGGCAAAAAAAAGAGGCCGCCCCGAATGCCGGGGCGGCCTTTGCCGATCGAGCCGGGCCGGTTGCCGCGGCGCGGCCCGCTCACCCCATCATCTGGAACAGGGACATGGACTGCATCTGCTTGAACACCGTCTGCGCCGCCTGCAGTGCGGCGGTTTCCAGCTGGTACTGGCCGATAGCCTCGGCATAGTCGAGGTCGCGGATCGACGACAGCGTGGTCTTCAGCGTCACCTCGTTGGAGGCGCGCAGCTCGGCCGCGCTGTCGATCGCCGACAGCTGCGCACCGCCGGAGGCACGCGCGTCGATCATCTTCGCCGAGGCCTGCTTCACATCGCGCATCGAGGTCTGCAGTGCGTTCTGCAGCGTCGCGCGGTCGGCATCGCTCGCCGGGTCGGTGTTCAGCGCGCTGATCAGGTCGTCCAGCGTGGAGAACACGTCCTTGTTCTGCGACGGCCCCACCTGCAGCGTGTCGCCCGCCACCGGAGCGCCGTCCACGCGCAGGCGCACGCCGTTGAAGGTGATGTCGTCGCCTGCCTTGTAGGTGCCGCTGCTGAGCACGTTGCCATTGGCATCGAGCACGTCGTAAGCGTCGGCGGCGGTGAACTGCACCGTGTAGCTCTCGCCGGCATAGGTGCCCGAGGTCGGGTCGCGGCCGAAGTCCAGCAGCAGCGCGGTGCCGGTATTGGCGGTGCTGGCATGCGCGTCCAGGGTGCCGTCGCCGGTACGGATGCGCATGAAGATCTCGCTGCCCGGCAGCGTATCGGACACGAAGGTATCAGCCGCCACTTCGACCTGGCGCTGGGTCTGGTCGCCGTTGTAGACCACGCTGCCGCCGCTCTGCGAGAACGGCGCGGTGCCATCGACGGTGCCGCCGAACAGGTAGCGGCCGTTGCCGTCGGTGCTGTTGGCCATGGCCAGCATCTGCTCGCGGATGGCCTGCAGTTCCGAGGCGATCGCCTTGCGGTCGTCGGTGGTCAACGAGGCGTTGTTGGCCTCGATGGTCAGCTCGCTGACCCGGGTCATCAGGTCGCCGGCCTGGGACAGGGCGTTTTCCTGCAGGCCCAGGCGGTTCTGCACGTTGTTGGCGTTGCTGCCGAACTGCGCCAGCTGCGCGACCGCGCGGTCCAGGCCGACCGCGGTGCCGGCGGCGACCGGGTCGTCCTTGGCGGTGACCAGGCGCTGGCCGCTCGACAGCTGCTCCTGCAGGTGCGCGAGCTTGGACTGCTTGGCCAGCATCGTCACGACGGACTGGCTGTACATCATGCCGGTGGAGATGCGGTTGCTCATCAGCGGATCGCGCTCAGGATGCTCTGGAACATCGTGTCGGCGGTGGAGATGATCTGCGAGGCGGCCTGGTAGGCCTGCTGCAGGCGGAGCATGTCCGAGGCTTCTTCGTCGAGGTTGACGCCGGAAATCGAGTCGCGCGCGGACTGCGCCTGGTCGTTGATGACCTGCTGCGCCTGCGCGGCGTAGTCGGCCGAACGCGCGGCCGAGCCCACCGAGGTGGTCAGGCCGGCGACCGCGCCGTTGAGGCTCATGGTGCCGCCGTTGAACGCCTTCAGGTCCTCGACCCCGGCCAGCAGCTTGGCGTTGCCGTTGTCGCTGGAGCCGGCGCCGGTGGAGCCGATGCTGAAGCTGTCGCCCGCCGCCGGGGCACCGTCGAGGGTGAAGCTCCAGCCGTTGGCGGCGATGGTCTGGCCGGCGGTGTAGGCATACGGGCCGGCACCGTCGATGGTGTAGTTGTTGGCATCGACGAAGGAGATCGTCGAGCCGGTCAGCAGGTTGGCATTGCTCGAATCGGTGACCTGCACGTTGCTGAGTTTGCCGGTGCCCAGGTTGGACAGCGTGGCGCTGCCCTTCACCGGGGTGGCGGCGGCGATCCGCGACGGATCGGTGATCGCCACCGACAGGCTGCCGGCGACATTGGCGGTGGGCTGCAGCAGGAAGCGGTCGCCGGCCGCGGCCGCGCCGCCGACGACGATCTGCACGCCGTTGACCACCAGCGGGTCGGCGGCGGTGCCGGTGCCGGTCAAGGCCACCGAGGCGCCGGTGTCCGAACGGGTCGCGGTCCACTGCGTGCCGTCGAACTTGAGCAGCAGGTTCTGCCCGTCGAGCTGGCTGATGTCGCCGAACGAGGCGGTGAGGCTGGCGGTGCCGGTGTTGGCCGGATTGCTGGACACGCTGGGCGAGGCGTAGTTGAAGAAGTCGCCGCCCATCGCGCCGTACAGGTCCATGCCTTCGGCATGCGCGTCGTTGAAGCTGCTGGCCAGGCCGACCGCGATGCGTCCGAGTTCGGCCTGGGTCGGCTCCAGCACGTTGCTGCGGAATTCCAGCAGGCCGCCCATCTGCCCCCCGAGCGCGCGCGAATCCAGCGAGACGTTCATGCCCTGGGTCTGCAGCGCCAGCTGCAGCTTGCCGGGCTGGTACGGGTCGGCGGTGGTGGTGAGCTTGGAGGCGGTGGTGCCGACCACCAGGGCCTGGCCACCGGCGGTATAGACGTTGATGAAGCCGCCGTCCTGCTGCACGGCGGTGCCGCCGGTGTAGCCGACCAGTTCCTTGATCAGCTGGTCACGCTGGTCGAGCAGGTCCGGGGCGGCGTTGGCCGAGGACGAACCGATCTGGCCATTGATCTGCGCGATCTGCTGGGTCAGCCGGTTGACCTCGTCGGTGGCCGAGAGCAGGCCGTTGTTGACCTCGGTGTTGAGGCTGTCGAGCTGGCCGCTGAGCTGCTTGAAGCGGGTGGTCAGCGCGTTGCCGCTGTCCAGCAGGCTCTGCCGGTTGGCGGTGGAGGAGGCGTCCGAGGACAGCGCGCTGGTGGCATCGAAGAAATTCGACCACAGTCCCGAGACGCTGGTGGCGGTGTCGGAGAACAGGCTGTCGACGCGGTCCGACAGCGAGGACAGCTGGTTCAGGCGTGCCAGTTCGCCGTTGCTGTCGAGCAGGCGCGAGATCGCCAGCTGGTCGGCGACGCGGCTGATGTCGCTGATCTGCGTGCCACTGCCGACGTAGCCGTAGCCATAGTCGGTGGGCGTGCGCGTGGTGAAGCTGACCTTCTGCCGGCTGTAGCCTTCGGTGTTGATGTTGGCGACGTTGTGGCTGACCGTGGCCAGCGCACGCTGGAAGGCGATGAGGGCACCGGTGCCGGTGGACAGGACATTGGACATGCGTCGTTACCTCAGGTAGCCCATGCCGGCGTTGCTGGCGACGGCGCGCGACAGGTCGGCGCCGGCCGACTGGCCGGAATACTGGCTGATCGCCGCCACGGCGCGATCAATGGTGGGCCCGTGCGCGATCGCGGCGATCTTCGCCGCATAGCCGGGGTCGGTGGCATAGCCGGCCTTCTGCAGGCCGCGGGCAAAGCCCTTGATGTCGGTGCCGGCGTTGAGCGCCTGCTGGTAGCGGTCGCTGTTCTTCAGCAGCCGCACGTAGTCGGCGAAGCTGTCGGCGGCGGACGAGTAGGCACGGAAGCTGGCGGTCTCGGTGGTCTTGACCCCGTTGACGTACTCATGGGTGCCGGTGCTGACCGAATCGCCCTTCCAGCCGGTGGCCTTGATGCCGAACAGGTTGTTGGAATCGCTGCCGTTGCCGCGGCTGATGCCGCGCTTGCCCCAGCCGGTTTCCAGCGCGGCCTGGGCCACCAGGGCGCGCGGATCCACGCCCAGTTCCTGCGCGGCCTTCTGCGCGTGGTGCCAGATCTTCGCCACGAAGCCTTCCGGGGTGCGCTCGCCCAGCGCGCTGGCCGCCGCGCTGCCGGCGCTGGCCGCGGCGCTGTCGTCCACGGCGACACCGCCGGTGCCGAGCCAGCGGTCATCCAGCGTGCTCCAGTCCTCGGCGCCGACGCTGGCGTCGCTGCGGCTGCCGGTGCCGATCGCGGTGCTGGCATCGCGCC
>DJAN01000293.1 GCA_002429615.1 Lysobacteraceae bacterium UBA6001
GAAAGGGCCCCGCCCCCACAGTCCCTACACATCCCCTCGACCGGACGAAAAAATCTCTCCTCGCTTTCTTCTGATCTCCCCTTTTGCTCTCTCTCTCTCCCCTCCTTCTCTCCTCCCTCCTGTAGGAGCGGCTTCAGCCGCGACTGCAAGGTGCCTGATCGAAGCTGGAAAAATAAAAAAATGAGGAACGTTGAGACAGGAACTCCCCTCCCCTTGAACGCCCACCAACCACAACCGCATACTCCACCCCTCTGAGCGGGCGCGCCTACGCCACCCGCCAGCCACGGACGCAACGTCCACCAGGGGGAAAACCAGTGCGGAAAAGGAACTTCGCGGTCGCCGCGATGACGGCGCTTGCGCTGTCAGGCTGCGCCACCGGCTATCGCAGCATCAATACGCCATTGCTCGGCTTCAGCGGCGGCTACTGGGAACAGCGCGGCCCCGGCCAGCTGATCAAGGTCGGCTTCTCCGGCAATGGCTTCATCGATGCCGCCACCGTCTCCGATTACCTGCTCTACCGCTGCGCCGAAGTCGCGCAACGCGAGGGCAGCACCCACTTCGTGCTGTACGAAAACCTGCCGTCCGCGATCTCCGACCGCCGCAGCAGCGATCGCCATGTGTTCACCACGTTCGGCAAGCCCGATGGCCACGCCTACATCCTGCTCGTTCCCGCCGATGCGCCCAGCGCGCTGTCCGTGCAGGAAGTACTCGATCGCCTCGGCCCCAAGGTCAAGCCAGATACCAAACCCGCTACGCCCGCCAACCGGGAGCGCGCCGCATGAGCCGCACCCTGCGTTTTCTCGCGCCGATCGCGCTGCTGGCGCTGGGTAGCGGCTGCATGAGCATCTACAAGATGCCGCCCGGTGCGCCGGCGGCGTCGATGCGCGTGGCGCCTGGCGTGCAGCCCTGGATCTGCGCCAACGGTCCCGCGCAGATCCTGCCCACCGGCAAGGACGGACGCGCGCAGATTCCCGCCGGGCAGCCGATCACCATCGGGGCGAGCTTCTATTCGAGCGACGGCTACATGAACTATTCGTGCCGCACCAGCGTGAGCATCACGCCCGAACTCGGGGCGCGCTACTACCAGGACTGGGAAAGCGAGGCGCAGCGCTGCCGTGCGCTGATCTACCGCGAGACGGCGGATGCTCGCGTCGGCCTGGATTTCGAGCCGTCGGTGGGCAGCGGCGGCGTCGGCTGCACGCAGTAAGCCGTTGGCCGCGACCCGGCCGGGTCGCGGCCTTCAGTCCAGGCGTTTGCGGAAGCGCAATACCGCCAGCACCATCATCACCAGGCTGAAAGCGGCCAGCGCCAGGGCGTCTTGCCACAGCTCGGGCAACCCCGCGCCGCGCAGCATCACGCCGCGGATCAGACGCATGAAATGCGTCAGCGGCAGGATTTCCGCCAGCCACTGGGCAGGCCTGGGCATGCCGTCGAACGGGAACATGAAGCCCGACAGCAGCATCGAGGGCAGGAACAGGAAGAACGTCATCTGCATCGCCTGGAACTGCGACTGCGCCACGGTCGAGACCAGCAGTCCCAAACTCAGGTTGGCAACGATCAGCAGCATCGAGACGGCATAGACGCCGAACAGGCCTCCTGCCACCGGTACGTCGAACAGCCAGCCGCCCAGCACCAGGATCACCGTGGCCTGCACCAGGCCAACGGCGATGTAAGGCAGCACCTTGCCGATCATCAACTCTGCACTGGAGACCGGCGTGGTGATCAGCATTTCCAGGTTGCCACGCTCGCGCTCGCGCACGATGGCCATGGCGGTGAACATCACCAGGGTCATGGTCAGGATCACGCCGATCAGGCCGGGCACGACGTTGATCGCCGATTGCCGCTGCGGGTTGTACAGCGGCAGCACGCTGATGCGCATGGCCGATTGCGCGGTGGCCATGCGCCCGTCCAGAGGCGTCTGCGCGAGCTGGCGCGCGGCGGCCTGCACGGAGGTGTCGGCGCCATCGACGATTACCTGCATCACTTCCCTGCCCTCGCTCAGGCGCCGCTCGAAATCCGGCGGCACCACCAGCCCGACTTCGATGGTGCCGGCGCGGATCAGCGCCTGGATCTGTTCGGGCGTCTGCGCGCTCGCCACCGGCTTGATGACGTCGGTGGAGAGCATGTCGCGCACCAGCATGCGCGAGCCGGCGGTGTCGGCCTGGTCGGCGACGGCGGCCGGGAGGTGGCGCACGTCGAGGTTGATGGCATAGCCGAACAGCAGCAGCTGCAGGGTCGGGATGCCGATCATCATCGCCAGGGTCATGCGGTCGCGGGTCATCTGCCGCAGTTCCTTGACCATCACCGCATAGATCTGCGCGAGCTTCATGCGGCGGCCTCCTCACGGCGACGCGTGGCGGCGACGAAGACGTCTTCCAGGCTCGGCTCGATATGCGTCACCTCGGCCTGGATGCCGGCCTGGCGCAGCGCGGCGGCCACGGCGTCCGGGTCGCCATGCCCGGGCGCGCACAGCACGCGCAGTTCATTGCCGACCTGGGCCACGGACAACACGCCGTCGATGGCATGCAGCTGCTTCTGCACCTGCCGCAGCGATCCACTGCGCACGCCCAGGGTGCGGCCATCGAGCTGGCCGGTCAGTTCGGCCGGGGTGCCGTTGGCGACCAGCCGGCCGCGGTCGAGGATGGCGATGCGATGGCAGCGCTCGGCTTCGTCCATGTAATGGGTGGACACCAGCAAGGTGGTGCCGGCGTCGGCGAGGTCGAACAGTTTTTCCCAGAAGTCGCGCCGCGATTCCGGGTCGACCGCGCTGGTCGGTTCGTCGAGCAGCAGCAGCTGCGGGTCATGGACCACCGCGCCAGCCAGCGCCAGCCGCTGCTTCTGGCCGCCACTGAGGGTGCCGGCCAGCTGTTTATGCAGTTGCTCCAGGTTGTAGTCGTGCAGCAGTTCCTCCACCCGCGCGCCACGCCGGGCGCGCGGCAGGCCCTGCACGGTGGCCAGGAACATCAGGTTCTCGCGCACGGTGAGGTCTTCGTACAGCGAGAAGCGCTGGGTCATGTAGCCGATGCGCCGGCGCAGCGCTTCGGCCTCGCGCGGAATCGACAGGCCCAGCACCTCGATCTCGCCCTCGGTCGGAGTGAGCAGGCCGCACAGCATGCGGATCGTGGTCGACTTGCCCGAGCCGTTGGGACCGAGGAAGCCATAGACCTGCGCGCGTGGCACGTCGAGGTCGACATGGTCGACGGCGGTGAAGGCACCAAAACGCTTGGTCACGCCGCGCGCGTGGATCGCCATGCCGTCCTCGCCTGGCGCGGGGGGCGGCGCGGCGGCGGATGCCGGCTCAGTCATGCGCGGCGTCCGCGAGCTGCACCTGCACCGGCACGCCCACCGGCAGGCGGTTGGCGCTGGCCGGCAACTGCACTTCGGCCAGGTAGGTCAGGCGTTCGGCATCGCTGCCGGACAACGCGTAGTACGGGGTGAACATCGGTTCGCTGCGGATCATCCGCACACGCCCCTGGTAGACCTCGCTGCCGCCAGCCACGGTGACCGGCAGGGTCTGGCCGATCGCCACGCGCGAGCGCACCGTCGCCGGCACGTAGATGCGCGCGTAAGGCGTGTCGCCCACCAGCATGATCGCCAGCGCCGCGCCCGCCGGGGCCTGGTCGCCCAGCTTGTACGGCAGGCTGTCCACGCGCCCGTCGCGCGGGGCGACGATGTCGAGCTTGTCGAGATTGACCGCCTGCACCGCGGCTTCGGCCTGCGCCGAGCGCAGCGCCGATTCGCCCTGCGCCAGTTCCTCGGCGCGGGTGCCGTTGCGCAGTTCCAGCAGCGCCTGCTGCGCGGCACGCACCTGCGCCTGCGCATCGCCGGCGGCGGCGCGTGCGCGGTCGACATCGGCGGCGGCGACCAGCTGCTGCTTGCCCAGCGGTTGCAGGCGCGCGTAATAGGCGCTGGCGTCGCGCGCCTGTGCCTGCGCGGCGGCGAGCTGGGCCTGCGCCTGTGCGATCTGCTCGCTGCGCGGGCCGTTGACCAGCTCCTGCAACGACTGCTCGCGCTGCGCGCTTTGCGCCTGCAGGCTCTGCAGCTGCGAGCGCGTGCGGTCCGGCTCCAGCCGCAGCAGGCGGGTGCCGGCACGCACCTGGTCGCCTTCGCGCACGTCCAGCGCGACGATGCGCTCGGAGACCGGCGCCGGCAGGGTGATCCGATCCCACTCCAGCGTGCCCAGCAGCGGCTGCGGTTCGCGCTTGCAGCCCGCGGCCACGAGCACGGCAGCGCAAGCCAGCCCCGTCATCCAACGCATGTTGCGCTCCATCTCCTGCTCCTGCCGCTCACGGCGGCGTCATGCCGTGGCGCAACAGCGCCAATGCGTGCCGGGCGATCGCCGCGGCGTCCAGGTCCTGCGCGCCCAGCGCGCCGCGCCAGATCGGCGCGCCGGCGATGGGGAACAGGGTCAATCCGATCAACGAGGTCATCAGCAGGCGCGGGTCAAGCGCCGGATGAATCTCGCCGCGTGCCTGCGCGGCGCTGAAGCGGGTCACCATCAGCCGCGCGGTGGTCGGCGCGACCTCGCTCATCAGCAGGTCGCGCAGCGCGCCGCCTTCGCACAGCACCTCGCGCACCCACAGCTGCGGCCACCAGGGACGATGCTCGACGATCTCGAAGATGCCGGCGACGAAGGCCTGCACCGTGGCCTCGACGTCGTCGCCGGCCAGCGCCAGGCGCTCGCCCAGCATCGCCACCGCCGGCAGCAGGCGCTGCGCGACCAGGGTCTGCAGCAGCTGCTCCTTGTCACCGAAGTAGTAGTTCACCAGCGCCGGCGTCACGCCGGCCTGCACGGCGATGTCGCGCAGGCGCGTGGCCGCGACGCCTTGCCGCACGAAGCAGTCCAGCGCGGCATCGAGCAGGCGCGCCTGCTGGTCGGCGGC
>DJAN01000086.1 GCA_002429615.1 Lysobacteraceae bacterium UBA6001
GCCGGCACTGCCGGGGCCGCCGCCGCGCCCGCTGGTCGAGGATCGCGTGCATGTCGATCCGGGCCTGCCGGTGAACCGCCGCGCCGGGTTCGAGGGCGAGACCGATCTTTACCGCTACGCGCAGCAGCTCGCGCAGGCCGCGCGCGGCGGTGACGCCGAGGCCGGCTGGATGCTCAGCCGCGTCTACGACTACTGCGCGGCCTACGCGCAGAATCCGGCCGGCTTCAGCGCCGACAGCACCACCCTGGCCGGCCAGGACGGCGCGGCGGTGGCCGCGATGATCGGCGCGCGCCAGCACCTGCAGTCGCGCTGTGCCGGCTTCGTGGCCAGCGACGGCCTCACCGCCGCGAACATCCTCTCGCAGCGGATCCAGGCCGCGCAGGCCGGCAACCTCGCCGCCGAAGCGGCGCTGCTGTCGCTGGGCCAGCCGCTGCTGTCCACTGCCGCCTACAAGCGTGATCTGGTCCAGCGCGTGCTGGCCTCGCGCGACCCGGAAGCGTATCTGGCGCTGTCCGGCGCGATGGGCGTCTCCGCCCGTGGCGACGACGCATACCGCGGCTACGTCTCCGGCGACCAGTTCTCGCAGCTGGCCTGGCAGCTGGCCGCGTGCCGGCTGGGGCTGGCCTGCGGCGCCGAAAGCAATCTGATGACGAGTTATTGCGCCAATGGCGGCATCTGCTCCGCCGATGCGTCTCAGGATTTCCCTTCCTTTGTATTCGACGCCGCGGTCCCGCGGCAAAGTGCCGACAAAATGGACGAAATGGTGAACACCCTGGTCAGCGGTTCGGGAGTCACGTCATGAACTACAGACGCTGGTTGATCGGTGCGCGCTTCTGGTTCTGGGTGGTGGCGTTCGTCGCCTACTCGGCCGCCGCGGTCGGCATCGTGATGATCGATACCGCCGACATCCGCTACCAGAACCTCTCGCAGGTCCACCTGACCTCGGTGAAGTCCAGCGAGCAGGTGCGGCGCATGGGCGCGGCCCAGGTGGCGGCGCTGTATCGCGCGCAGAGCGGCATGCCGTTCGCCTCGCTGCCGGCGGGAGCGACGTTCCAGATCGTCTGGCCGGACGGCTCCACCGAGACCGTCACCGTGGTCGATCCGGCCTCCAGCACCGGCAACGACCTGCAGGCCGGTTCGCAGCAGTCCGCGCCGGCAACCGGCACGCCGTAACGGCGACGCCGCGCGAAGGGACCGCGCGCGGCGAGCAGGCAAAGAAAAAGGCGGGGAGATCCCCGCCTTTTTCATGCCCGCTTTTCGCGCCGGATCACACCAGCGCGATCGACTGGTTCTTGCGCTCGGCCAGCCGCTTCTCCAGGTAGTGGATGTTCTGTCCACCGCCCTGGAAGCCCTTGTCACGCATGATGCGCTGCTGCAGCGGGATGTTGGTCTTGATGCCGTCCACGACCATCTCGCTCAGCGCCACGCGCATGCGCGCGATCGCGGTCTCGCGATCCGGGCCATGCACGATCAGCTTGCCGATCATCGAGTCGTAGTTCGGCGGGACCTTGTAGCCGCTGTAGATGTGCGTATCCACGCGCACGCCCGGGCCACCCGGCGGATGGAACGCGGTGATCAGGCCCGGGTTGGGCATGAAGGTTTCCGGGTCTTCCGCGTTGATGCGGCACTCGATCGCATGGCCACGCAGCACGATGTCGCTCTGCTTGATGGTCAGCTTCTGGCCGGCGGCGATGCGCAGCTGCTCGCACACCAGGTCGATGCCGGTGATGCGCTCGGTCACCGGATGCTCCACCTGGATGCGGGTGTTCATCTCGATGAAGTAGAAGCGGCCGTTCTCGAACAGGAACTCGAACGTACCCGCGCCGCGGTAGCCGATGCGCAGGCACGCCTCGACGCAGACCTTGCCGATCTCGTTGCGCAGCTCCTCGGTGATGCCCGGCGCCGGCGCTTCCTCGACCACCTTCTGGTGACGGCGCTGCATGGAGCAGTCGCGCTCGCCCAGATGGATCGCATTGCCCTGGCCGTCGGCCAGCACCTGGATCTCGATGTGGCGCGGATTCTCCAGGAATTTCTCCATGTAGACCTGGTCGTTGCCGAACGCCGCCTTGGCCTCCTGCTTCGTGGTCTCGATGGAGGCCTTCAGCGCGCCCTCGGCGTGGACCACGCGCATGCCGCGGCCACCGCCGCCACCGGCGGCCTTGATGATCACCGGGAAGCCGATCTCGCGGGCGATCTTGGTGTTGGCCACGATGTCCTCGCCCAGCGGGCCGCCCGAACCGGGCACGCACGGCACGCCGGCGGCCTTCATCGCGCGGATCGCTTCCACCTTGTCGCCCATCAGGCGGATGGTGTCGGCCTTGGGGCCGATGAAGATGAAACCGGACTGCTCCACGCGCTCGGCGAAGTTGGCGTTCTCCGAGAGGAAGCCGTAACCCGGGTGGATGGCCTGGGCGTCGGTGACCTCGGCCGCGGCGATCAGCGCCGGGATGTTGAGGTAGCTGTCGGCCGAGGCGGCCGGGCCGATGCAGACCGACTCGTCGGCCATGGCCACGTGCTTGAGGTTGCGGTCGACGGTGGAATGCACCGCGACCGTGCGGATGCCGAGGGTGTGGCACGCGCGCAGGATGCGCAGCGCGATTTCACCCCGGTTGGCGATGACGACTTTATCGAGCATGCGCTGCTCCTCAGCCGATCACGAACAGGGGCTGGTCGAATTCCACGGGCTGGCCGCTTTCGCCGAGGATCGCCACGATCGTGCCCGAGACATCGGCTTCGATCGGGTTGAACATCTTCATCGCCTCGATGATCGCCAGCGTCTCGCCGGCCTTGACCGTCTGGCCAACGCTGACGAAGGCCGGCTTGTCCGGTGCCGGCGAGGTGTAGAAGGTGCCGACCATCGGCGCGCGCAGCACGTGGCCTTCCGGCAGCGCGTTGCCCGGCTTGGCGGTGCCGCCGGTGGAGGCTTCGGTCGGCGACTGCATCGGCATGCTCGGCGCGGCCGCAGCGACCGGCGCGGCCATCATCACCGGGGCCGGCGCGGCGGCGTAGCCACCCTTCGGCGCGCGCGCCAGGCGGACGCTTTCCTCGCCCTCCTTGATCTCGATTTCGGCGAGGTTCGACTCTTCGAGCAGGTCGATCAGCTTCTTGATTTTGCGCAGATCCATGGTGGCCTCTTGGGTAAACGTGGAATGGCGGCACGCGGCCGCCCGGTACGGAAGAAAGGGGTCAGGTCGGCCCGAGCCGGGCCAGGGCGGCGTCCAGCGCCAGCCGGTAGCTGTCCGGGCCGAAACCGACGATCACGCCCACCGCCTTGTCGCTGAGATAGCTGTGGTGGCGGAACGGCTCGCGGGCGTGCGGGTTGGACAGGTGCAGCTCGATGTAGGGGATCGCCACCCCCAGCAGCGCATCGCGCAGCGCCACCGAGGTATGGGTGAAGGCACCCGGGTTGATCAGGATGAAGGCGGTCCCGTCCTCGCGCGCGGCGTGGATGCGGTCGATCAGCGCGTGCTCGGCATTGGACTGGAAGCTCGCCAGCGCGTGCCCGGCGGCCTGCGCCTGCGCCGCCAGGCGGGCGTCGATCTCGGCCAGCGTGTCGCGGCCATAGACCTCCGGCTCGCGGGTGCCGAGCAGGTTCAGGTTGGGGCCGTGCAACAACAGCAGTCGGGCCATGGCGGAGACAGGAACCGGAAAGGCCGCGAGTCTGCGCGATGCCCGCGATACTGTCCAGATAGGCGAAGTTGTCGCTGTTTTAAACGAACGTTTGAAATTCGCCGGAAACCCCCGCCGATGCTGGCGGGAGCGGTGCCGGCGGCGCCCTGAACGCCGCATCAGCCGGGTACCGGGCCCGGCGCGGGAGCGGCCAAGCCGCGCGAAGCCGTCGCGTAGCCCGCAAGATGCCGGCGCGTTCCCCGAGAGAGGCTGGCGCCGGGCGCGGCCTCAGCGCGCCGCGCGCAGCAGCGCGTCCTCGACGATGGCCTGGGTCAGCACGGTCGGCAGCACGGTCGGCGGCGCGCCCGGCCCGTAGACCACATAGAGCGGCACGCCCACCGCCTGGTGCTGCTTGAGGAAGGCGCTGATCGCCGGATCCTCGTTGGTCCAGTCGCCGCTCATGTACACCGCATCGACCCGGCGCAGGGTGTCGCGGAACTCGCCGCTGCCCAGAACATGGCGTTCGTTGGCCTTGCAGGTGACGCACCAGTCGGCGGTCATGTTGACGAACACCACGCGGTTGTCCGCGCGCAGGCGGTCCAGCAGCTGCGCCGAATAGGCGACCTCGCCGGCCTCGGCGGCGGCCGCGCGCGGCGGC
>DJAN01000044.1:0-1273 GCA_002429615.1 Lysobacteraceae bacterium UBA6001
CGGCGGCGTGGCTGCTGCTGCCGTGGGCGTGGGAGGTCTTCGCCCTGCTGTGGGTGATGCCGCGCTGGGAGCCGACCCATGCGCTGTTCGGTGACTGGTTCGAGCATGCCGAATCGCTGCCGCTGTTCCTGCTCGGCTATGCGGTGGCGCGGCAGGACACGTTCTGGGCCCATGTGCGGCGCTGGCGCTGGGCCACGCTCGGCCTGGCGGTGCTGTGCATCGGCATCGAGCTGG
Source organism: Lysobacteraceae bacterium UBA6001 (assembly GCA_002429615.1). GTDB lineage: Bacteria > Pseudomonadota > Gammaproteobacteria > Xanthomonadales > Xanthomonadaceae > Stenotrophomonas_A. Next base: position 235 of record DJAN01000044.1, read on the forward strand.
GCCTGCGCACCGCCGGCCGGCACCACGTCGAAGTGCATGGCATGTGGGCGCAGCTGCCCTGGTACACGATCGAGCGCATCGCCCGCGCCGGCTATACCTGGATGGCGCTGCTGACGATCTTCGGCTGGGGCCAGGTGGGGTTGAACCGTCCGTTCCGCTGGCTGCCGTATTGCACCGAGGCGGTGTACCCCTGGTACATCCTGCACCAGAGCCTGATGGTGCCGCTGGCGTTCTGGCTGATCCCCCATCGCCTGGGTCCGGTGCTCGAACCGCTGCTGGTGATTGCCGGTACCGCCGCCGGCTGCCTGCTGCTGCACGAAGGCGTGATCCGTCGCGTGGCCTGGCTGCGGCCGTGCTTCGGCCTCAAGGCGCGGCGCCGGGAAACCACTCTGGCGCTCGCACCCGCCCCGACCGCGGGCTGATCGCGGCGCGGCTCAGCCGGCGATGTCGAGCCGGTTGTCGCTACGGTCGGCATCCGGCAGCTTCGCGTCCGGGTCCAGGCTGACATGCAGCACCTTCTGGTGCGTGGGCAGCTTCACCTGCGGGGTCTTCTGCTGCAGCCACGCCTCGACCGGCACGCGCTGGTCGAGGTGGCTGCCATCGGCCAGGTCCACGCGCAGGGTGGCCGGCATCACCAGCGGCTGCCGGCTGCCCAGCGTCACCAGCAGGCCCTTGCCGGGGTCGTTATCGACGTAGTGCGCCTCGCGCACGCCCATGTCCAACTGCCAGTTGTGCAGGTACCAGCCGCGCCACCACCACGACAGGTCCTCGCCGGACTCGCTTTCCATCAGGCGGAAGAAGTCCGACGGATCCGGGTGCTTGAACGCCCAGGTGGCGATGTACTTGCGGAAGGCCGGGTCGAAGCGTTCCGGGCCGAGGATCTGCTCGCGCAGCAGCACCAGCCCGAGCGCACCCTTGAAGTAGGTCAACGGATGGCGGTACCTCTCGCTGGTGGCGTCGGCGGTATCCATCAGGGTCGGCGCGTCCGCGTCGGCCAGCAGCGGCAGGATCTCATCGACCGGGTTGCCGCCCTTCGGCG
>DJAN01000044.1:1432-2692 GCA_002429615.1 Lysobacteraceae bacterium UBA6001
CCGGGTTGCCGCCCTTCGGCGCGTACTCCGAATCGCGCTTGGGCGCGTACTCGCCATGGTTGAACGCATCGGAAGCGTAGATGTCGATGAAGGTGTTGAAGCCTTCGTCCATGAACGCATGGCGGCGCTCGTTGGAGCCGACGATCATCGGGAACCAGGTATGCCCGATCTCGTGCGCGGTGATCCAGAACAGCGGCTTGCCGGCGTCGTCCATGCCGTCGAAGACGATGCCCGGATATTCCATGCCGGCGCCGTGGCCGCCCAGGTTGACCGCTACCGGCCACGGATACGGATACCACTGCGAGAAGTGTTCGATGGCGCCCTTCACGTACTCGGTGGAACGGTTCCACTTGTCCGCACCTACGCCTTCGACCGGATATACCGACATCGCCATGGCATGCCGGCCTTCCGGCAGGTCGATGCGCGCGGCATCCCAGACGAACGCCGGCGAGGCGGCGAAGGCCACGTCACGGGTATGCGCCATGTGGAAGCGCCAGGTGCGGGTGCCCTCGCGGGTGGGGCGGCTGGCCGGGTCGGTGACTTCCTGCGGGGTGCGGATCAGCACGGTGCGCTCGCTCTGCGCGGCCTGGCGCAGGCGTTCGCGCTGGGTGGCGGTGAGCACGTCCTGCGGATTGACCAGTTCGCCGGAACCGGCGACGAGGTAGTCCCACGGCACGGTCACCGCGTAATCGAAGGTGCCGTATTCGAGATAGAACTCCGAACCCAGGTAGGGCTGGGTGTCCCAGCCGCGCAGGTCGTCGTAGACCGCCATGCGCGGATACCACTGCGCGATCTCGTAGATCTCGCCGTTGCGGCTCGGGGTGACGGCGGTGCGGCCGCCCCAGGTGCCGGGGATGTCGTAGTCGTAGCGGATGTGCAGCTTGAGTGCCTGGCCCTGGCCGGCCAGCGGCTGCGGCAGGTCCACGCGCAGGCGGGTGTCATCGACCAGGTAATGCACCGGCGCGCGCTTGCCGGCGCGCTCCACCTCGACCGCGGCGATGCGCAGGCCGTCGGTGGTCTCGGCGCGGCGGGTGGGGCGGGCCATGCTGGCGCGCGAGTCGGCGCGGTAGAGGTTCTGGTCCAGTTGCAGCCACAGCACGTCGAGCGTGTCCGGGCTGCGGTTGGTGTAGGTGATGGTGGCTTCGCCGGCGAGGCGGTGGGTGGCCGGATCGATGCGTGCCTGCAGGTCGTAATCGGCCTGATTCTGCCAGAACAGCGGGCCGGGCACGCCGCCGCCGCTGCGGTAGGCGTTGGGGGCCT
>DJAN01000047.1 GCA_002429615.1 Lysobacteraceae bacterium UBA6001
CGGGCCGGGCCCGGTGGCCGCATCCACGCGCAGGTGGCCATCGGGGGCGACCGCCTGCAGGTCCTGCGTGAGACGCTCGGCCAGCGCCTGGGTGTCCTCGATCCCCGCATAGTCGCCGTCCGCCAGATGGGCGCGCAGCATGTCGGCATAGCGCGCGCCCTGTTCGGGATAGACGAAGCGCTGCTGCAAAGCGTCGGCGAGCGTCTCGATGGCCTGCGCCTGCGCGGCCGGGTCGGCGGCAATCGCCGGCGGCACGCCTGCCCAGCCAAGCGCCAGGCCACACGCGGCCAGGCGCAGCCGGGACGACATCGGGATGGACAACGGCATGGCCAGGCTCCCGCGCGAAGGTGTCGCAAGGGGCAGACCACGCACCACGGCGAAAGTTCTGGCCTCCCGGCGACGCACGGCGGCGGCGCGCGGCGATCACCGGCGGGTTCGCCCACTGGACGCCTGCGTGCCATCCTGCCCGTCCTCAGCCCCCCTGCTCCCGCCCACGATGCCCGCCGATGCCACGCCGCCGCAACGCGTCCTGATCTTCAGCCGCACCGTGGGCTTCCGCCACGCCTCGATTCCGGTCGCGGTGCAGACGCTGCGGCAGCTGGCCGGATCGATGGGCATGCAGGCCGACGCCACCGAACAGGCGCAGGCGTTCACCGCAGAAAATCTCGCGCGTTACCGGGTGATCGTGTTCGCCAGCACCACCGGCAACGTGCTCGATGCCCCGCAACAGCGCGCGATGGAAGCGTTCGTGCGCGGCGGCGGCGGGTTTGTCGGCGTGCATGCCGCCGCCGACACCGGCCATGACTGGCCCTGGTATGGCGCGCTGGTCGGCGCCTACTTCCAGGACCATCCGCCCGGCCTGCAGCACAGCCGGGTACAGCCCGAGCGCGACGGCGTGGCGAGCGGCGCCGCCTGGCCGGTGCATGACGAGTTCTACAACTACGACCGCAATCCGCGTGGCCGCGTGCAGGTCGTCGCCACGCTCGACGAACGCCTGTACGCGGGCGGCCGCATGGGCGCCGATCATCCGATCGCCTGGCACCACACCCATGCCGGCGGCCGGGCCTGGTACACCGGGCTGGGCCATACCGAGGAGATCTACGCCCAACCCGAGTTCCTGGCCCAGCTGCGGCGCGGGCTGGCCTATGCGGCCGGCCACGCCGACGCCGGTTAAGGCTTGTGCGCGGCAGCTGAATCCCCCACGCCGGCGCTGTCGATCCGGCAGCGCTTCCTTCGTTGCACTAGGGAAGGCGCGCATTCCGCCGCGTCCCGATGGAGAACGCCATGTCCTATGTCGATGGCTTCGTCATGGCGGTGCCCACCGCCAACCGCGAGAAGTTCCTCACCCATGCCCGCGAGGGCGATGCGCTGATCATCGAGTTCGGCGCCCTGCGCGTGGTCGAGTGCTGGGGGGACGACGTGCCGCACGGCAAGCAGACCGACTTCTTCCGTTCAGTGGAAGCGCGCGAGGACGAGACGGTGGTGTTCTCGTGGATCGAATGGCCGGACAAGGCAACCCGCGATGCCGGCATGAAGAAGATGATGGAAGACCCGCGCATGGCCGACAACCCGATGCCGTTCGACGGCAAGCGGATGATCTTCGGCGGTTTCGCGCCGATCCTCGACCTGCAGGGCTAGCGGTCGCGCTCAGCGCAGCCGCAGCGCCTCCAGCACCAGCGCGAACGCCGGCGACAGCTGGCGTCGCGTGGGGTAGTAGAGGTGATAGCCGGGGAACGGCGGGCACCAGTCCTCCAGTACCCGCATCAGCCTTCCGGCGGCGATGTCGGCCAGCAACATGTCCTCCGGCAGCATCGCCACGCCGAAGCCGCCCAGCGCGGCATGCACGATCTGGCTGGCGCTGTTGAACACCAGCTGCCCCTCCACGCGCAGGTTCATCGCCGTGCCTTCGCGCTCGAACTCCCAGGTGTACAGCCCGCCATGGGTGGGCAGGCGCAGGTTGATGCAGTTGTGCGCCGCCAGCCCCTGAGGCGTGACCGGGGGCGGGTGGCGGGCGAAGTAGGCCGGTGCGGCGGCCACCGCCATGCGCGTGGGCGGGCCGATCGGCACGGCGATCATGTCCTTCTGGATCTGCTCGCCCACCCGCACGCCGGCATCGAAGCGTTCGGCGACGATGTCCTTCAGGCCGTAGCTGACGTCGAATTCCAGGTGCACCTGCGGGTACTGGCGCAGCACCGGCGCCAGCTTCGGCCACAGGATGGTCGCCAGCGCGTTCTCGCCGGTGGTGATGCGCACGGTGCCGGCAGGCACGCCGCGGGCGCTGCTGAGCGCGGCCAGCTCGGCGTCGATCTCCTCGAAGCGCCCGCGCAGCGACTGGTACAGGCGCTCGCCGGCGTCGGTGGCCGACACACTGCGCGTGGTGCGGGTCAGCAGGCGCACCCCCATCCGGCTCTCCAGCCCGCGGATGGCATGGCTGAGCGCCGACTGCGACACCCCCAGCTGCGCGGCCGCGCGGGTGAAGTTGCGCTCGCGTGCCACGGCGAGGAACGCCAGCAGGTCGTTGTATTGGCCTCGGCTCATGAATCGTCGCCCCCTGCGACTGATGAATGGGGATCATAGATCAGCCGGGGCGGGCGACGCACAATGCGAACCTGGTCACGCCGGCGCGTCATCCGGGTGCAATGACCCATGAGGATGATGGATGATCGGGACGTACCCGCCGCGCCTGAACCGGTCCGGCACCCCACCCCGCCATCCGACCTTTCTACGACACCGCCCCGGCCACGATGCTGATCAGTCAAAACGAGCCGTGCCGTCGATGACCGCCAGTTCCCGCGAACGCAGCCTCACCAGCCTTGTCCACGGGGTCGGCCTGGGCTATCTGCGCCGCCTGTTGCCGCCACCGTGGCTGGCGCTGGCGCTGCTGGCCACCACCACCACCTGGATGGCGTTGAGCACCCACGACCTGATCGCCATCTGCGCCTGTGCCATCGCACTGGGCGGACTGCTGGTGCACTGGCCGCAACGCCGCAAGCGCGCCTGGCCGTTGTGGCGCACCTGCGCGCTGGGCCTGGCCGCGGCGATGGAAGCGGTACCCGGCTGGGCGCACCAGGACCTGCTGCGCGCCGTGCTGCTGCTGGTCGCCACCGCCTCGACCCTGCACATGCTGGCCCGGCTGGTCGCGGCGATACGGCTGTCGCTGCGCCTGCAGCGCTCGGCACGCGCCATGGACGATGCCAGCCTGCTGGCCATGCTCCCGGACGAGGCGCGCGAGGACGCGCATCGCTGGCGCGGCGGCGACGACAGCAAGTCGGCCGAACTGCAGCTGGTGGTCAACCTGGCCGCGCTGTGGGCGGCGTTGTCGGCGGTGAATGCCGCCGATGCACGGGCAAAGCCGCGGCCGATGTAACCGGCCCTGCCCTGGCACCATGAAAAAGCCCCGCCGAAGCGGGGCTTTTCTTTGGGCCGCGAACGCCTGGATCAGGCGAACGGATCCTGCAGCACCATGGTGTGGTCGCGATCCGGACCGGTGCTGACGATGGAGACCGGGCAGCCAGCCAGTTCCTCCAGCGCACGCAGGTAGGCGCGCGCCGCCGGCGGCAGCTTGTCCCACTCGGTGATGCCGTGGGTGTTCTCGCTCCAGCCCGGGAATTCCAGGTACACCGGGGTGCACTCTTCCCAGCCCTGCGCGTCCAGCGGCGCGTACTCGGTGCGCTTGCCGCGGTATTCGTAGGCGATGCAGACCTTGAGCTTCTCCATGCCGTCGAGCACGTCGAGCTTGGTGATGCACAGGCCGCTGATGCCGTTGATCTGCACGGCCTGCTTCAGCGCGACGATGTCCATCCAGCCGCAACGACGCGGGCGGCCGGTGGAAGCGCCGTACTCGGCGCCGCGGTCGCGGATGCCCTGGCCGATCTCGTCGTCCAGCTCGGTCGGGAACGGGCCGCCGCCGACGCGGGTGGCGTAGGCCTTGGCGATGCCGAGCACATAGTCGATGGCCTGCGCACCGACGCCGGTGCCGGCGAGCGCGCCGCCGACGGTGGTGTTGGAGCTGGTGACGTAGGGATAGGTGCCGTGGTCGATGTCCAGCAGCGCACCCTGCGCGCCTTCGAACAGCACGCGCTTGCCCTGCTTGCGCAGGTCATGAAGGATGCCGGCGACGTCGGACTTCATCGGCTGCACGTATTCGCCGAAGGCCAGCGCCTCGTCGTAGGTCTTCTGGTAATCCACCGCTTCCACGCCCAGGTACTGGGTCAGCACGAAGTTGTGGTAATCCAGCGCGGCGCGCAGCTTCTCGGCCAGCTGGTCGGGGTAATGCAGGTCGGCGACGCGGATGCCGCGACGGGCGACCTTGTCCTCATACGCCGGGCCGATGCCACGGCCGGTGGTGCCGATGGCCTTGCCGCCAGCGGCCTTCTCGCGCGCCTGGTCCAGCGCGATGTGGTACGGCATGATCAGCGGCGCGGCCGGCGAGATCTTCAGGCGCGAACGCACCTCGACGCCGGAATTCTCCAGCTCCTCGATCTCCTTCTTCAGCGCGGCCGGCGAGATCACCACGCCATTGCCGATCAGGCACAGCGCGTCGTCGCGCAGGATGCCGGAGGGAATCAGGTGCAGGACGGTCTTCTTGCCGTTGATGACGAGGGTGTGGCCGGCATTGTGGCCGCCCTGGAAACGCACGACGGCACCGATTTCCTCGGTGAGCAGATCGACGATCTTGCCTTTGCCTTCATCGCCCCACTGGGCGCCGAGCACGACGACAGACTGACCCATGACGGGTAACTCCTTTGCGGGCGGCCATCGGGGCCGCTGATGGATTGATCGTGGCCTGGCCGGCACTGCCTGTTGGCGCCACCAAACGGGGTGACACCGGCACGCACCGGCCCAGACACGGAAAAAGCCGGACGGATGCCCGGCCGGCTTTTGTGCATTATCCGGGTTTCATGTGACGGCCACCACCCCCGCCCGTTCAGGCATGTGCATGCCCGGGAGCCGTGGTTGAGCCGGCGCGTGGCAGGCAGGTATGGTGCGCATCCCTCTACGCAAGGACCGCAGGCAGGATGGCGAAGCAACGACTGGCATTCCTGGACGCGCTGCGTGGATTGGCGGCGGTGTATGTGGTGCTCTACCACGTGATGGCGATGCCGGCCCCGCAGGTGCGCCCCGACGCCTGGCTGGCCGCGCTGGTCGCCGCCGGCGCCACCGGCGTGGCGCTGTTCTTCGTCATCAGCGCGTTCTCGCTGTGCTACACGATGCCGCGCCACCGCGCCAGCGGCCATCCGCTGGCCAGCTTCTATGTGCACCGGCTGCTGCGCATCGCGCCCCTGTTCTACGCCTGGCTGGCGTTCTCGCTGTGGCGCGACGGTCGCGGCGCGCATGCCGGGCATGCGTGGCAGGAAGTGCTCGCCAACCTCACCTTCACCTTCAACCTGTTCGATGGCTGGCAGGAAGGCATCGTCTGGGCGAGCTGGGCGATCGGCGTGGAGATGCTGTTCTATGCGGTGTTCCCGCTGGTATTCGCCTGCGTGCGCACGCTGGGCCAGGCGCTGGGCGTGGCCGTGCTGGGCGTGGCGGCCGCGTGGATGGCCGCCGCCGGCCTGTTCGGCGATATCGGCTTGGCGCTGACCGGCCCGTTCGGCCTGCTGCGCCACCTGCCGGTGTTCGCGATCGGCCTGTGCGCGTATCACGGCTACCGCTGGCTCGCCACGCAGGCCCCGGCGGCCGCACAGCGCACCGGCACGCTGTCGGCATTCGTCGGCGCGGCGCTGCTGCTGGGCTGCATCGTGCTGTCCGCACGCGGCGCACTGACGCCGCTGTCGTTCTGGCTCGGCTGCGGCATCGCCTATGCGGTGCTGCTGGTGGGCCTGTCGCAGCGCGCGCCCCGCTGGCTGGTCAACCGCGGCACCGCGTGGCTGGGCACGATCAGCTACTCGCTCTACCTCGGCCACCCGGTGGTGACCGCCGTGCTGATGCCGGTGTTCCGCCGCCTGCAGGCGCATATCGCGCAGCCCTCGCTGGCCTACCTGGCGTGCGCGGTGCTGACGCTGGCCGCGACGCTGCCGCTGGCGTGGCTCACCTATCGCTTCGTCGAAGCGCCGGCCATCGCCTGGAGCCGGCGCCTGTTCCCGCGCACGCTTCCCGCCGCGCAGACCGCCTGAAACGAAAGCGGCCGCCCGAAGGCGGCCGCTTCATTCGCCGGACGCCGCGCTCAGCGATCGCCCTTGAAGTACTGCAGGAACGGGTCGTTCTTGTCGAGCACGATCACCCCGTTGCCGTCGGCCATCGAGCCGCGATACGCCTCCAGGCTGCGGTAGAACGCGTAGAACGACGGGTCCGCCGACGCCGCCTTGCCGTAGATGCGCGCGGCCTCGGCATCGCCTTCGCCGCGCAGCTTCTGCGCGTCGCGCTCGGCATCAGCCACGATCACGGTGGACTCGCGGTCGGCCTGCGCGCGGATGCTCAGCGACTGTTCCTCGCCTTCCGCGCGCAGCTTGCTGGCTTCCTGCTTGCGCTGCGCGCGCATCCGCTCGTACACGTCGTTGATGATCTGGCTGTCGGCCGGCAGGTCGATCTGCTTGATGCGCAGGTCGGTGATCTGCATGCCCAGGCCCTTGATCGCGGCGTTGATGCCGGCCAGCTGGCCGGCGATCAGCTCGCTGCGGTCGCCCGACACCAGCTGCTGCAGCGTGCGCGCGTTGATCTGGTTGCGCAGCGAGTCGGTGATGATCGGCGCCAGGCGCGCGTCGGCCACCGACTCCTCGCCCCCGGTGGCGCGATAGAAATCCGCCACGTTGGAGATGTAGCCGATGGCGAAGAAGTCGACGCTGACGTCCTTCTGCTCGGCGGTGAAGTAGCGCGCCGGGGCGGTGTTGAGCACCTTGAAGCGGCGGTCGAACACGCGCGCGGTTTCCACCACCGGGATCTTGAAGTGCAGGCCCGGCTTGAGGTCGGAGCGCACCACGCGACCGAGGTTCAGCACCATGCCGGTCTGATCCTCGCGCACCACGAACGCCGAGCCCATCAGGCCCAGCAACACGACCACCGCCACGGCGATCCAGATCGACTGTTTCATCGTTCACTCCCGTCACGGCCGGTCGGGCGCGGGGCGCGCTCCGGGTTGCGGATGCTCTCCGCGCTCAGCGGCACGGTGCTGCTGTCCTGCGACAGCACGCTCGGCAGCGCCATCGTCGGCAGCTGCGCGCTGGGCTTGGCGGCCGCCTCGCCCATCGGCACGTAGATCAGCTGGCGGCCGTCGCCGCCGACAACCTTGCGGTTCTGCGACAGCACTTCCTGCACGGTTTCCAGCCACAGGCGCTTGCGGGTGACCTCCGGCGCGCCGGCGTACTGCTGCTGCAGCAGGCTGAAGCGATCCGCGTCACCCTGGGCCTTGGCGATCACCGCTTCCTTGTAGCCCTCGGCCACGGTGCGCGTGCTGGCGGCACGGCCGCGCGCTTCGGGCACCACCTTGGCGGCGTAGGCCTGGGCTTCGTTGATCAAGCGCTCGCGCACCTGCTGGGCACCGTTGACCTCGTCGAAGGCCGGCTTCACTTCATCCGGCGGACGCGCGTTGGGCAGGGTCAGGCCGGTGACCACCAGGCCGGTGTTGTAGGCGGTGAGCGAGGCCTGCAGGCGCTCGCGCGCGGCGGTGGCCAGCGGACCGCGGTTGTTGAGCACGGCATTGAGGTCCGAACGGCCGACCTGCTCGCGCACCGCGCTTTGCGCGGCCTGCTGCAGCACCTGGTCGGCGTCCAGCGTGCCGAACTTGTACTGGCGCGGGTCGTCCACGCGGTACTGCACGTTGAGCTCGACGTTGACGATGTTCTCATCGCGCGTCAGCACCGGCATCTGGCTGCTGAAGGTCTTGATCTCGGTGGCGTTGATCTTGATCACCGACTCGATCGGCCACGGCAGCTTGAAGTTCGGGCCGGGCTGCAGGGTGCGCGAGTACTGGCCGAAGCGCAGCACCACGCCACGATCCTGCTCGCGGATCAGCTGGAAGCTGGAGAACAGCACCAGCAGCACGATCGCCAGCAGCACCCAGCGCCACACCCCGCCATCCAGCAGATCGCGGAACTGCGGCGGCAACCCGCCCCATCCGCCGCCATTGCCACCGCTCGGCTTCCAGCCGCCGCGGCGATTGTCTTCCGGGCCATCGGGCCCCTTGCTGCCGGGTGTATTCCAGGCCATGCACGCTCCATCTGAAGGTCGGGCGCGTATCGGCACCCGGAAACCCTGATTTGGGTTCTGTCGCCCGATTCTACAAGAAGGCGCCCACCCGCCCAGCGGGAGCGGCTATGGTGCCGACTCCCCCGTTCACCGACGAGTACGCCCATGCCCGTGCCCGAGCAGTTCAGCGCCTTCCGCATCCACCAGGACGACGGCGGCCACCGCGCCGGGCTGGAATCCATCGGCCTGGGCGACCTCGCCCCGGGCGAGGTGGTGATCCGCGCGGCCTGGTCGTCGGTCAACTACAAGGACGCGCTGGCCGGCACCGGCAAGGGCCGCATCCTGCGCCGTTTCCCGCTGGTGGGCGGCATCGACGTGGCCGGCCACGTGGTGGCCTCCACCGACCCGGCCTACCGCGAGGGCGATGCGGTACTGGCCACCGGCTGCGGCCTCAGCGAGACCCGCGACGGCGGCTATGCGCAGTACGTGCGGCTGCCGTCGAGCGCGGTGATCGCGCTGCCCGAGCGCCTGGACCTGCGCGAGGCGATGGTGATCGGTACCGCCGGCTATACCGCGGCGCTGGCGCTGCTGCGCCTGCGTGACAACCGCCAGGTGCCCGCGATGGGCCCGTTGCTGGTCACCGGTGCGAGCGGCGGCGTGGGGATGCTGGCGATCGACATCTTCAGCGGGGCCGGTTTCGAGGTGCATGCGGTCAGCGGCAAGGCCGACCGTGCCGACTTCCTGCGCGGCATCGGCGCCCACGAGGTGCTGGGCCGCGAGGCGCTGCAGCCCGGCAAACCGCTGGAAACCGCGCGCTATGGCGGCGGCCTGGACAACGTCGGCGGCCCGATGCTGGTCAGCCTGCTGGCGCAGACCGTGCCCTATGGCAGCGTGGCCTCGGCGGGGCTGGCGGCGTCGGCCGAGCTGGACATGACGGTGATGCCCTTCATCCTGCGCGGCGTGTCGCTGCTGGGCATCGGCTCGTCGGGCAGCGCGCGCGACATCCGCGAGGAGGTCTGGGCGCAGCTGGCCGGGCCGTGGCGCCCGCGCCACCTGGACCGGATCTGCACCCGCGAGGTGGGCCTGGGCGAGCTGCCGGCGGTGTTCGAGGCGATGCTGGCGGGACAGTCGTTCGGCCGCACGGTGGTACGGATCGACTGAGTTCGCCCGCTACCCGTCCCACCCTCTATCCGACGCCCGCGCAGTGGCACTACACTCGCTCGGCACACACGGGGAACCACATGGCGCGCATCCTGATCGTCGACGATTCGCCTTCGCAGTTGCTGGGCATCCAGCGCATCGTGGAGAAGCTCGGCCACGAGACCATCACCGCCACCGACGGCGCCGCCGGCGTGGAAGCGGCCAAGGCCTCGCTGCCGGACCTGGTGCTGATGGACGTGGTGATGCCCAACCTCAACGGTTTCCAGGCCACCCGCACGCTCAAGCGCGAGCCGAGCACGCAGAACATCCCGGTGATTCTGGTGACCACCAAGGACCAGGACACCGACCGCATGTGGGGCATGCGCCAGGGCGCGCGCGCCTACATCACCAAGCCGTTCTCCGAGGACGAGCTGTCCGAAGTGATCGAGCGCATCTTCAGCCGCGCCGACGACAGCCCGGTCGGCTGAGCGCCCACGCCGGAACATGAAAAGGCGCCGCTTCCGCGGCGCCTTTTTCGTTCCTGCGGCGTGCGTGCCTAGACGCTTTCGCCAAACGCCTTGGCGAGGTTGCGATAGGCCTTCTTCTGCGCCTCGTCGGTGGGCGCCGGCGCCAGGATCTCCAGCTCGACGATCTGGTCACCCGGCGGCGTCCCCGGCAGGCCACGCCCGCGCAGCCGCAGTTTGCGCCCGGCATCGGATTCGGCCGGAATCTTCAGCTCGACCTCACCCCCCAACGTCGGCACGCCGATGGTGGTGCCCAGCGCCGCCTGCCATGGGGTGACCTGCAACGTGTAGAGGATGTTGCGGCCATCGACCTCGAACTGCGGGTGCGCCGCATATTCGATCTCCAGCAGCAGGTTGCCGCCGTTGCTGCCCTGCCCGCCGAGCCGGATCACCTGGCCCGGCGCCACGCCCTTGGGCACGCGCACGTCCAGCTGCCGGCCATTGACGGTGATGCGCACACTGTCACCGGCATGCACCGCTTCCAGCGGCACCGCCAGCTTGGCGCGGGTATCGCCGCGCGGCT
>DJAN01000045.1 GCA_002429615.1 Lysobacteraceae bacterium UBA6001
GCTGGCGGTGACGCTGCCGGCGCTCAGCGTGGCGGTGGCGGTCTGGCCGGCGGCCTGCGGGTCGAAGCCGAAGCGCACGCCTTCGCCGCTGGCCGTGATCGTGGTGTTGGTCAGCTCTGCCACGCCGCCCGGGGACAGCGAGAGGCCGGCGCCCCGCACCTGGCTGTCGCTGGCGCTCGGCGCACCGTTGGCCTCGATGCTGGCGTCGGTCGCCTGCACGCGGCCACCGGCGGCGAACACGCCGTTGCTGCCGACCACCTGGGTGCCCGCGTTGAGCACGGCGCTGCCGCCAGGGCCGGAAACCACGCCATAGGCCGGGCCTTCGGGCGCATCGCCGGCGCTGGTCGCGGTGATCTTCGTGGCGGTGGCTTCAAAGGTGCCGCCACTGGCCACGTAGGCCCCTTGCGTCAGGCCGCTGAGCGCGCCGCCCTGGAAGCGGATGCTGCCGCTGTCGCGGACGTCGGCACCGGCGCCACGGGCGGCGGTCACCGTCGCGTCCTGGGCGGTGACGGTGCTGCCGGCGTCATAGGCGGCCACGCCGAAGCCCGCGGTTTCCAGCACGGTGCCGGCACGCAGGTCGAGCACGCCGCCGGCCAATGCGGTGCCGGCGCTCCCTTCGCTGGCACTGCCCTTGCCCTGGAAGGCCGCGCTGGTGGTGACCTTGCTGCCGGCGCCATTGGCCAGCAGCAGCGGTGCGGCAGCCTCGGAAGTCAGCGAGCCGCCGACCAGCCGCACCTCACCGCTGCCGAACGCCACCACACCCGCCGTCTCGGCGTCCGCTCCCTGCGTCGCCTGGACGCTGGTCGCGGTGGCGACGCTTTTGGCCCCCTGCGCGAGCACCACGGTGCCCTTGCGGCTCGACAGTGCGGTGCCGGTGACGATCGCACGGCCATGCCCGTCCGCGTTCGTCATGGCGACAATGGCGTGGGCCTCCTCGCCCTCGACCGAGACCGTGCCACCGCCAAGCGTGAACCTGCCGCCCCCGGACGCCAGCGCGCCGAAGCTGCGCGCGCCCTGGGTGGTGATGCGCGGCGCGTTGTCGAGCGAGATGGTGCCGGTGGTATTCGCATACAGGCCATGTGCGTCGTTGCCGGCAGTGGTGACGACCACCGGGTCGGCGCCCACTCCGATGTCGCCGCCGTCTTCCGCGATCAATGCAGTGCCGTCGCGGCCGTTGGCCGTGCCGGTATCGTAGGTGCCGCTCGCACTGCTCGTATCATTGATGACGATCAGCTGCTTGGCGATCGCGGACGACGGCAACACGCACAAGGCGATCTGCAGGGAAACAACAAGCGGATGCTTCTTCGGAACGAATATGGACATGCGACTTCCTTGAATGCGTATGACGCATCCACGCGGAAGCGCCGCGGCCGAGATCGACCGCGTGCGAATTCTCGATAGCGTGTCCAGTGACGAGAATTGGAAATTTCGCCTATCAAGCAAATCTCCTACACATGCAAACGCATTCCACGTGTTGATTGATGGCGTGTGGTATGCGCGCGAACGCAGCGCCTCGCGCACCGCGACGCGCGTCACGTGGCGGCGGTGCGTTCTTGCCAAACCCGGCAAAAAAGGGCCCTAAAGTTCCGCCGGGCGCTGCCGAAACCCCTCAATCGGCTGCTTTTGCAGGCCTGGCGCAAGCAAAAAATGTTCAGGCAAGCGCTAAAGGTTGTTGACAGCACGCCGTTATTCAATTCAGCAGCGGCAACGGCCAAATGATGGCCCCCCTGCGAAAGGCCCAGAGACCCCGCAGGGGTCACCGGAAAAATCGCTTAGAGGAGATATCAAATGGCACAGGTCATCAACACCAACGTTATGTCGCTGAACGCTCAGCGCAACCTCAACACCTCCAGCTCCAGCATGGCGACCACGATCCAGCGCCTGTCGTCGGGCCTGCGCATCAACAGCGCCAAGGACGACGCCGCCGGCCTGGCGATCTCGGAGCGCTTCACCACGCAGATCCGCGGCCTGGACGTGGCTTCGCGCAACGCCAACGACGGCATCTCGCTGGCGCAGACCGCCGAAGGCGCGATGGTCGAAATCGGCAACAACCTGCAGCGTATCCGCGAGCTGTCGGTGCAGTCGGCCAACGCCACCAACTCCGATTCGGACCGTGACGCGCTGAACTCGGAAGTCACCCAGCTGCTGTCGGAAATCGACCGCGTGGCGAACCAGACCAGCTTCAACGGCACCAAGCTGCTGGACGGTTCGTTCTCGGGCGCGCTGTTCCAGGTCGGCGCCGACGCCGGCCAGACCATCGGCATCAACAGCATCGTCGATGCGAACGTGGACACCCTGGGCAAGGCCGGCTTCGCCGATTCGACCAGCTCGGCTGGCGTGACCGGCACCGCGACGGCGTCGGGCACCATCTCGGGCATGAAGATCAGCGTCAAGACCGCGGCTGGCAAGGCGGTCACGGTGAACCTGGCCGACGTCAAGATCGCTGCCGGCGACACCGCGGCTGATGTGAACAAGAAGGTCGCCGCCGCGATCAACGACAAGCTGGACCAGACCGGCATGTATGCGTCGATCGACGCCACCAGCGGCCAGGTCAAGCTGGAGTCGCTGAAGGCCGGCCAGGACTTCACCTCCTTCACCGCGGGCACCATCGCGGGCGGCACCGGCATCACCAACGGCTTCGGCGGCTTTGCCGCGCAGACCGCGGCCGCCGGTGACACCAGCACCCTGAAGGACCTGGACATCTCGACCTTCGAGGGTGCGCAGAAGGCGCTGGAAATCGTCGACAAGGCGCTGACCTCGGTCAACTCCTCGCGCGCCGACATGGGTGCGGTGCAGAACCGCTTCACCTCGACCATCGCCAACCTGAGCACCACCTCGGAGAACCTGTCGGCTTCCCGTAGCCGCATCCAGGACACCGACTACGCGAAGGAAACCGCCGAGCTGACCCGCACGCAGATCCTGCAGCAGGCCGGTACCGCGATGCTGGCCCAGGCCAAGTCGGTCCCGCAGAACGTGCTCAGCCTGCTGCAGTAATCCCTGCGGGCTGCTGTACTGGCCGTACCGATTGGAAAGCCCCCTCCGCGAGGAGGGGGTTTTTTGTTGTCCGGGGCTTTTTTATTACTGGCCTGCGAGGTGGATCGGCTGTTTATCGATCCTGCACGGCCTCCGGGGGCTTGGCCCTTTCGAGACACGCCGTGAATCCCTCCATGGAGGCTCGATGGCGCCATCCATGGCGCCAACGGTCCCG
>DJAN01000167.1:0-492 GCA_002429615.1 Lysobacteraceae bacterium UBA6001
GGCGATGCGCTCGGCCAGCCGCGGCATCGCCGCCTCGGCGCCGGCGAACAGGCTGGCATAGCCGAACAGTTCGACCTCGAAACCGGCGCGGCGCAACCGCCAGGCCAGGGGCGCGAGCCAATGGCGCGAATTCCACAGGCCATGGACCAGCAGCACTTTCATTGTCGCCTCCGCGCCGATGCCGCTTCGGGCATCAGCCGCAGTCGACCTTGGTGATGAGGTTGCCGGCATCGACGTAGACGTTGATGCGGTCCGGCTTGAAGTCGCGCGTGACCGCCTGGCCCGGCGCGATCGGGCGGATCAGCCCGGCGCCGCTCTCCTTCCAGACCCGCGCCATCACCTGCTGGTCGGACGGCTGGCCCACGGCCCAGGCGACGCGGTCGGCGTGGCAGCTGCCATCGCTGCGCACCTGCGGACCGGGGCTGTCGGGCTGCACCGACTTCGGCGGCGCGCACGCGGCGAGGCCGAGAACCAGGACGACACCCATCGCTG
>DJAN01000167.1:677-1682 GCA_002429615.1 Lysobacteraceae bacterium UBA6001
CCAGGACGACACCCATCGCTGCATGCTTCATCGCACTGCTCCCTCGTGGACGGTCGGCGCGAGCATAGCAGCGCCCCAGCGTAGCCCGGCGTCACGACGGGCATGACCTATGGAACCGGCAGCGCGCGGCGAACCGGGGCATCATCGGGGGCTTGTGTCGTTCGTCCGGTCCCTCATGCGCGCCCTGCTTCCGCTGCTTGCCCTCCTGCTCACGCCCCTCGCCTTCGCCGCCGAGCCGGTGCCCACCCCGCTGGACGACGGCCCGTACCTGCGCCGCGCCGGCAACGGGCTGGATGCCGAATGGGTGTGCGAGGGCAAGGTGCAGCGCGCGCATGTCGCCTTCCGTCATGGCCGCGCCACGGTGCCGGCGCGCTGCGGTTATCCGCATGCGCTGGAGATCGACGCGGCGGCCGCTCCCCCCGTCCGCGCGGAACGGCCGATGCCGGCCAAGCTGGCGGCGCTGTCGGACATCCACGGCCAGTACGGCATCCTGCGTCAGCTGCTGCGCGCCAACGACCTGATCGACGCACAGGACCGCTGGGCCTGGGGCGATGGCCTGCTGGTGGTGGGCGGCGATGTGTTCGACCGCGGCGCGCAGGTCACCGAGGCATTCTGGCTGTTGCAGCAGCTGCAGCGGCAGGCGCGCGCGGCCGGTGGCGACGTGCTGTTCGTGCTGGGCAACCACGAAACCATGGAGTTGTACGACGACCTGCGCTACCTCAACCCGAAGTACGCGCAGGTCGCGAGCCTGCTGGGCCGTTCGTATCCGGCGCTGTACGCCGCCGACAGCGTGCTCGGCGCGTGGCTGCGGCAAGCGCCGGCGATCGCGCGGGTGGGCGACACGCTGTTCCTGCACGGCGGCATCTCGCCGGAGTTCCTGGCCCAGGGCATCGACCGCGACGAGGCCAACCGGCGCTACCAGCAGTCGCTCGGCACGCCGAAGGCGGAAGTGAAGGCCGACCCGCGCACCGCGCCGCTGTACGACGGCAAGACCAGCCCGATCTG
>DJAN01000167.1:1848-2490 GCA_002429615.1 Lysobacteraceae bacterium UBA6001
CGGCAAGACCAGCCCGATCTGGTACCGCGGCTACTTCGATGGCCGCGCCACCGCCGACACCGTGACCGAGCTGCTGCGCACGCTGGGCGTGGCGCGCATCGTGGTCGGGCATACCTCGATGGCGCACGTGGGCAGTTATTTCGACGGACGGGTGATCGCCATCGACAGCAGCATCAAGCGCGGCGAGTCCGGCGAGCTGTTGTTCCTGGAAAACGGCCAGGCCAGCCGTGGCCTGCTGGATGGCACCCGCGCGGCGCTGCTGCCGGGCAGCAGCGAAGAGGAAGACGACTAGGCCTCGGCCAGCACCTCGACCAGGAAGTCGGCCACCGCCCGGACCGCCGGCGCCTGCCGCAGGTCGCGGTGCACGACCAGCCACAGGTCGCGTTCGAGCTTGGGCAATGCCACGTCGAGGCGGGTCATGCGCGGGTCGTCGAGGTTCTCGCGGAAATCGCCGAGCAGCGCGATGCCGACCCCGGCACGTACCGCGGCCCGCTGCACGTCGGCGCTGTTGCTGCGCAGGACCAGCGGCCGGCCCGCGGCGAAATCGAACAGGCGCTTCTGCTGCGGGCTGTCGTCCAGGCTTTCGTCGTAGCCGACAAATTCGTATTGCGCCGGGGCGGTGCGGGCGAGGTAGTCCGGCGC
>DJAN01000167.1:2623-3342 GCA_002429615.1 Lysobacteraceae bacterium UBA6001
GCGAGGTAGTCCGGCGCGGCGTACCACGAGAATCCCAGTCGCCGCAGGCGGCGCACCACCAGTTCCGGGTCTTCCGGGCGCACCAGGCGCAGGGCCAGGTCGGTCTCGTTGCGTAGCGAGGCCAGGCGGGTTTCCGCTACCAGCAGCAGGTGGATCGCCGGATGCCGGCGCCGCAGTTCGCCCAGGTGCGGCCCCAGTTCGCTGGCGGCGGTGGCCGGGGGCACGCTGAGCGAGACCCGTCCGGCCAGGGCCTGCTGGCCGGCGGCAGCGGCACGCACCACGGCATCGGCGCCGTCTTCCATCTGCCGGCCCAGTGCGGCGATGCGCTCGCCTTCGGCGGTCAGCACATAGGCGCGGGCCCGGCGATCGACCAGCTTCAGGCCGAGCGCGGCTTCCAGCGCGGCGATCCGCCGGGCCACGGTGGCGTGCTCGACCTGCAGGCGGCGCGCGGCGGCGGCCAGCGAGCCTGCCTGGGCGAAGGCGGCGAAGTGGCGCAGGTCCTCCCAGTCCAGCATGGGAATTTTTTCCCCTCAAGCCCGGTGTTTATGGGAATTCTACCCGGGCCGAGGCGGGCGCAGCATGCGCGCATTCCTTTCTGGAGCCGCTCCGATGCGCACGCTTCCGCTGACCTACGCCAGCCTGGTCCTGACCGCTTTCTTCTGGGGCAGCGCGTTCAACGTGGGCGCGCATGTCATCGCGGGGATGAGCCCGATCAGCGC
>DJAN01000167.1:3536-3812 GCA_002429615.1 Lysobacteraceae bacterium UBA6001
TGCCGGCGCTGCTGGCGGTGGGCATATTGGGCGTGGCCGGGTTCAACCTGGCGATGTTCTTCGGCCTGCGCTCGACGACACCGGTGAACGCGGCGCTGCTGATGGCGACGACGCCGTTGTGGACACTGCTGTTGTCGGCGCTGATCGAGGGCGAGCGGATCGATCGCTGGCGCGCGGCGGGGCTGGCCAGCGGCTTGCTGGGTGTGGCGCTGGTGGTCAGTGGCGGCGATCTGGGCAAGCTGGTGCACCTGCATCTGGCCAAGGGCGATGCGATCG
>DJAN01000102.1:0-248 GCA_002429615.1 Lysobacteraceae bacterium UBA6001
GGGGCGCGCCGAAGGCGGGGGGAGTTGGGGGTCGCGGAACGGGGCCCAAGGTTTCGCTTCGCGAAACTTTGGGGGCGGGAGCCGCGGAGCGGCCCCGCCGTGACTAGTGGCACATTTGCTATACCGAACTTCGCAATAGCATGGCCTCCAACCTAGCGGGAGGCCGCCATGAGCGAAATCGAAGCCCAGCTGCGCAAGTTCCAGAAGGAGCTCAGTGCCGGCACCGTGTCGCTGGCACTGCTGGCGGT
>DJAN01000102.1:473-843 GCA_002429615.1 Lysobacteraceae bacterium UBA6001
GTCGCTGGCACTGCTGGCGGTCCTGGCCCAGGCCAGCGAGCCGCTGTACGGCTACCTCATCGCCAAGCGCCTGGAGCGCATCGGCGATGGCGTGCTCGCCGGCAAGCAGAGCGCGCTGTACCCGGTGCTGCGCAACCTGGAAGGCGCGGGCCTGCTGGAAAGCGAGGTCGAACCGTCGATGTCCGGCCCGCCACGCCGCTACTACCGCATCACCGCGACCGGGCGCGACTGCCTGGTGCAATGGACCGCCGCCTGGCGTGCCACCCGCGATTCCGTCGATTCCGTGCTGGAGGGGAGTACTGCATGAATACCGAAACCATCGCCCGGCCGCTGCCGGCGACGATTCCCGAATACCTGGCGCAGCTGCGCC
>DJAN01000102.1:1005-3116 GCA_002429615.1 Lysobacteraceae bacterium UBA6001
CGCAGCTGCGCCAGGCCCTGGCCGGGGCCGACCCGGCGATGATCCAGGACGCGCTCTACGACGCCGAGGAATACCTGCGCGCCGAGATGGCGGCGCAGCCGGGTCGCAGCGAGTCGGAGGTGATCGCCGATGTCGCCGGCAGCTACGGCGCACCCGAAGAAGTGGCCGACATCTACCGCGAAACCGAAGTGACGGTGAACCGCGCGCTGCGCCCGCCGGTGCCGCCCAAGCGGCGTTCTTGGCTGGGCCGGTTCTTCGGCGTGGCCGCCGACCCGCGCACCTACGGCGCGCTGTTCTACCTGCTGGTGGCGGTGGCGACGGGTAGCTTCTACTTCAGCTGGGTGGTCACCGGCACGGCGATGTCGCTGGGCCTGCTGATCCTGATCATCGGCGTGCCGCTGCTGGTGCTGTTCCTCGGCTCGGTGCGCGTGCTCTCGCTGGTGGAGGGCCGCATCGTGGAAGTGCTGCTCGGCGTGCGCATGCCGCGCCGGCCGACCTACATGGGTCACCATGAGGGCTGGATGGCGCGGATCGGCGCGATGTTCAGCGACGCGCGCACCTGGACGACGATGCTGTACTTCCTGCTGATGCTGCCGCTGGGCATCTTCTACTCGGTGCTGTTCACCACGCTGGTGAGCCTGTCGCTGGGCCTGATGCTCTCGCCGCTGGGGGTGTTCTTCGACCACGCGCTGGAAATCAACGTCTGGTCATGGAACCTGGTCAGCGACGCGCCATGGGCGTTGCCGCTGGTGTGCGCGGCGGGCGTGGTGATGCTGTTCGCCACGCTGCACCTGGCGCGGGCCATCGGGCATGTGCACGGGCTGATGGCCAAGCACCTGCTGGTGCGCACGGATTGAAGCGAGGTATCGGAGATGAAAAAGGCCGCCCAAGGGCGGCCTTTTTCGTGGATCACCGCGGTCGCGCGGACCGGCGGCGCGTTACTTGCGGCGGCGGATCGGGGTGACCGTGGCCGGCTTGGCCTTGCGCACCGGTTCGGCGGCGTAGCGGGCGATGAACTCGCGCACCTGCGGGTACACCACGTCACGCCAGCGGCGGCCGCTGAAGATGCCGTAGTGGCCGGCGCCTTCGACGACGAGGTGGCGGCGATGCGCTTCGTCGATGCCGGTGCACAGCTGCTGCGCCGCTTCGGTCTGGCCGAGGCCGGCGATGTCGTCCAGCTCGCCCTCGATGCTCAGCAGCGCGGTCTCGCCGATCGCCGCCGGCGTCACCGTCTGCCCGCGCACCTTCCATTCGCCGCGCGGCAGCAGGAATTCCTGGAACACGGTGTGGATGGTGTCCAGGTAGTACTTGGCCGGCATGTCGAGCACGGCGTTGTACTCGTCGTAGAAACGGCGGTGCGATTCGGCGTCCTGCAGGTCGCCCTTGACCAGGTTGGTGTAGAAATCCCAGTGCGACATGACGTGGCGGCTGGGGTTCATCGACAGGAAGCCGGCATGCTGCAGGAAGCCCGGGTAGACCTGGCGGCCGTGGCCCGGATACGGGAACGGCACGGTGTGGATGACGTTGTTCTCGAACCACGACAGCGGGTTCTGCGTGGCGAGGTTGTTCACCGCGGTGGGGCTGCGGCGCGCGTCGATCGGCCCGCCCATCATCACCAGCGAGCGCGGCGTCTTCTCGCCATCGGCGGCCATCAGCGAGACCGCGGCCAGCACCGGCACGGTCGGCTGGCACACGCTCATGACGTGCAGCTCGTCGGCGCCGATGTGGCGGATGAAGTCGCGGATGTAGTCGATGTAGTCGTCCAGGCCGAAGTCGCCTTCGGACATCGGCACCATGCGCGCGTCGACCCAGTCGGTCACGTAGACCTTGTGGTTGCGCAGCAGGGTACGGACGGTGTCACGCAGCAGGGTGGCGTGGTGGCCGGACAGCGGGGCGACGACCAGCACGGTCGGCTGCTGCTTCATGCTGGCGAGCAGTTCCGGGCGGTCGCTGAAGCGCTTGAAGCGCAGCAGGCGGCAGAACGGCTTGGCCAGCACTTCACGCTCGATGATCGGGAGTGAATGGCCGTCGACCTCGACGTCGTCGAGGTTCCACGCGGGTTTCTCGTAGGCCTTGCCGAGACGGTGGAACAGCTCGTTGCTGGCGGCCAG
>DJAN01000102.1:3275-4708 GCA_002429615.1 Lysobacteraceae bacterium UBA6001
CAGCTCGTTGCTGGCGGCCAGGCGCTCGGCGCCGGGCAGGGAGGCCCACAACGAGTCCGGATCGGAGAACATCTTGACGTTCGCGCGCGCCTGGTGGACCCACGGCGCCAACAGATTGCGGGTCAGCTCATGCAGTTGATAAAGCATTCTCGCCCTTGACAGCCTGATGGTTGCTGCTGTGCAGCATACCCTAATTGGGGCGTTATGCACCTTAATGGGGCGGGGGGCTTCTACTGGGGGTGTCTAGGGAAAGCCCCTCGGCTGCAGGTGCGTCGCGCGGCGCCCGAGGCCCTGCCCTGACGGGGGACGCCGAAAACGTCCCTCCATGGACTCGCGCTCGTAGGGCGACGTCCTGTCGCCCTACGCCCCCGTCAGGGCAGGGCCCCGGACGCCCGACAATCTCATGCGGCTGATCGAAGTGCAGAAGCGGGGGGCTGGCGGGGGCTGGGGGTTACGGCGTCTCCAGTGCCGAGGCGTGGCCGGTCAGGGCCGGCGACAGCCAGCCGTGCGAGCCCAGGGCGGTGAAGCCGACGGCTTCCAACTGTTTGCGGTACCAGCGCGCCGGGCGCGACTGGAAGTCTTCATGGTCACCTTCGAATTCGTCCTCGGCGGCGAAGGTTTCCAGGAAGGCGACGCCGCCACTCAGTTCGGCCAGGCCAGGCAGGCCGGCGCGCAGTTCGCGTGTGGGCAGGTAATGCAGCACGTCGCTGCAGATCAGCAGGTCCGCCGGGGCGCACGGGCGCAGCCAGGCGAAGTCGCCGAAGCGGGCGAGGTGTACGTTGCGGCTGCGGCCATAACGGCGCACGGCGTATTCGCTGGGGTCGAAGCCCAGGTACTGCACGCGCGGGCGCAGCTGCAGCAGCGGGGCGCGCCAGGCGCCTTCGCCGCAGCCGATGTCGAGCACGCTGCGGATCGGACGTTCCAGATAATGCTCGGCCAGTGCGACGGCGAGTGCGACCTTGCGTCGCAGGCGCGCGGCGTCATGCAGGCCTTCCTGGCGATACCAGCGCTGGAAATAGGCCTGGTCGTATTGCTTGGACATGCGGGCTCCGGTCGCACCCGGCTGTGCGGGGCGGCATGGGATCGGGGAGAATGCCGCCCATCCTACGCGAGCCGGCGGAGCCAGCCCAATGACCCTGTACCTGTGGATCAAGACCTTCCACCTGCTGTTCGTGATCGCGTGGATGGCGAGCGTGTTCTACCTGCCGCGAATCCTGGTCAACATCGCCGAGGCCGGCAACGATGCGCCGGTGCGCGCGCGGCTGGTGCTGATGGGGCGCCGGCTCTACAAGTTCGGCCACAACATGTTCGGCCTGGCGATCGTGCTCGGCGCGATCCTGTGGCTGGGTTACCGCTTCATTCCCGATTTCCCGACCATGGTCGGCGGCGGCAAGTGGCTGCACGCCAAGCTCGGCCTGGTGGTGCTGATCCTG
>DJAN01000217.1 GCA_002429615.1 Lysobacteraceae bacterium UBA6001
GGGGCGACCGGCGCTTCAGCGACAGGCGCAGCGGGGGCGGCCGGGGCGGCACGCGGGGCCTCCGGGGCTTCCGCCTCGGTCGCCTTCACGTAGGTACGCTTCTGGCGGACTTCGACGTTGACCGTGGTCTTGCTGCGGCCCGCGCTGACCGTCACTTCCTCGACCTTGCGCCGGTTCAGGGTGATCTTCTTCGGCGCTTCGCCCACCGATTCAGCCGACGCTTCGGACTTGCCGTGCGTGCGGCGCAGGAAGCCGAGCAGCTTCATCTTCTCGGTGCTGGTCACGACCTGGTCGGGACCGCTGAACTTCATACCGGCCGTGGCCAGCTGTTCCAGCAGTTTCTCGACCGGCGTGTTGACCAGTTCGGCAAGCTTGCGGATGGTGGTTTGCTGCGACATTCGGATCCTATGATCTGGTTGGCGCCCCCTCGCCCAGAGCAAGGGAAGCGCAGATTCTAAGCCCTGAGCGGCTCAGGGCGGGTTTCATCGCCGACTCATTCGCCGCGCTCCAAGCGGGCGATCTCCTCGGCGCGGGCCGCCAGGATCAGCGCGGCGGCGCGCTCGGCGGTCAGCCCTTCGATACCGAAATCGACGACTTCGTCCGCCGCCAGGTCGGACAGGTCCTCGCTGGTACGCACGCCGTTGGCGGCCAGGGCATACGCGGTGGCTTCGTCCATGCCCTTGAGGGCCAACAGGTCCTCGGCAGGCTGGTGCTCGTCCAGGCCTTCTTCCTCGGCCAGGGCGGCATTGAGCAGGGCGTCGCGGGCGCGGGCACGCAGTTCCTCGACGATGTCCTCGTCGAAGCCCTCCACCGCCAGCAGCTCGCCGACCGGCACATAGGCGATTTCCTCGACCGTGCTGAAGCCCTCGGCGACCAGGATGCCGGCAATTTCCTCGTCCACTTCCAGCTTGTCCATGAACAGCTGGCGAGCGGTGGCCTGCTCGGCCTCGCTCTTGGCCTGCACCTGGTCGGCGGTCATCACGTTGAGCTGCCAGCCGGTCAGGCGGCTGGCCAGGCGCACGTTCTGGCCGCCCTTGCCGATCGCCTGGGCCAGGCGGTCTTCGGCCACGGCCAGGTCCATCGAGTGCTTCTCTTCGTCGACGATGATCGACTGCACCTCGGCCGGCGCCATCGCGTTGATGACGAAGTTGGCCGGGTTCTCGTTCCACAGCACGATGTCCACGCGCTCGCCGTTGAGCTCGTTGGACACGGCCTGCACGCGCGAACCGCGCATGCCGATGCACGCGCCGATTGGATCGGTGCGGGCGTCGTGGGCGATCACGGCGATCTTGGCGCGGTCACCCGGATCGCGGGCGCAGCCCTTGATCTCGACCAGGCCCTGGCCCACTTCCGGCACTTCGAGCTTGAACAGCTCGATCATGAATTCGGGGGCGGCGCGGCTGATGAACAGCTGCGGACCACGCGGCTCGGAGCGCACTTCGGCCAGGTAGCCGCGCACGCGGTCGCCAGCGCGCAGCACGTCGCGCGGAATGCCCTTGTCCTTCGGGATGAAGCCTTCGGCGTTGCCGCCGAGGTCGACGTAGATGTTGCCGCGCTCGGCACGCTTGACCACGCCGGTGATCAGCTCGCCAACACGGTCCTTCCACGCGTCCACCACCTGCTGGCGCTCGGCCTCGCGCACGCGCTGCACGATCACCTGCTTGGCGGCCTGGGCGGCGATGCGGCCGAAGTCGGGGTTTTCGATCTGCTCTTCGATGAAATCGCCGAGCTCCACGTCGTCGGCCTCGTCAACCGCGTCCATCATGCGGATCTGCCGGTCCGGCGAATCCATCACGACGTCGTCGGCGACGACTTCCCAGCGACGGAAGGTCTCGTAGCTGCCGTCCTTGTGGTCGATCGATACGCGGGTCACCACGTCCTGGTCGGGGTAGCGCTTCTTCGCCGCCGAAGCCAGCGCGGCCTCGATCGCGTCGAAGATCACTTCACGCGGCACGCCTTTTTCGTTGGCCACCGCGTCCACTACCAGCAAAAGTTCCTTGCTCATTTGGTCACTCCGCGCGCGGCTTCTTCGCCGCCGACTCGTTGGATGGTTTCTTGGTGCCCTGGCCCGCCTTCTTCGGGCCCGGCTTGTTCGGTTTCTGCGGGGCAAGCCCCAATGCGACCCAGTCCGGCAGGATCCGCGCCTTGTCGATGTTGTCGAACGCCACGGCGAACTCGACCCCCTCGACCTCGAACACGACCTGCCCGGCATCCGCGTCGACCCGCACGATCTCGCCCTGCAGGCGACGGCGGTTGTTCTGCGGCAGCTTCAGGCCGACCTTGACCGACTCGCCCACATGACGGGCGAACTGGTCCAGCGTGAACAGCGGACGATCCACACCCGGCGAGGACACTTCCAGGGTGTAGTTGCCGCTGATCGGGTCCTCGACGTCGAGCTGGGCCGATACTTCGCGGCTCACGCGCTCGCAGTCGTCGATGTTGACGATGCGCTCGGGCTGTTCGGCCAGCGGCACATCGATGTAGAGGCGCAACGTCGCGCTTCCGGGCGCCGGCAGATATTCGGCGCCCAGCAGCTCCAGCCCCAGCGCCTCGACGGTGGGTGCCAGCAGTTCGGCGATTTCAGTAGCCTTGTCGCTCACAGCTGCCCTCGGTAAATGGGTACGGGCCAGGTCAAAATCCAGCCCCGGGAAACAACAAGGGGCCCCATGGGCCCCTTGCGAGTGTGCCCGGCCTCGGGGGCCGGCGCGGCAGCGGGAACATGGCTGCCACGACTTCGGATCCAGCAACCCATGCCCTGCCGGGCCGGTCGGGGTCCGCCAACGGAAGCCGGGTCCCGGTCGGAGGCCCATGGCGCCGACCCTGAAACGCTTTCCGCAAGAGCCCGGTATGTTACGGCGTACCCCCTGCCGTGGCAACCCTGGGTGCCGCCAGCCCCGCAGGACGCGCCGTGGCGGCCACCACGCCAGCCGGTCAATGCGGCGTCGCCACGCCAGCCGGTCAATGCGGCGTCGCCACGCCCTGGGCCATCACCGTCGCGGCGGCGCGCTCGGAATGCACCATGTTCGCCAGCGACACCATCCCCACCAGCCGCTTGTCCGCATCCACCACCGGCAGGCGCCGTACCTCCAGACTGGCCATGTTGCGGGCGACCGCATCGACATCGTCGCTGGCGTAGCAGTACTTCAGCGCCGGCGACATCACTTCCGCCACCGTGCGGTGTTCGATGTCGCCCTCCGCCACCGCGCGCACCACGATGTCGCGATCGGTGAGCATGCCGACCAAGCGGTCGTGGTCGCGGACCGGCAGGCTGCCGATGTTGAGGCTGCGCATCGCCAGCGCGGCTTCACGCAGCGATTGCTCCGGACGCACGGTCTGCACGTCGCGGCTCATGATGCTTTCGATGATCATCGCCAGACTCCTCGGGTTGGGAGTGCGCAGCGTGCAATCGCCAAGGTTTGCGCCGCATGAGCGTGCCGTGAGCGCGACCACGATGTTCCTGAAGCGCGAAGCCTGCGGCGCACGCAAACGAAAACGGCGGATCCGTTTCCGGATCCGCCGCTTCGTTTTTTCTACTGCGAACCCGTCGCGAACGCCGGGATGCTTATGTGGTAGCGGGGGCGGGCTTCGGGCTCTGCCTGCTCTCGCCTAGAACCATCGTCATCGCGCACGGGGGCTCCCGGAAGCCCTAGCCCTGGCGCTGGGCCGACTCTTACTAATATGCGCCCGTCCAGCGGCGCTCGCGATCGCGTGGCTGCTCGCCCTGGTTGCTATCGAGGGACGTGCCCAGGAGGCCGAGGCGATCCGATCGGCCCAGGGAGAATCCTTGGATGCGTTCGTCATGCGCATGGCGCCCAAGGCCGTCGCCTACACGCTGGCCCACCAGGTCGAGGTATGCGGGGTCATCGGGGTTCGCGAGGGGGTGTACAGCATTCGCCTGCGAACTACCAACCAGAACGCCGCATGCAAGATGTCAAAGCGCGACGTTGAGGACGGCTACGTGTTCTCCGGCTATACATTCCACACCCATCCAAGCATCGCCCCGCCCAGGTTCAAGGGAGTGGACTACGAGGTCCCGGGGTATCTGGCCAGCTTGAGGGGCGTGCGGATGCAAGAAGGCAAAGGTCGCGAGCGCTTCCTTGGCCGATTCTCCGACCGACAGATGCTAGAAATGCTGCGCGGACACCGCCTGTGAGCGGCCCGCTGCGACCTCATGCAGTGCCGCCGAGGATCAAGCGTAACTTACGACTCAGCAGCCTTGGCAGCCGTATTTTCCCCAGCCTGATCGCCTTCGGTCGCACACTCAAGCAAGCCAATTATTTGAAGGGCGTGCCGGAGAATCTTCTGCACCCTGTAGTACTGGGCTTCCGCCTCATTACGGGTGAAGCTGTCGCTCAGACGGTAATCCGCAAGTTCTCGGTTCGCCCGAGCAGCTTCAAGGGCTTGAACGAGAGCGCCCTTTGTGCCCTTCATCTGAGCGAAACCGGGATGCAGGTCGCCCGTCTTCCATTCCTCAATCCGGCACTGCAATTCGGTGTGGCCGATATGTCCTTTGCCCTTCTTCCCAGCCGCTTCATGCTTGAGCTCAAGGGTGGACTTGGGGAGCCTTTCTGCGAACGGCAGAAGTGCATGAAAGGCAGCGTAGTAGGCCCGACTGCCCGCCGCCCGCAACTGCACCTCAGTTGATGCAGAGCTAAACGCAATATCCTTAGCAAAATCGCGAAGATGCTGCGGATCAATTGGCATGCGCCGCCTCGTTCGAATCGTCGGCGATCAACGCCACCGACATCCCGCGAACGGCGGCACCAAGCTCATGTTCCTGGAGGTGTCCATACAAATCCCACTCGACATCGGACGCCACTTCGGCATTCGCTTTGACCACCAGGCTCATCACGATGCTGGCGCCCCCTTCTGACGGGACGGCGGCAGCCCGAACGAGAGCGACTGGATACCCGCGAGTTCGCAGAAAGGCCAGCGAGCTGCTGATCGTTTCGGCGACGAATGATTCACCGACGCCCAGCTCATCCAGAGCCGCTGCCTCGTCGAACCCGGGATACCAGCTGGACTTCATGCTCAAGAATTCACCATCCCCGTCCGCGTTCGGCGCCGGCATCTTCAGGCCCAGGCCCGAATCGCCCGCAGCCTCAAAGCCTGCGTGGCGCAGGCGCCTACGTATATCGGACGCCGTCGCAACCCATCCCGCGTACCCAAGGTACTGGGCTGCTGCACGAAAGACCGCAGGCGCCGAGGCAACGGGGCGAGTCTCGATACGCTCGCCGTAGACCTTCTTCAGCTCCTTGCTTTCACCCAACATGGCGAGCAGCACGAGATAGCGCAACACACGCTGGTCTTCGAAACCGGATGCGGCGAGGACCTTTTGATAGCCAGCCTTCGCCTGCTCCACCTCACCCTTCTGCGCATCCACAAATGCGTGGATCTCAAGAGACCCGAGACGGTCGGCATTTGCCAGACCATCTGCGCGCTTCTTTATTAGCGCCAAGTCCCAGTCAGTGAATGTCCTGGGAGCAGCAACCTCACTAAAGAGGTTTCTAAACTGCGTCTGCGGAAGTGGGTTTGTCACATCAAGTCCCGTTTGCCCATCGAAGCGCATTACCCAATAAAAACGTTCAGCGCGACTATACCGGACACGAAAACACCCCCGATAACGGAGGCGTCACGGAGACAATCAAAGTCGACAGCTCATCTTTAACACTCGCACAAATGGGCAATGATGCGCTTGTACTGTGGATCGAAAAGCAGCGGTACGAAGGACAACGGCATCTTGAGCCTCTGCGCGATTTCCGGCTCCGTAACTTGCCCCTGCGCCAGCTGACTCTCGAACTCCTGACGCAAACTCTCAGGACACATGATCCCCAGCGCCATCCAAAGCGCCTTGACCTCGGAGTCCATAGCCGGGGACCGCTCGATCTGAGGTGCGGAAAACTCCGAGAGAAGCGCTCCCAGCTCCTCGCTAGTCGTCACTCGCTCCAAGGGCTGATCAAAATAGTGCATCAGCTCCTTGATAATCACGAACCGAGTCCAGCAGTAGTTCAGCGATCTCGAATAGGCAATGACAGGCTCGCCCTTGCCCCACCGCAGGTACGGATGACTGGGATCACCGCCTTGCGCGGGCGGGAACCATATGTATCCCGAGAGGATCGCCGGATCCATCGTTCTGGCAAGGATGAAAGGCTTGCGCGGTCGCTTTGCCAGCAAAACGACCCTCGGCACTACATCCCGCCGGCTAATTGGAACAGACAGCTCCTGACAGTACTTGTACAGCTCGGCGTAGCTCATCCCTGACCTATCTCAGAAAAAGGTCAATCAAATGCCAGGGCGTCTGATTCTCCGATCGGCTCGAGCAGAGTTTTGACGATCTCAGCAGCCACCTGGTCGGCGGTCACTTCGCGGTTGTGGCCCGGGAACATCTTGAAGTTGGATGCGCCAAGGCCCTGAGCGCCAAAGAGCAGCTCTTGGGCGTGTTTCAAGTTGTTAGCCATGACGGTTCTCCTAGTAAAAAAAACGCCTCGCGGGGCATCTGCCAAAGTTTGGCGGCTCCGACGAGCCGCGCATTCTAGCAGGCATTTTTGCGACCAACAAGGGTTGACACGCAAGATGCAAGCGCAGCGTTACACGTTACGAAAAAGGCCGCAAGTACCTAACGCACTGAAAAAATGGCCGTTCATCGGATGCTGATGAGATGAAATGGCGTCAGAAAGTGACAAATTTTGTCACGCCGAGTTCACAGCAATCCTTGACGTAATCGGCCGTCGTTCATATTTCTTGACGAGAGGCGCGCAAACTGCAGGACAAGTCTCAAATCTCATCCATCGGCGCGACTGGCAACCTCGCGAATGGGCCGGCGCGGCTCGGGCGCCGCTAGCCCGGGGCGCCTAGCCCGGGCGGTCAACGCGAGAGCGCGGTGTGGCGCACGCGCCTCGCTTCCTTCTCCGCGATCTCAGCCCGCAA
Organism: Lysobacteraceae bacterium UBA6001; assembly: GCA_002429615.1. Lineage (GTDB taxonomy): Bacteria > Pseudomonadota > Gammaproteobacteria > Xanthomonadales > Xanthomonadaceae > Stenotrophomonas_A. Next base: position 6,928 of record DJAN01000217.1, read on the forward strand.
CCTGACCTCGTGGCGTGAGGCCCACAGTTCGCAGCCCTGCCGACCTTGGCTGAAGCTGCTGCAGGGGCGGGTCACTAGCGGAGCCTCCAGCGGCTTCTGGACCTCCAGTCGGGCGAACCAGCCGCCGTCCACCCGGTCAATCAGCATCGCCACCATGTGCCCATCCAGCGCGAGCGCGCGCGGCTCCCCCGTTTCGTACTGGGAGGCCGGAATCCACTGGAAGCCTGCGGGCATGCTCATAGCAGGCCATCATCCGCACGGCCGTCTCCTGCCCTGAGATCAGGCGGCGGCGCGATGCTCATAGAACGGGTGCTGCTTGTCGTCGAAGATGGCGTAGAGGGCAGCCAGGTCATTCGGATTGGGGTTGAGCCAGGCGTCGATGTGCTCGGGTCGGATGTTGATGATCGTCCGGTCGTGGCCGGCGGCAGCGACCTCCGGCTCAGGCTCGTCGGTGATCGCCGCGAAGCTCAGCAGGTCGGGCTCTTGGCCTTTCGGGTCGGTCCAGGCCGACCAGAGGCAGGCCACCAGCATTGGATCGCGGTCGCGCGGGGTGAACTCGATCACCTGGTTCTTCCCGTCCGGCCCCTCCACGTTCTCGTAGAAGGTGTCCACCACCAGGATGCCGTGGTTGCGGCCGAAGGCCTCGCGCCAGTAGCTCTCCAGGCTGTCGCGACGGGCGTTGTAGGTTCCTGGATACTTCACGTCATAGGTGGCCGGCTTGCCGCACAGGCGGCACTGGTAGCGCATGGGCTTGATGACCCGCCGGCCGTTCTCCATGACGATCACCGGGGCGTAGACCCCCGGGAAGATGCGGCTGTCCCTGGCCAGCGGCTCGGTGCGGCGCAGGTCGTCCAGCTTCTGGCTGGCGCGCTCGATCTTGTTGGTGGCCACGCGCACGTCGTTCTCGGCCTTCTTCGTTACCTTGACCTGCAGAGCGCGCTGCGCCGTGTTCAGCCGCGCCTTTTGGGTGAACAGCTCCCTCTCCATCGCGATGGCCTCCTGGCCTCGCCAGGCGGCGATGTGGCGCCAGATGTCGTGCTCGGCCGTGTTCTCCCATTCCCTGAAGGCGTCATCCATCGCCTTCGGCGTCTTGGGGCGCGCCTTGCCGGCATCGTGGAAGTACAGCTTCACGAAGTCTTCGATCGACATGATCGCGCCGTAGGTGCGCACCAGCTTGCGGTAGTCGGCCTTGACCTGGGCGGAGTAGCACATCGGTCAGCCCTCCCCCTCATCGGGGTCGACGCCCTGGCGCAGCAGGTCGTGGCGCGCCAGAAGCTGGGCAACCTGCTCCTCAACCCAGCAACGATCGGGGCCAGCCTGGTCGGCAATGTCTTCGCCGAGCGAGGCAACGGCCTCGACCAGGTAGGCCTCTTCAACGTAATCGGCGCGCAGGTCCTCCACCGAGGCTTCCAGGTCAGCCAGCAGGACCGTCAGGTCGGCGCGGGAAAGGGGCATACGGGACCTCCAGAGGGGCCGCAGGGTAACACCCCCACCCCGACCTACCCTTGACGCGCCTTAGACCGCTCGGCCCTGCTAGAAGTACGTGACGTCGAGCACGACGCCCGAGACGGGGCCGTTCGCGGCGGTGACCGCCCCGCTGATGGTGGCCACCTGAAACGTGGCCACCGCTATGGCGCCGTCGTTGGTTGAAGCCCCCCAGGTCAGCAGCACGCCCGCGGACGGCCCCACGGGTACGGCGCGGCCGGCCGGGTTGTGCATCGGGGCATAGACGCGGCCAGGCGTCAGGCTGAACGTAGTGCCGGTGATACCGTCCGTGGCGATGGCCGCCACGACCTTCATCGGTTTGCGTGCCGCATCAAAGATCACCACGCCGCTGGCGTTGAAGACCTGGAAGCCGAAGTTGCTCAGCTCGCCGGCGCCGACCTTGTCGAAGGCATACCACTGGAAGGTCGCGCCGATCTCGGCCCGCACGTACACGTACGCCGACCACGACAGGTCAGCCTCCTGCTGCACGGTGCCCAGGCTGCAGAGCGAGGTGCAGCGAAGCGCCACCAGGGGCCGCTGCTGGAAGCCGCTGCCCAGGCTCACCTTGACATAGCTGACGTTGGCGCCGCTGAGCAGGAAATAGTTGGTGGTGGTCGCGGCGCTGCCTTTGGTGCGCATGTGCAGGTTCGGGTAGGCGTTGCTGTCGATCTGCAGCTTGTTGCTACCATCCTGCGCAAAGACCTGAATCCCCGCCGGCATCAGTACACCCCATAGAACAGGTCAGCATCGACCTGCAAGCCGGCCACCGAGGTGTTCGGGGCATAGTCGATCTGGCCGGTGGACGGGTTGATGGTGATCTTGTGCGCCGACCCGATGGGGAAGCTGCGCGGCCAGGGCACCGCCCACGGCGTGCCCTGGCTGGGATCCACGAACACGCTTCCGCTCGCATTCCCTGCGATGAAGACCACCCCGACGATGCGGCTGGCGCGGTCGGTGAGATCCAGCAGGATGTTGCTGGACGCATCGAACACCTGCAGGCCAGCGGGCATTACCAGATACCCATTTGTACGCGCAGAGTGCCGGCGCCGTCGTAGACCCTAATGACGCTGTCGCTGATGGTCAGATATCCGCTGCCGCCGTTAGCGCCCACCATGGTCAGCGTGCCGGTCTTATCGAGTTTCCAGCGCGGCTGTCCGCCGGCACCGGTAGCCGTCGACTGGATCACATCGCCGATTTTTGCGTTGGTGATCGAACCATCCTGGATGAAGGCGCTGCGGATGAACACCTGGCCGCCGGTGATGATGAAGGGCGAACTGACGGTCGAGCCGGCCCCGGTGCCGTTGAGGACGCCGAACAGGTCTGCGTGCACCAGAAACTGGGATTGGACCACGCCGCTGCTGTTGTCGATGCCGACCGCGAAGCCGGCGGCGTAGTACTTGCCGTCGGCAGTGATGCCGACTTTGGCGGACCAGCTGGAGCTGACGGTCCCGTTGAGGTTGGCGATGGCCGCCCCTTGGGTGACCACCACGGCACTCACGTCGCCCACCTGGGCCTGCGCTTGGGTGGCGATCGTGGCCGCGGCGCTCGACTGGGTCACGGCCGTGGTGACTTGCGTCTGCACCAGCGCGAAGGAGTAGTCGAACTGCGCGGCCACCGTATCAATGCGGGTGGCCAGGGCCCGGTCGCCATCCTGCTGCGCGTCCACGTACGTCCAGGCACCGGCGAAGCGCGTGTTGTCGCCGGCGAACCCAAGCGTATCGCCGGCCATGTACGGATCCACCAGGTCGATGGCCGACAACAGGGCGGAGCCGAGCTGACTCTTCTCGATCTTGCCCGTCAGGTAGTCCAGGATCGGCCCGGCGTCGCTGCTGCTTTCCCCGACCACACCCAGGCCGAGCGGATACCAGGGTCCGACGTTGCCGGACCGGTCGACCAGGCGCCCCCAGAACCAGAAGCGCATGCCGGCAGCCAGACCCATCAACGAATGCGTCGCCTGGGGGTAGGCGAAGTCCCCCAGCTTGATCGCATCTTCCTGGTTCGAATTGGCGCTGTACCAAATCTCCGTGCGCTGGGTGTCGGTGGCGCCGGGCGGAAATGCCCACTTGAGATCAATGCCGAAGATCGCGCCAGATGCGGTCAGCGACGCCAGCGCCGGCGGCGGCGTGGTCTTGCCGGCGATCGTGGTCAGTGCGCTCATGGCAGGGATCGACACCGCGCCCAGGGCATTCACCGCGCGGATCCGCGCCAGGTACTCGCCGGCGTAGATGCCTGGGATTTCCATGCTGGAGGTCGAGACCCGCCCGGCCCGCACCCAGTCCAGGTCGTCTCGCCGCCATTCCACGTCGTAGGCAATCGCCTTGTCGGCCACATCCCAGGTGATGGTCAGGGTGTGGTTGGCCAAGCCCTGCTCGATCATCGAGCGAGAGCTGAGCACCACGTTGGTCGGCGGCGGCTGCACGCTGGGCGGGATGATGCTCACCGGCGGCAGCTCGAGCTTGGCACCGTCGTCAATGGCCCCAAACTTCTGCGGTACGTGTTTGAGGGCGGTGATGTTGTAGGTGATGCCCTCCCCTTCGGTGACCGCGATCACCTTGAACGTCTGCAGCGCCAATTCCGCGCTCTGGGTCGCCCAGACCGCCTGCGGGCGCGGGGCCACGGTCCAGGGCACGCTGACCGTCACGGCATTGCCGTCGATCCCCGCGATCGTACGGGCCTCGCTGCGGCCCGAGGGCAGCATCAGCACCAGGTCGTCGCCGATGGCCATGCCCGCCGGCACCAGGTCGAGCACCACGGTCTGACCAGTGGCCGACCGGATGCGGCCGCCCGTGCGGCGACCTGCCCGATGCGGGTCGGCAATCTGGACGATCTGCCCCGGCTCGGCCACCACGCCATCGAGGCCCACCGAGAAGCTGACCGTCTCGGTCTCCAGGTTCTCGGTCAGCAGGATGTGCAGGCCGATGCGCTGGGCCTGGCCGCGGGAGGTGCAGCCGAAGGCTGACACCTCGACCTGCTGGATGCCGTAGCGCGCCACGCCCTCCCGGTAGACCACCGGCTCGACCTTCTGGCGGCCGAAGTCGTCCGGATCGTTCCAGGACACCAGCGCCACGGTGTGGCGGGTCTTGCGCGCCGTGCCCTCGTACTTGAACCGGCCCTCGATCACGTTGGCTGCGGTGTAGGTATAGACCGGGTCGGCCGGCATGTCAGCCGAGGCCAGCACCTGGCCCATCGCGTAGTAGCTGATGCCGCGGAACACCGATGCCAGGTCCTGCAGAACCCGGTAGGCGTCCTGCTGGCTCTGCAGGTAGACGTTGCAGGTGAAGCGCGGCTCCTGGCCACCGTGGCCGTCGCTGACCAGCTGGTCGCAATACTGGGCGATCTGGTACAGGCGCCACCGGTCCACCATCTCCGGCGCCACCACGCCCCCCAGCCCGAAGCGATCGTTGGTGACGATGTCGTAGAACACCCACGCCGGATTGTTCGACCAGGCCGACTTGAACGTGCCGTCCCAGATGCCGAAATAGGTCCGGGTCTCGGGATCGTAGTTCGCCGGCACCCGGATGATCCGCCAATCGCAGAAGTAGCCACGGGTCGGGATGCTCTGGAACTGGCTGGCATCGACCTCAAGCGCGACCAACGCGCTGTTGGGATAGCGCAGCTTGGCGTCGATGATCTCGGTGATGGACTTGACCATCGTGGTATCGGCGATGGTCGCGCTGTTGGCGTTGGGCGTCAGCCGTCGAATGCGGATCTGCCACACGCTGCCGGGCGGCAGCTCGATGCGCCGGCTGCGCTCGTATTCGGTCGTCGTCTTGCCGGCAAAGGTGTCCGTCAGCGCCGTGGTGTAAGCGCCGCCGTCGGTGGACACATCCACCGCGTAAGTGATGCGGTAGCCAAGCGTGTCGCCGTTGCTGGTGTCGGTGCGCTGAAGCCCCGGCACCCCCAAGCGGATGCGCACCGCCGACAGCTCCGAGCCCGACACGGTGCGCACCACAGGCGTGTCGCTGCGCAGCTCGACCTCCACGCCCACTTCGTTCTCGACGCTGGGAAAGCCGGCCAGATACTCCTGGTCCTGCGTCCCGACGCGCGTCTGGACAGTGACGTTCTGGAAGTTCATCTGGCCATCGCTGCTCTGCAGCGGCGCGCCGTCCAGAACCACCGACTGCAGGCCGTTGACCAGGCCCTTGATCTCACCCTCGCTGATCAGGTCGATGATCTTGGCGTAGGCGATCGAATGCAGGCTTTCGGGCGTCTCGACGGGCGTGCGCGCCGTGCTGCTGCTCTTTCCACCAGCACCGCGGATGTCGAGCAATGCGTTCAAGCCTGGTCCTCGGCGTACACGCCGCCACTGATCACCGCCGATCCGCCCCAGCAACGGCCGTACCCCACGGGCACGGGGTTGCCCTGCGCCTGTGTGTTCACCGGGCCGTTGAAGTTGTAGCTGGTCTTATTGTCTGCGCTGTCTTGCGATCCCAAGCCCTTCTGCTGCGGGGCCAGCATTTGCGACACACCGCCGATGACCATCGACACACCAAGGCTCACCAAGGCGCCACCACCGGCCCAGCTGGTATATGCACCCACGACGATCAAGATCACTCCCACGATGGTTTGAAGCACACCTGCGCGCTTGGCGCCCGTTAAAACTGGGGCGATCCGAATCTCATCCTGTCCCGGCGGGTCGTGCAGTTGCTCCTTACCGATGTTCCGCTTGCCCAGGAAGACCGCGAACACCATTCCGCGGTCCTTGGCACTGTTCAGGAAGGCCGCAAAGCCCGGCAACTGCACCGACAGTGCCCGGATCGCCTCGGCGGTGCTGCTGACAGCCAGGCGAAACTCTCTGCCGAAGGTGGCGCCCAGCACGCCGTATAGGCGAATCGTGCGAAGTTTTTCAGCCATGGGCCATCTCCCTATGTCGAACGATGTAGCAGGTGCGCTCGGCCCAATAGCCGCCATACGGCACGCGATCGGATAGCCGCCCATGCAGGTGATGCAGCATCAGCCCGTCGCCCAGATACACGCCGGCGTGGTTGGGAACCGTTGAGCGGATCTGCATCAAGATCAGGTCGCCGCGCTGCGGCTCATCGGCGACCAGGTCAAACCCCTCCGCCCGCAGGCGATCGAGGCTGTACAGCTGTTCCCCCTTGGCCCACCAGTCGTCCTGGCGCTCGTAGTGTCCGAGGCGGATGCCCAGCTCGCGCAGGTAGAAGTCCTGCACCAGGGTGTAGCAATCCAGCACGCCGTGCGCGAACTGCCGCCCGATCAGCGGTGCCACGTACCCGCTCGGCGCGATCGTGCGCAGGTCGCCGCATTCGGGCAGCCCGTCGACCTGTCCGACGCTGATGATGTGCCACCGCAGACCGCTGGCCTCGCATTGCACCCTGTCGGCATCGCTGGGCGCGGCGGGTGCATCGGGATGGCTGTGCACCAGGGCCAGCAGCTCGCCACGGTCCTCGGCTAGTGCATAGTCCTCGGCCGGCAGCCGGAAGTGCTCGCTGGGCGTGGTGGCGGTGTTGCGGCAAGGGAAGTATTCCTCGCCCGTCGCGGTGGCCACCACCAGCCCGCAGCTCTCCTTGGGATACTCGGCCGTGGCGTGCGCCTGGATGGCCTGAAGCGTGGTCAGGTTCATCAGTCAGGACCTCAGCAGGCCGCTGGCCGGAAAGCCGCCATAGGGCAGCGGGTCGGTCTGCCCAAAGCGCAGCTTGCAGCTGCCCAGGCGTCCACCGCACTGGTCCGCACTCGGGTCGCTGGTCGGGTTGTCATTGATGTCGGCCACTGGCGGCCCGCTGTAGCCGCAGTAAGGGCCGCGGTAGCCGCCGATGGTCACCCAGCCACACATGCCGGCGATGATCTGCCGGCCGGGCAGCTGCTTGCCGTTGAGGTCAATGGCGGTGGCCAGCTCGAATTCGACTGTTTCTCGGTCCTCGGACACCTTGCGCTCGATGAACCACACCTCGTCCGGGAAGTGCTCTTCCGGATCTGCGGTCGGGTTGCCGCTCTCAAAGTTGGCCGCGTCCAGGTACTGGACCAGCGTCTGGCGCCGGATCACCTTGGCGCCGACCAGGTCGTCAAACAGCAGGCACATCGCGGTGATCGTGCCGCCGATGTTGCCGACCTTCAGCCGCGGCGCCGGCGGCTGGTCGCTGGTGCGCTCGAACCCGGTCGCCTCGATCGGCCAGGGGCCGTATTCCTCGTCCTGCCAGAAGATGGGCGTGGCTTGGCGGTGCGCGTGGAAGAAGAGCTGGTCCGCACCGATGTTGCGCGCATCGAGCTCGAAGCCGACGAAGCGGGCGCCCGGCTCAAGTGTCTGGATGTCGGCAAGGATGGTCATGCCGGCCACCCCGTGGTGACGTCATAGGCCGCAATTTCGCCATCTTCCAGCGCATCGATCGCTTCGTGGTGCGCTCGCTCGGCCGTAAAGCACGCCTGCACGTGTGTGGAGATGGCCGCAGCGATGCCTTGGATCTGGGCCAAGGTCAAGCGGACCCATCCAGAGGAAGCCTTGAAATCGACCTCTTCCAGGTCGCCCAGCTGGCCCGCCATGAGCACCGTACTGATGCGGTTCTGGTCATCGAGTGCAGTGGCCACCCGCACTCCGCCAACCTCAACGCCGCCGGTCTCATGCTGCCAGCGCAGGGACGTGGCCAGGGCCTTGAGGCTCTCCTTCGTGATCACCTCGCCGAGAGCCGCATCGGGCGTGTTGCCGGCGGCAATCCACTCCTGATACTCGCTCCACAGCCAGTTGCCCGCGCAGATGGCGGCGCCATCTGGGACGCGAATCACCACGTTTATATCGTCTGTCAGGCGGTAGTCGCTCATGGTTAGAGTCCTGCGTCTGCGGCGAGCGTGCTGTTGATGGTTGCGCTGCCGGTGGCTGTGACCGTAATGCGCAGGATGAGCGCCCCCGGTTGCGAAGAGACAATCGTGACGTTGCTGGAATTCGCGTAGCTGGCGTTGATCCATGAAATTGACGGTGCCGCCCGCTTTCGCGCAGCGAAGACGAGGGTCACGTCGAGCGTGGCGCCTGCGGTGTTGTAGGCAGTGAAAAAGTGCGGGATGACCTCGTAGAAGCGCTGACACTGCGCCCAGATCAGCGCCAGCGGCAGCAGCTCAAAACGGGTCTTGGCCGCGCCCAGCTCAAACTGCACTTCACCAAAATACAGCTGACCACTCTGCGCACCCAAGGCTCCGTTGCGCGCGGCGTAGTTCGTACCGCTCGACAGCCAGATGGTGAGCCGCAGCGAAGAGTCGGCCACGTTGGACGTCTTGCCGGACGTGCTGGGCAGAGTGACGGTCGCCTGAATTCGATTGATGCCCGCCGCCAGGGTGAATTTTTGCGCCCCAATGCCCTGCACTACGGCCGAGCCACCCGTGCCGAAAAATTGGCTGAACTCGATGGCAATCTGGCGACCCGCCGCACCGGCGTTGTAGACGCTGAAACTGACGGTGACCGCTCGGCCGTTGAACGTATTGGCATTCTCGCAGCGATGCTCGAGCGTGAGGTAGTGCGCAGCTGCGTCAGTGTTGCCGGTCGAGGTCAACCCGCACGTGTAGCTCGAATCCGTGAAGTTCGGATCCCCAGGGACTACTGCCTGCTGCGTAAGCGAAGGTCCGCTCACTGCGCTGGCGCCCAGGTACCAGCAATCGGCAGTGTAGCCGTTCACGGTGAACGGACCGGCGCCGCGCTGCCAGACATCGAAGTTGCCGTTGATGACGCGGTTCTTCCCCATCACCACGCCTAGGCCATTGACGGCCGAATACAGCTCGGTGGTGTTGTCCTCGATCTTCTGGAATGCCGTGCGCGGCGTGTCGCCACCCACACCGGTTGGGAGTGCACCCAGGTTGAGGTGTTGTTGGGTCATCGTTATCTCAGGGCTGGAAGTTCTGTTCGAAGGTCACTGACAGCCGCATCCAGCCATCACTCAGATCGGTCCGCTTGAGCGTCGTGCAGCGATACAGGCCCAGAGCGCCGTTCGGTGGCGTCCAATAGAACGAGGTAGCGCCGCACTTTGCGCGCAGGAACGCCTCGATCGCTGCAAGCTCATCGGTGATGCGATGGCCCTCGAAGTCGAGGGTCCACGTGTCCTGGGCGTTGTTGATGCCCGAAGCGGCCGTTTGCGAATAGCCATCGCCGTACTGGGCCTTGTCCACCGCGAAGGCGGTCTCCCCGGACGGCTCGGCCACATAGCGGCGCCAGGTGAAGGTGTCGGTCATCGGGCCGTCATCCCCCACAGCACGCCACCTGGACGCAGCTGCTTGGTAGCCCATTCGTTGATCATTGCGCTGAAGCTCGCGCGCACGGCCGCCTCCGATGGGGCATCCGGCGCATCGTTAGAGGCTGCGTCGCCATTGATGTTCAGCTCGGTCTGCAGCACCAGTGTGCGGCGGTTGCCGACGCCCGTGCTGCCGCCAACCACCCCGCCTTCCGCGTAACCGCGCAGGCCGCGGCGCATGCCCTCTACCACCCCCACGCCGCCAGCGCGGGCGACATCGGCCTGAGACCACACCACCTCACCGCGGTGCACCACGCCGGCGGGCTCATGGACCCCACCAGGCCCCGTGTAGCCGCCTTGTGCGTAGCCGCCACCGCTGCCGCCACTGCCCCAGTAGGAAGCCACGGTGCTGGCGAGTTTGACCAATGCCTGCTTCGCCAAGATCCTGGCCAAGTCCGCAAGGACCGACTTGGCGAAGTCGCTGAAACTCGCCTTACCAGTCGTAACGAACTGCACCCAAATGTCTTCCAGCTGCGTGAACGCGCTGCCCAGCGCCGTTTCCACTTGGCCGGCCACGTTGCCCGCGTCCTTCACATAATTGGCCCATGCCGATTTCGCGCCGTTGAGCCAGTCGGCCTGCGCAGCATCGATGCGTGTGTATCCGTCCTTGATGATGCGCACGCGCTCGTCGGTGGCGCGCTGCAGTGCCGCGAGCTCTTCGTCGAAGTCCTGCTGCGTGAGCTGGCCGGCGTTCCGCTGCAGTGTCAGGTCGTTCAGGCGTTCGGCGCGCTCGCGCAGCACCCCGTTGATGCGCTGAGCCACCTCATACTCGCGATCGCCAGACCCTACCCGTGCCACCGCAGCATCCATCTCGTTCTGCAGGGCAGAGGTGCTCGAATCCAGGGCAGCCTTGTAGCTGGCAAGCGCCGAGGTACGTGCCTTGACCGCTGCCGTCTCTTGGATGGTCAGCTGCTGCTGCGCGGCCGCACCTTCAGTACGAACCTGAACCAGCTTGCTTTCCAGCGTCGCCATCTGCTGGCCGACGCCGACGGCGTCTTTGCCGGTGGCGCTTTGCTTTTTGAGGTAGCCGATTTGCTTCTGCAGGGAAGCCGCTTCCGCGTCGGTGCCCTGTTGGGTTAGCGCGCGCAAGCGCCCGTAGTACTCCTCGACGGTCAGCTCCCGGGCTTGGTATTGCGCCTGGAGCACCCGCGTATCAGCTTCCCGCTGGGCCTTGGCCTGCGCTTCCTGGTCGCGCAGCGCCTGCAGGCCCGCCGCTCGCTCAGCACCCGCAAGCCCGGAGCTGCCCTTCTTTGCAGCTGCCGCACGCATGGCCTTTTCGCGCGCGTCGAGCAACGCCGCGTCGGTGACGCCCTGCTTTGCCGCCTCCTTGCGCATCTGGGCGATCTGGCCTTCCAGGTCCAGGGTCGTCGTCAGCAGGCGGTTGGTCTCCTCCCGAAAGCGCAGCTGCGCCTTGGCCTGGTCGCCATCGACGATCTGGTTGTCTTTGCTTGTCGTCGCGCCAGCTGCATTAGGATCGGCGCTGCCCGGGCCGTACACCGCGGCCTGCATGCCGAACGCGCCGGCCGCGCTCGGGAGCTTGAAGTTGCGAAAGAAGCTGGACAGCGTGGAGGCCGCCTGCTTGGCGTCCAGGTCGAGCCGCGAGAAGAAGTTGCTGCTCTCGTCGAACGACTCCCCGATCGCGTTCTTGAGCTCGTGCCAGGCGCCGGTCACCAGACCCAAGCTCTCGACGACCTCCTGGGCGCGCTCGATTTGCGAGCGGGCCCGAGCCTCGGTGGCCACCGCTGCCGCTCCCTCTACATCGCCGGCCTCCTGCAAGGCGGAAATGCGGGCGAAGGTCGCCTCCGTGAGGAACCGCTCGCTCTCGTTGAGCTTGAGGATTGCCTGCACCGGATCACGTGCCAAATCTGCATATTCGGCGACGGTGTCCTGGATGGACTTCCCCGTCGCGTCGTGCATGCGCGCGGCGGCCTCCGCCACGAGCGCAAAGCTGTCGGCTGCGATGGGACCGGTCGCGGCCAAACTCGCGAGGGCATCGGCCGCTTCCGAGGCAGAGACGTCCGGCAGGTCACCCAGCGCGACGGTCAGTTCGTTGAGCTGCTCGGCAGTGGTCTGACCCTGCCGCCCAGAGAGGATCAACGCCTCGTTGAAGCGATTGATCCGCTCCTCGCCCTGTACGACCTGGTAGACCAGCAGGCCGACGGCGGCGGCCGTGACGGTCACGGGATTGATCATCCCAAGCAACGCGCCTGCTACGCCCTTCAAGGCCTCCTTGGTGCCGCCGAAGGCATCACGGATCTGCCCGCCCTGCTGTACCAAGATCGTGGTGAACGGCGTACCGGACTGCAGCTGGGTGATGATGTCGGTGAACTGCGCGGGCAGCTGCGCAAGCGCCGCGCGCGTCTGCCCAGCCGACACGCCCAGCTGTTGCACGGCGTTGTTGGCAGGCAACGGCTTGGCGGCATCCTTGCGCACCTCGGCCAGCCGGCCCTGGAGTACCGCCAGGCCCTGCTTGATGTCGTTGAGGTCCGCACTGATGCGAACGCGCAGGTTGGTGGTGGGTTCGGCCATCTACTTGGTCAGGTCCGTGAGGTAGGTCTTCCAGTCGTTCTCTTTGGCGGCCGTGCCCATTCGCACCGCGATGGCCAGGCGCGCCTCGCGCTGGTGGTCATCGCGGGCCGCTGCGGCGGCGAAGGCCCGGGCCTGGGTGAGCGTGTAGGTCAAGACGTCTCGGCGCTGGTGACCGCGGGAGACGAGGAAGTGGATGAGCTCGGCCCACGGATCGCCGTCGATGGGCGCGCCTTGCTGACCGCCGCCTGGCCGGCGCTGATCAGCGCCGGCAGGCGACGGGCGAAAAAATCCGCGTTCACCGCTACGATCGCTTCGGCCAGCTCGGCAATATCGTTGAGCGGCGCGCCGGCCAGCCACTCCTCCGATCGGCCGGTCACCACCGCTGCGGCTTGCGCGAACGCGCGCGCGTCCTGCTCCAGGACGTCCAGCAGCAGTGCGCCCATCTCCAGCGTGGCGCCAACCTCGGCCATGGTCAGGGCGATCATCACGCGGCCGATGAGCGGGCGGCTGGCGCTAATGAAGGCCGGCAGCTGCTCCAGGCGCAGCGGCGAGACCTCCAGGGTCTCGCCGCGCACCGCCACCGCACGTACGGGCGGCGCGATCACATCCAGGGAATCGTCGCGTTCGCTCACTTGACGATGTCCACGGTGAAGTACTGCGACAGGCCCGCGGCCTTGGTGGTGTCGGCCTGCAGGGCGCCCTGCACCTGGCCTTGGCCGTACTGGTCACCCAGCAGGCCCAGCTCCTGGATCACGCCGCCGCTGATCTTGTGGGCGTGCACCCGAACCGGCTTACCACTGCGCGCTTCGTTCAGGCCCAGGAACAGCGCCTCGTACTGCTTGGCCGAGGTCACGAAGGCCTGAACGCGCTCGGCCGCACCGTACGTGTAGCTCACCGCGATGTTGGCCGCGCCGGCTACCGGTTCCGGGATGTCGCCATCGGCCAGGATCCGCAGCCCGCCGTCGACGAACTCGTAGTCCTCGCCAACGACGTAGGTGTCCTCGCCATCGGGCGACTTGACCGAGGTGATCGCGGTGGCGATGTTGGCCAGCGGGGTGAAGCCGCCAGCATAGGCCACGACGGCTTCGGAGGCCGCCGTGCCGCCGGCCACCTCGCTCACGGTGCCGCGCATGGAACGGGCGAAGTTGCCGGCGCTGAAGTCGTGGAAGGTGTAGGCGATCTGCACCTCGGTCACCCGGTCCACGCGGTTGCGGGTGCCGCCGCCAGGCTGGGTGTAGTCGCCCAAGGTCACCGAGTTGACCTGCGGGGAGAAGCTCAGCGCGCTGACGTTGCCGACCTCCTCGAAAGGGGTTGCGGCACCGAATTCGCGGAGCAGGAGCCGGCCGCTGCCCAGGTAGCTGTAGTCGTCCATCGTGAAAATCCTCTTGATGAAGCCGCGCGGGCGGCGGGTTACTTGATCGGGATGTGGGTTTGGTAGGTCAGCAGCGCGCCGATCCAGCCTGCGCCGGCTTCCGGCGCTGCCGGCTCCATCGACACGTACTGTGGGTACTGGATGCCCAGCGGGTATTTCGTCTGCTGGTCAGCCATGGCCCGTTCGATGTCGCTCACGAGCGCGTCCAAGCGCGCCTGTGCCTGGTCGAAGGCGGCAGGCACCTTGGCGAGCAGGCCGATGTTGGTCAGGCGGTGCGTACGCACCAGCGCCGTTTCAACCGCGCGCTCCTGCTTGGTGATCAGCACGCCGAGCACCGCCACTGCGGTGTCATCAACCTGCGCCGGCTCCAGGGTGACCGCAGCGCCTGCATCGGTCTGGTAGCCATCGGCTGTGCTGATACGGCGCAGGATGGCCGCCACGGTGTCCAATAGCGCCTTGCGAGGACTATTCACGGATCACCACCCAGCGGCTCGCCGAACCGTCGCGCTCGTCATGGCCATCCAGCCGATAGGTCTCGCCGTCGACGACGACTCGGCCGCCTCGCACGGGATTGACTTCTGCCAGCTGGAAAGTGATCTGCACATAGCCTGTCGCCACCGGGGCGGCATCGGCACCGAAATCGCGCAAGCCGCGGTCAACCAGCACGGTGCACGCCACTGCGCTGTCTGCGCCCGGTGCGGTGTAAAACGCGGCGTCGCCCAGACCAGCATCGCGGAAGGTGCCAAAGGCCAATGCATCGAAGGTCTGCAGGAAGGCACGCTGACTCATGCGGCGCCCCGATACTTCGACGATTGCAGTGCCTTGGCCAGCTCACGGTTGAAGTAGAACGGCATCAGCTTGTCCCACTGCCGCTGGGCCAGGCCGAAGATGTCGTAGCGCGGACGGTAGGTCGCTCGCGAGGTGTAGATGAAGATGCTGCGCACCGCGCTGCCGAAGCCGGTGCCGATGCGCTCATAGATGCCCGGGCGCAGCCGGCCGCGCTGCTTGGTGATGGCGAAGTACTCACCTCCGCGCCGCTTGCGCGAGGCGCGGCGGCGGGCGCTGGCATTGCTCTGGTTCTGGTAGGCGTCCCGCTGGGCACCCAGCTGCGAGAGGATCTTGGTGATCTCGGCGGCGCGGACGTTGCCGTAGGCATCTAACTTGGCGCCCCGCCCCGCCACGGCGAACTGCCCCGCCGGCATCATGCCCTTTTGCTGCAGCAGCACTTCGAAGGCCTTCTTCCGGCGCACGCCACCCTCGACCTGCGGCACCAGGTACTTGGCCGGAGGCGCGCCCTTGACGGCCTCATCGCGCAGGAAGACCTCCGCGTACAGCCGATCCTTGGTCGCCTTGCGGTACATGGCCGCGTTGCGGGTCAGGCTAGTCGGCCGATCGAACACCCGCGGGGCCACGCGCTTCCACTGCTCACGGATCTCGAAGGCCGTGGCGTTGACCGCCTGCATGATCGCGAACGGCAGGTTCTGGCGCTCCAGCTCGGAGAACTGGCGTCCCAGCAGGTTGTCTGCATCGACCTCGATCGCGATCTGGCTCACGGCTTGACCTCAGTGCCCTGGACCAAGCCGATCTGCTTGAGCTTGGCGTTGGCGCGCTCCTGCGCGGCGCGGCGCTGGGCGGCCACGTCGAAGCACTGTGCGATCGGGCCCTCAGCGATAGGCTCGGGCGCCGTCAACACCTTGGGGATCGGCACGTACACACGCTGCATGATGACCACCGGCTGCGGGGCAACCGCCACCGAGTGGTCGGCTTCGGACTTGCGCAGCCGGTCACAGCCAGCCAGCACCAGCAGCGCAGCTGCGATCAATAGCCGGAGAATGCCGGGCATACGGCCTCCACGTTCTGAAGGGCCTGGGCGCAGCTGGTCACCTTGACCTGCGACGCATAGCGGTCCATGAAGGTATTGAGGGTCTTGTCGGCGTCCAGCTTGGCCGCCTCGGCTGCCGACACAGCTGCCTCGGATTGCTGACGCACGACCACGGCCTGGTCCTGGGCGCGCTTGAGCTCTACCTGCAGGGTGGCCACCGTCTCGCCGTATCCCTTGTTGGCGGCCTGCAGCTCGCTCACGCGCGTGTTGGCGCTGCTGTAGAGCGTGCGCCAGCCTTCGGCGTTGTGGTCGGCATCGGCGATCTTGGCCGTTGCTTTCACGCTGTAGGCCCAGAAGCTGATGCCCAAGGCCAGGCACGCCAGCAGGGTGGCGCCCAGGGCGTACAGCAGTGGCTTGACGGTGAGCTTGTCCAGCACGCTCATCGCGCACGCTCCGCCAGCAGGGCTTCATCGCGCCGGCGCGCACAAAGACCGGCCTCCAGCTCGGTGCCGACCCACAGGCGGCACATCGAGCGAATCTGGGTCGCCAGGCACAGCAGGTCACCTGCGGGGACGCAGTCATCGCGGATGACCCGCATCTCGCGTCGGCTGCTGCCGAGCATGCTGCCGCCGCGGTTGTAGACCACCGACACCAGCGCGCCCTGCGCGTCCGCCGGCAGCAGGTCGTAGGCGGCCGGCCCGAACACACGCCGCGTGGTCGCGGCATAAGCCGGCAGGGACGCCCGCACGAATACGTCGGAGGCGTAGGCAAAGTCGGTGCGGACATCGGCCAGCTGGCGGGCAACGGGGCGCGCCGCCGGGCCGGCGATGCCGGCGGTCGCCTGCAGG
>DJAN01000124.1:0-542 GCA_002429615.1 Lysobacteraceae bacterium UBA6001
AGGCGCCCGCGGACCATGTGCCGCAGGTGCGGCAGGCCCCCACACCGGCCCCCGCCACGCTGGATGGCGACCGCCTGCCCGCGGCGCTGCATCCGTATTTCGGCAGTTCCTACCAGGCGCTGCGCTGGCGCTGGATGGCGCCGGGCGTGCACCTGCTGCGTGCAGCGGACATGCCGTCGCTGATCATGCTGCGCATCGCGCCGGGCAAATCGCTGCCGATGCACAGCCATGGCCGCAGCGAGCTGACCCAGATCCTGCAGGGCGCCTACAACGATGCGCTGGGGCTGTTCGCGCCTGGCGACGTGGCCGACCTCGACCACGACGTGGAGCACCAGCCGGTGACCGCCCCCGGCGCGCCGTGCATCTGCGTGTCGGCGCTGGACGCGCCGCTGGTGTTCAGCGGCTGGCTGGCGCGCAAGATCCAGCGCTTCGTCAAGCTGTAGGCGACTGGCGCCGGTTCATGGCGAGGCCGCCAGCACCGGCGCCTGGTCCTGCGCCACGTCCAGCGCCTTGCGCACCGCGGCGGCGAGGTCGGCGCGGCT
>DJAN01000124.1:800-978 GCA_002429615.1 Lysobacteraceae bacterium UBA6001
GGCGGCGAGGTCGGCGCGGCTGAACGGCTTGGCCAGGATGGTCATCTCGCGCGCCTGCTGGTCCTGCGCGGCGCGATCACGCGGATAGCCGGAGACCAGCAGCACGCGCAGGCCCGGTTTGCGCTGGCGGGCGCGCTGCGCCAGTTCCCAGCCGCTCATGCCGGGCATGACGATGTCC
>DJAN01000124.1:1169-1510 GCA_002429615.1 Lysobacteraceae bacterium UBA6001
ATGCCGGGCATGACGATGTCCGACAGCAGCAGGTCCACGCCGACGTCCGGACGTTCGAGCAGGCGCAGCGCCGACGCGCCGTCATGCGCCTCCAGCACGCGGTAGCCGAGCGAGCGCAGCGCCTCGACGGTATAGGCGCGCACGTCGTCGTTGTCCTCGGCCACCAGCAGCGTCTTCTCCGGTGCGTCCAGATCGCTCAGCAGCGTGGCCTGCGTCTGCCGCGACAGCGGCGGCGCCAGGGCCGAACGCGGGAACAGCAGCGTCACCACGGTGCCTTCGCCGAGGCGCGAGTCGAGCAGCACGTGGCCACCGGACTGCGCCACGAAGCCATACACCATCGA
>DJAN01000124.1:1667-20932 GCA_002429615.1 Lysobacteraceae bacterium UBA6001
ATACACCATCGACAGCCCCAGTCCGGTGCCACGGCCGACTTCCTTGGTGGTGAAGAACGGTTCGAACACGCGGGCCATGGTCTCGGCCGACATGCCGTGGCCGCTGTCGCGGATGCGCAGGCGCACATGGTCACCCGGCGGAATATCCGGATGCTGGGCCGCGTAGTCCTCGTCGAGGTGGACGTTGCCGGCCTCGATCGACAACAGCCCGCCCTCGGGCATGGCATCGCGCGCATTGACCGCGAGGTTGAGGATCGAGCTCTCCAGCTGGCTGGGATCGAGCTCGACGCACCAGGTGTCCGGCGCGACTTCGACCTCCAGCCGCACCAGCTCGCCGAGGGCGCGCTGCAGCATGTCCTGCATGTCATGCAGGTGCGCGCCGATGTCCACCGCCTGGCTCTGCAGCGGTTGCTGGCGCGCGAATGCCAGCAGGCGCTGGGTCAGCGCGGCGGCGCGCGAGACGCCGCGCATGGCGTTGTCCAGGGCGCGCGCCGGCCGCTCGGCGTCCTGGCCGAGGCGGTCGATCATCATCCGCGCATGCTCGATGTTGCCGGCGATGATGGTCAGGATGTTGTTGAAGTCGTGGGCGATGCCGCCGGTCAACTGGCCGACCGCCTCGATCTTCTGGCTCTGGCGCAATGCCGCTTCGGCCTGCAGGCGCGCGGTGGTTTCCACCGCCTCGGAGACCACCGCGGTGACCTGGCCGTCCGGATCGCGCAGCGGACGGAACGAGAAGTCGAAGCTGCGCGTGCCGGTGGGCAGCTGCAGCTCCAGTGCCTGTCGCGACGGCAACCCGGCCGCGGCGTCGGTGATCGCCTCGCGCACGCGTTCGGCGGCACCGGGCGTGCCGGCGAACCAGGCCGAGGCGCAGAACGGCTGGCCGCTCACTTCGGACGGCGCGGCGAGGATCGCATCCAGCGACGCCACGTTGGCCTCGACGATGCGGCCGTCGGGGGTCAGCAGGATCTGGTGCTGGAAGCTGGACTGGAACACCGCCTGCAGCCGGTTCTCGCTGCGGCGCAGTTCGGCGGTGCGCGCCAGCACCTGCTGTTCGAGCGACTCGTTGCTCTGCCGCAATGACAGCTCGGCCTGCTTGAGGTCGCTGATGTCGCGCGCCAGCGTGTAGTAGCCGGTGATCGCGCCGTGCGCGTCACGCTCGGGCACGCCATCGACCTGGGCGTAGCGGATCGATCCATCCGCACGCGCCAGCTGGGTCTCGAAATTGACCCGCTCACCGCGCAGCACCTGCTCCAGGAACGGCTGCGCGCGGCCGAACGCGGCGTCACCGACGATCTGGCGGATATGCAGCCCGGCCAACGCCTCCGGCGCCATGCCATACCAGTCTTCGCTGGCGCGGTTGGCGAAGCGGAAGCGATGGTCCGGGCCGAGATGGGTGATCAGCGCCGGCAGCGCGTCGGTGATCAGCTGCAGGCGGTCGCGGCTGAGCTGCAGCTCGGCCTCGGCCAGGTCGAGCCGGCGGTGTTCGTCGCGCTCGTGCAGCGCCCGCACGATCGCGTCGGGCAGGCGCTGCAGGCGCTGCTTGACCACGTAGTCGCGCGCGCCGCGGGTCAACGCCTGCACCGCGAGTTCCTCGGTCAAGGTGCCGGAGACGAAGATGAAGGGCACCTCGGGCCGGCGCGCGTTGGCCAGGGTCAGCGCGGTATCGCCGTCGAAACCGGGCAGCACGTGGTCGGCGAGGATCACGTCGAAGTCGCCGATCTCCAGCGCCTCGACGAAGCCTTCTCGCGTCCACACCCGCTGCGACTGTACGGCCAGCCGCGC
The DNA here is from genome assembly GCA_002429615.1 of Lysobacteraceae bacterium UBA6001. Taxonomy (GTDB): domain Bacteria; phylum Pseudomonadota; class Gammaproteobacteria; order Xanthomonadales; family Xanthomonadaceae; genus Stenotrophomonas_A. The sequence continues at coordinate 3,450 of DJAN01000124.1, forward strand.
GCGCTTGAGCTGGGCACCGATCAGTTCGGCGTCCAGCGCGCTGTCTTCCAGCATCAGGATGCGGATCATCGCCCCGCGCTGCGCGGGGGCGGGGTCAGCCGTTGCTGCCATGGAGGGTGGAACGATGCGGCGGCGGTTGATTGGTGATGCCCCAGAACATGCCCAGGCCTTGGATGGCCTCGAAGAATTCCTTGAAGTCGACCGGCTTGACCACGAAGGCGTTGACGCCCAACTCGTAGCTGCGCACCAGGTCGCGCTCCTCGTTGGAGGAGGTGAGCATAACGACGGGCGTACTGCTGAGGTTCGGATCGCCGCGCACTTCGGCCAATACTTCTAAACCGTTCAGTTTTGGCAGCTTGAGGTCCAGCAATACGACCACCGGTCCGCCATGCCGCGCGCCGGCATAGGCGCCCTCGCTGCGCAGGTAGTCCAGCGCCTCGGCACCGTCGCGCACATGCACGACATCGTTGAGCAGCTGGCAACGCGCCAGCGCGGCCAGGGTCAGCTCGGCGTCCTTCGGGCTGTCTTCCACCAGCAGGATGGGTCGCAGATCCCTCATGTATCGGCTCCAGTGGGGTGGGGGAGGGTGAAATGGAACGTCGCGCCCTTGCCAGGTGCGCCGTCGGCCCAGGTGCGGCCGCCATGCCGCTCGATGATGCGACGCACGTTGGCCAGGCCGATGCCGGTGCCTTCGTATTCGTCGGCATGATGCAGGCGCTGGAACACGCCGAACAGCTTGTCCACGTAGCGCGGGTCGAAACCGCAGCCGTTGTCCTTCACATGGAAGACGTCTTCCTCGCCGACCCGTGCATGACCGATCTCGATCACCGGCTCGGGCGTATCGCGGGTGAACTTGATGGCGTTCGACAACAGATTCTGCCAGACCAGCCGCAGCATGGCCGGGTCGGCCTGAACCCGGGGCAAGGGCGGGCGTATCCACTGGATCGCGCGGCCCGTGTATTCCATGTCGAGCCGGGTGCGCACGTCATCGACCAGCGTGCCCATGTCCACTGAAGCCAGTCCCAGGGTGGAACGGCCCATCTGCGAGAAACTCAGCAGGTCATCGACCAGCGTGCCGGCCGACTTGGCCGACTCGACGATGGTGGCGAGGAAACGCCGCTCGGTCTCGTCCAGGCGCTCGCCGGCGGATGCGCTGAGCAGTTCGGAGTAGCCGACGATATGCCGGAACGGCGCGCGCAGGTCGTGGCTGACCGAATACGAGAAGGCCTCCAGTTCCTTGTTGCTGCGTAGCAGCTGTTCGTTGAGCTCGGCCATCTCCTCGGCCTTGCGCAGTACGATGTCGACGATGGCGGTGCGCAGCTCCAGTGCCGCGTCGCGATCGACTTCGTCCCAGGGCAGCGACTGCTGCTGGACGGTCTGCTTCCAGGCTTCGAACGACAGGCGCGGGGTCAGCGCCTGCGCCTGCGACTTGCGCGGATCGCCGCCCCAGCGCACCGTCCGCACCACCTCCGGGCGGAACCACAGCACGAAGCTGTCGTGCAGCTGCGAGATCGAGATCGCCAGCACGCCGCTGGCGGCGGCGGCGAACGTGGCGGCGGCCGGCCACACCGCGGCCAGCTTCTCGGTCCAGAACACCTCGTTGTTGCCCTGGGTGCTGGTCAGCCACTGCACCAGTTCGAGGATGTGCGGCTGGGCGGGGCATTCGCCGAGCATCACGCAGTCGCCGCGATGGATGATCGCCGCGCCGCGGGCACCGGTCAGCGCGAGCAGGCGCTCCGGATCGCGGCCCAGCGCGGCCATGAAATCCTCATCGCCGGCCATGCGCGCCAGCAGGCGCACCTGGATCGCGCGGCGCGCGATGCGCTCCTCCACCGCCAGGGCACGCTCCTTCAGCGCGATCTGCAGCGACAGGATCTGCCCGATGAACTCGCAGGCGGTGCGCGCGTGGTAGGGCACGCGCCGCGGCGCGCCGTTGTGGCAGGAGATCAGGCCCCACAGCTGGCCCTCGCGGATCAGCGAGACCGACATCGACGCGCCGGTGCCCATGTTGCGCATGTACTGCAGGTGCACCGGCGAGACGCTGCGCAGCATCGATGCGCTCAGGTCGGTCGCCGGTGCGTCCGCGCGCGTGGCATCGCGCAGCAGCGGCACCGGCGTGTAGTCGCTGTTGGCGATCAGGCGCACGCGGTTGCGCCGGTACAGCTCGCGCGCCTGCGCCGGGATGTCGGATTCGGGAAAGCGCAGGTCCAGGTAGGCGGGCAGGACCTCGTTGCGGTCCTCGGCGATCACCAACCCGTTCCATTCGGCGTCGAACTGGTAGATCAGCGTGCGGTCGAAACCAGCCAGGGCCCGCACGTGCCGCGAGGCGATCTCGCACAGCTCGCTGATCTGCCCGGCGCGCTCGATCTCGCCCATGAAGCGGCGGATGACCGGATACAGGTCTTCCAGCGAGCCCGGCTCGCCGGCCACCGGGGCTTCCATCTCGATCAGCAGCTGACCGCCGGCGCGATGCGCCACGGCATGGTGGCGCCCCAGGTTGGCCAGCGCCAGGCTGCCGAGAAATACCGAACTGTCCGGCGCCAGCGCGGCAAGGGTGTCGTGGTGCGCGGCCAGCACGCCGCCGAACACCGCGGCCAGTGGCTGGCCGAGGGGATCGCCGAAGTGGTCGAGCATCGCCGGCGCGGACACCGCGCGTTCCAGCACCGCCATGGTGGTCGGCTCGACGATCAACAACACGCCATAAGGCTGGATCGCACCGGGGGTATGGATGGGTTCGCGGGCGCAGGCGGACAGGTCCAGCGGGGCGGCGTGCATCGTTTGATCGGTGGACATCTAGGGTTCCTGTGGCAGGGCCACATGCACCGATGCGCCGGCACGACCCTCACCGGGCGCGAACAGGCACGGGACTGTCGTGGATCGCGGCTCCATCTTGCCCGAATCGGCTGCCTGTTCCCAATGAAGGCGTTGTCGTGATTCCTTCACGCGAACGCTTCGCGCAGATCCCGATGCACGCTGGCGAAGGCCTGCCGCGCGCCCTCGATCACCTCATCTTCCTGCGCGGGTGACAGGTCGATCGCATCCAGTGCGCGGGTGAAACGACGCCAGTGTGCGGCCACGCCCTCGTCGGGTGGCGCGAGATGCGAGGCGCCAAAACCCGCATGCAGACCAAGTGCGCCGGCGAGCTTGAGGATCACCGCGCCGCCGAGCGTGGCGCCTTCGGCCACATACAACCAGCCCAGGGCAGGGGCCAATGCCGGTGCCGGCATCCGCACTGGCGGCAGCGTCGGCGGCTGCAGGCCGAGTGCGTGCAGGTCGTCGGCGATGCGCGCGCACCGGGCGCGCGCGGCCAGCCCGGGCAGCAGGCGGGCGAGGTCTTCGCGCGCGTAGAGCGGTTCGATCGCCGCGTGGAAGCGGTACTGCACGCCCAGGAACAGGCCGAAGCGGGCGCGCTGCTCGAAGATGCCGCAGGCCATCACCGCCTCGTCGAGCCGGGCATGCGTCGTACGCGTGTGCCGGCGCAGCGCTTCGGCGCGGGTTTCCTGCGCGGGCAATACGTCAGTCACGGGCACCCCCGGGGAGCGGCGGTGGAGAGCGCGGGGCGGTGCGAATACATCGTCGCAGCGTAGCAGACGCCGCCAGCGCGACTGGCACGGCGCGGGAAGCAAGCAGCGCTATCGCATCGCGCTGTGCGCGGCGTGGTCTTCGACTTTGCGCAAATCGGCGTGTCACCGTGCGGCACGGGCACGGCGACGGCGCGCGCCAAAGTTTTGACGGCGAAGCGAAAAACCTTGTGGCTGTTGGGCTTCACTGTGTCTCATCAAGTTAGTGATGTGCATCGCAAGAAATTTTTGCCGCGATGTGTTGACGAATTGTGAAGTGATTTGCAGAATTCGCGCCGCTCGGCTTGCCGGACCTCGGTCCGTGTTGTCCAGCCAGGCGTCCAGATCCCATCCATCTTCGAGTCCTGCCGCACCCGAGGCGCGGACTTCCGGATGCGGATCCGCTGCAATCGGGGGGGAACAATGGAATGGCTGATTTGATGCGCGGTGGCCGCGAGGCTGCCATGCGTGCGCGCGTGCGCACGTCCAAGGAATCCATGGCGCATGCGCGCATGGGAGGCTCCACGCTGCGCCGCCTGTTCGGCTGCCTGCTGCTGTGCCTGCCGTTCGGCGCGCTCGCCGCCGATCTGCAGATCAGCAACCTCTCCGATACCGGCTACGACCCGACCCCGGCCGGCAGCAATGTCGTCTACAGCGTCACCGTCGAGAACAGCGCCGACGACACCGTCACCGATGCGGTGGTGATCTTCGACCTGCCCTCCGGCGCACAGGCCGCCACGCCGCTGCCGGCGTTCTGCACTGTCGCCGCCGGCAACGCGCAGCGCGTGGAATGCCGCGTCGGCACGCTGGTCGGCACGTTCTCCTCCAACGGCACGCCGGTCACCTTCGATCTGCCGATCTCCACCGTCGGCATGGCGCCGGGCAGCATCCAGATCCGCGCCGCGATCGGTACCCAGGCCAGCATGCCGGCGTCGAACACCCAGATCGCCTCGCTGGCCGATGGCGATGGCTTCTTCGCCAACGACACCAACGCCGCCAACAACCGCCGCGTGGAAACCACCACGCTGGAGACCGCCGGCGACCTCAGCATCGAGAAGACCGCCACGCCCGATCCGGTGATCGGCGGTGGCGAGATCACCTACACCCTGACCGTGCGCAACGCCGGCCCGAGCGCGTCGGCCGGCTTCAAGGTCGTCGATTCGCTGCCGGCCGCGGTGACCTACGTCGCCAACAGCTTCGCCGGCAGCGGCTGGACCTTCGTCCCCGGCACCATGACCGCCACCCATGCCGGTTCGCTGGCCAATGGCGGCAGCACCAGTTTCAGCTTCCGCGCCCGCGTCAACGCCGGCAGCGGCAACGTGGTCAACACCGCGCGCGTGGATGCGGGCAGCACGCCCGATCCGCTGCTGGACAACAACACCGGCTCGGTCACCACCCAGGTCACCGCCGGTGCCGACCTCGGCCTGACCAAGAGCGCGACGCCCGCGCCGGCGATCTCCGGCCAGCCGATCGCTTTCCACATCCAGCTCACCAACCAGGGCCCGAGCGCGGCGGTGAACCCGCGCTTCGTCGACAACCTGCCGACCGGCTTCGTGCTCACCGGTGCGACGCCGCCGGCCGGCTGGACCTGCACCGGCACCACCAGCGTGACCTGCGCGCTCGACGGCACCCTGGCCGTGGGCGCGGTGGCCGCCTTCACCCTCGACAGCGTGGTGCCGGACTCCGGCACCAACAGCAGCGGCAACGTCACCAACAGCGCCACCGCCAGCGCCGACACGCCGGATCCGAACGCCACCGACAACACCGGCAGCACCACCTTCAGCGTGCTCGCCGACGGTGCCGACCTGTCGTTGCAGAAGACCAAGACGCCCGCCCTGGTGCCGGTATGGAGCGGCAGCGGCAGCGACCTGGACAGCCGCATGACCAGCAGCATCGTCGTGCGCAACCTCGGCCCGCGCGCGGCCACCGGCCAGGTGCAGGTGGTCGATACGCTGGCCAGCGGCGAAGAGCTGCTGCTGCCCGACGGCAGCGTGGCGCAGCCGGGCACGCCGTACACCACCGGCGCCTGGAGCTGCTCGGTCGACCAGCTGTATGCGGCCGGCTCGCCGCAGCATGTCACCTGCGACCTGGTCAGCGGCCTGCCGCTGGCGGTGGGTGGCACCGCCTCGACGCTGTCGCTGCTCACGCGCGCGCGCTCGTCCTCGGCCAGCCTGCTCAACAACGCCTGTACCGGCGGTTCGGGTGGCTCGATCGAGCCGCTGACCGACAACGGCATCAACCGCGATGCCGAGACCGGCAACGACTGTTCCGGTGCCGGCACGCGCACCACCGACGAACGCGCCGACCTGTCGATCACCAAGCAGACCAATGGTCCGGGCGATGCCGACAACGTGCTGGCGGCGAACCAGGACACGCTGACCTACACCCTGACCGTCACCAACAACGGCCCGGACGCGACCACCGGCGTGGTGGTCAACGACACCGTGCCCGGCTATGTCAGCGGCCGCACCCAGGTCTCGATGCTGTCGTATCCGGCGAACTGGAACTGCACGGTCAACAACGCCTCGGTGGTCTGCCGCTCCGGCACCACGTCGCTGGCCAACGGCGCCAGTGCGCAGTTCGTCATCCAGGTCAAGCGCGCCCTGTTCGACAGCTATTCGCAACCGGCCGGCACCTGCGGCGGCGTCGCCATCAGCGGCGCTTACTGCAACACCGCCGGCGTCGGCATCGACGCGACGGTGGCCGGCTCGGTCGGCGAGCTGGTCGGCACCAACAACCAGGCCTCGGACTGGATCCGCATCGCGCGCGTGGCCAACGTGGCCACCAGCGCCAAGACCATCGCCTCGGGCAGCCCGGGCCGCGCCGGCGTCAACACCACCTACGTGATGTCGTACATCAACCAGGGTCCGTCCGCGGTGCCCGGGGTGATCTTCCGCGACGTGTTCACGCTGCCGGCCAACGACGCCGGTTTCGTGCTGGTCTCGGCGCAGCGCACCGGTGGCGGCACCACGACCTGCACCGCCACCGCCGGCGCCGGCGTCACCGTCTCGGCCACCGCCGGCGGCGACTCGTATGCCAACCCGACCGGTTCGCCGGCCACGGTGCGCGTGCAGTGCCAGCCGCTGTCCAGCTTCGCCAACCAGCAGACCGAAACGCTGCAGGTGGTGATCCGCCCGAACGTCAACGCGACCAACACCGGCCGCCAGTTCGACAACATCGCCGACTTCTTCATCGACCTCGATGGCGACGGCGTCGCCGATGCCACCAGCGGCACCGACGTCAACGGCAACACCTACGACTTCAACAGCGACACCAGCGACGACACCAAGAGCGCGCAGCTGCCGTTCGAGAGCGGGCAGGTCGACCTGATCACCAACAAGGTGGACACCGGCTTCACCGGCGGCGTCGACCCGCTGGGCTACGACGCGCTGAACCCGGAAGCGAACCTGATCACCTACCGGGTCACGATCCGCAACAACGGCCCGTCGGTCGCCACCAACGTGCGCCTGGCCGACACGCTGACCCCGCCGGCCGGCCGCACCGTGACCTTCATGGGCGCCTCGACCTCGACCGGTGGCCCGTTCTCGACCTCGGCGTGCAGCATCACCGCCGGCAGCAACCCGACCACCGGCGCGGCGCTGTCGCTGGACTGCCTGATGCCCGGCATCGGCTTCAGCAACAACGTCGACGGCGTGGTCGCCTCCGGCCAGACCAGCACGCTGTACCTGCGCTACCGCTACGACACCGCCCCGGGCGCGTCGGGCGACACCGTGACCAACGTGGCCAACGCCAGCTCGGCCGAGGCCGAGAGCGACACCGCCAACAACCTCGCCACGCAGGAAACCACCATCCGCGCCGCCGCCGACATGGGCGTGGCCAAGTACGTCATCAGCACCGCGCCGGATGCCGATCCGGACGTGGCGCTGCCGGCCAACGTCACCTCGGTGGCGCTGCGCCAGCCGTTCTACTACGTGCTCGACGGCATCAACAACGGCCCGGGCGCGAGCCTGTCGCGCGACCGCAGCGGCACCAGCCCGCTCAACGGCACCGGCAGCGTGATCACCGATGCGCTGCCGAGCGGGCTGGTCGTCACCGGCACCGCGACGTGGCAGAAGAAGGGCACCGTGCCGGCGGGCGGCGGCGGTGAAGTGCCGAACGGCACCGGCACCTGCACCAAGACCGGCACCACGCTGCGCTGCCAGCTCGGCGACATGACCGTGGGCGGCAAGGCGCGCATCGTCGTGCCGGTGCGCTGGGATACCTATCCGGGTACCAGCGCGATCAACAACACCGCCACGATCGCCACCGAGCAGATCGACCGCAACAGCGCCAACAACACCGCCACCGTGCCGATCCTGGTGACGCGCTCGTCGCTGACCGGCCTGGTGTTCGAGGACCGCGACCGCAGCGGCAGCAACGGCGGCGTGCGCCAGACCGCCGAACCCGGCATCGCCAACGTCACCGTGGCCCTGACCGGCACCGACGCCTACGGCAATGCGGTGAACCTCAGCACCACCACCAACGCGACCGGCAACTACACGTTCTCGAACCTGTCGCCGGCCAGCGCGGCCGGCTACACCGTGGCCGAGACCCAGCCGGCGGCGTACCGCAACGGTCCGGTCGATCCGCCGACCACCGGTGCGAACGCGCCGTCGCTCGGCGGCACCTATGCCGCCGCTGCGCCGGATTCACGCTACACCGCGGTGCCGGTGGGCGCCGCCGACAGCGCCGTGCGATACAACTTCCCCGAGGTGCGCCAGCCCTCGCTGTCCGGCCACGTCTACGTGGACGGCAACTACAACAACCGCCGCGACGCCGCCAGCGATGGCGCCATCAGCGGTGCCACCGTGGAGCTGATCAACGAGGCCACCGGCACCGTGGTGGCGACCGCCACCACCGGCACCGATGGCAGCTACCAGTTCAGCAATCTCGATCCGCTGCTGCTCTATGCGCTGCGCGAGCCGCTGCCGACCGGCAACTACCGCAATCGTCCGAGCGCGGTGAGCGCCGGCCAGATCGGCGGCGCCGCCTGCAGCGCCTGCGTGGCGGGCACGGCGGTCTCCGGTGATGCGGCTACCACGGACCGCATCAGCCACATCGACCTGGGCGCGGGCCTCGACGGCGTGGACTTCGACTTCGGCGAAGACGCCATCGCCAGCATCGCCGGCCATGTCTACGTCGACCGCAACGGCAATGGCGACTTCGATGCCGCCGATGCCGGCGGCCGTTACGCGCGCCCGAACGGCGGCCTGGACGCGGTGACGGTCACCCTGACCGGTGCCGGTGCCGACGGTGTGTTCGGCAGTGGCGACGACCCGGCCGCGGTGGCGGTGCAGACCGACAACAACGGCGCCTACCTGTTCGAGAACCTGGTGGTCGGCCAGCGCTACCGCGTTACCGAAACCCAGCCCGATGGCTATGGCAATGCCACCGAGAACGCCAGCAACGTGATCACGATCACCGCGCTGGCGGCCAACGGCGCGCAGGGCCAGGACTTCGGCGAGAAGCTGGGCTCGCTCGGCGGTCGCGTGTTCGAGGACTTCTCGTCCACCGCGGCGAACAACAACAACGGCCAGTTCGACAGCGGCGAGCACGCCATCGCCGGCACCACGCTGACCCTGACCGGCACCGATCACCTCGGCCAGGCGGTCAGCCTGACCGCGCTCAGCGACGAAGCCGGGCTGTACCGCTTCGCCGAACTGCTGCCGCCGCAGGCCGGCACGTTCTACACGATCACCGAGACCCAGCCGGGCGGCTACATCGACGGCAAGCACCGCGCCGGCAACGCCAGCAGCGCGGGCGACGCCAGCGTGTCCAACGTGGTGTCGGCCATCGCCATCAGCGCCGGCCAGGACGCCAGCGGCTATGACTTCGGCGAACTGGCCAATGTCATCCTCAGCGGCAGCGTCTACCTGGACCGCAACGACGACGGCGACCGCAATGCGGGCGATGCCGGCATTCCGAACGTGTCGCTGCGCATTGTCGGCGCCGGCCCGGATGGCGTGTTCGACACCGCCGACGACACCAGCGCGCAGGTCACCACCGATGCCGATGGCGACTACAGCTACGGTGGCGCGGTCTCCGGCCAGAACTACCGCATCGAGCAGACCCAGCCGACCGGGCTGGCGGATGGCCGCGAGCACACCAGCAACAGCATCAGCCTGAGCAACGTGCCGCTGGCGGGTGTGTCCGGCAACGACTTCGGCGAACTCGCCGCGCGCCTGTCCGGCACCGTCTACCTGGACGCCAACAACAACGGCCAGCGTGATGCGGGCGAGGCCGGCATCGCCGGCGTCAGCGTGCAGCTGCCCGCCGGCACCGTGGACGCGCTCGGTGTGAGCGTGGCCGCGGTGGTCAGCGGCAGCGATGGCAGCTATCACTTCAACGACCTGCTGGCCGGCACCTACAGCGTGACCGAGCAGGCCGCGCAGCCGGTGGTCGGCGGCGTCACCACGCTCAACGGCATCACCCGCGCCGGCACCATCGATGGCGCCAGCGTCGGCACCGCCAGCGCGGTGGCCAGCGTGCCGAGCGCGGTGTCGGCGATCGTGCTGCCGGCGGGCAAGGCCTCGCTGGCCAACGACTTCGCCGAAATCCTGCCGATGTCGGTGGCCGGCCGCGTGTTCTACGACGTCGACAACAACGGCGTGCAGGCCCCCACCGGCGAGCCGGGCATCGAGGACGTGCGCATCGAGCTGCACGGCACCGATGACACCGGCGCCAGCGTCAGCCTCGACGTGCGCAGTGATGCGCAGGGGCACTTCACCTTCGAAGGCGTGCGTCCGGGCACCTACGCGCTGGTCGAGCCGCAGCAGCCGGCCGGCACCAGCAACGGCATCACCACGCCAGGCAGCATCGGCGGCGTCGCCAGTGGCACCGCCACGCCGGTGGCCACCGTGCCCAGCCGCATCGACGGCCTGGCGCTGACCCAGCCGGGCGCGGCCTCGATCGACAACCTGTTCGGCGAGATTCCGCTCAACAGCGGCATCAGCGGGCGGGTGTGGATCGACGCCAACGACGACGGCCTGGTCGGCGCGAACGAAACCGGCATCGCCAATGTCAGCGTGCAGCTGCGCGGCACCAACGTGCAGGGCCAGGTCGTGGAACGCGACACCGTGACCGATGCCGATGGCCGCTACAGCTTCGGCGAACTGCCGCCGGGCACCTATACGATCAGCGAGCCGCAGCAGCCGGCCGGCACCCAGAACGGCCGCACCGTCGCCGGCAATGCCGGTGGCACGGTGACGCCGGTGGCGATCACGCCGTCGGCGATCTCGGCGATCGTGCTGGGCGTCAACCACGATGCCATCGACAACAACTTCGGCGAGCTGCCGGGCGCCCGCATCGGCGGCCGCGTGTATGCCGACAACAATGACAACGGCCGCATCGACAACAATGAGAGCGGCATCGCCGGCGTGCGCATCGTGCTGCACGGCACCGACGACCTCGGCCACGCGGTGGACGCCACCGCGACCACCAACGCCGAGGGCCGCTACCTGTTCGACGGCCTGCGCCCGGGCACCTATGCGGTGACCGAGCCGGACCAGCCGCCGAGCACGCTCAACGGCACCACCAACGCCGGCACCATCGATGGCACGGCCACCGGCACCGCCACCGGCCGCGATACGCTGCCGTCGGCGGTGAGCGCGATCGTGCTTGGCGTGGGCCGCGCGTCGATCGACAACGACTTCGGCGAGATCGGCGATTCGCCGGACATGGTGGTCAGCAAGACCGCCACGCCGGAGCGCTTCACCGTCAACAACGATGCGCTGTACACGATCAGCGTGCGTAATGCCGGCCAGCAGCCGACCCGCGGCGAGTACGTGGTGCGCGAGCACCTGCCGGAGGGCGTGTCGCTGTCCGCGCTGCCGAGCGGCAATGGCTGGACCTGTACCGGCGCGATCGGTGACACCCGCTTCAGCTGCCGCAGCAGCACCGTGATCGCCAATGGCGCGACCTCGGCCGACACGCTGCGCGTGCCGGTGGCGGTGACCGCGGCGGCGGTGACCGGCGCGGCGATCCACAACGCCGTGCTGGTCGAAGGCGGCGGCGAGAACGACAACCGCGCCCCGACCCCGGCCGAGCGTGCCGCGTTCGAAGGCGACGTCAGCAGCCTGCCGGTGTGCGATACCGCCATCAGCCACAACGCCTGCCGCCTGCCGACCCAGGTGCAGCTGGCCGCGTCGGTGTCCGGCACGGTGTGGTTCGAGAGTGGCGAGCAGAGCCGTGTGCTCGACGCCGGCGACCAGCGCCTGCAGGGCTGGACCGTGGAGCTGGTCGATGCGACCAGCGGCCAGGTCGCACGCAGCGCGATCAGCGGCGTGGACGGCAGTTACCGCATCGGTGACGTGGTGCCGGGCCGCAAGTGGGTGCTGCGCTTCCGCCACCCCGGCTCGGGCGTGGTGTGGGGCTGGCCGGTCAGCGGCGAGACCGCCTCCGGCGCGGTGACCGCCTGCCAGGCCGACAACGCGCTCGCCAACGGCACCACCAGTTCCTGCCGCTTCGAGGACGGCGGTACCAGCGCGCTGGAGATCGTGCTCAAGGCCGGCGAGAACCTGCCGCAGCAGAGCCTGCCGGTGGATCCGTCGGGCGTGGTCTACGATGCCGTCACCCGTGACCCGGTGGCGAACTCGGTGGTCACGCTGGCGCCGGTCGGCACCTGCGCCGGCTTCGATGCCACGCGCAGCGTGCTCAACGCGGCCAGCGGCGGTTACCGCGTCGATGGCAACGCGGTCTCGATGACCGTGGGCAGCGATGGTGCTTACCAGTTCCTGCTCGGCGCGGCCGCGCCGGCGCGCTGCGAGTTCCAGCTCACGGTGACCCCGCCCAGCGGCTTCACGTTCGTCTCCACGCTGATCCCGGCCGAAACCCAGGCGCTGTCGCCGGCGGGCGAGGCGGGTGGGCGTTACGACGTGCAGCCGAACACGCAGGCACCGACCGGCGCGGTCGGCACCGCCACCGCGTACTACCTGCAGGTCTACGCCGGTTCGGCGGTGGCCAACATCACCCACAACCACGTGCCGCTGGATACCGCGGTGGCGACCGGGCTGTCGATCACCAAGACCGGCGACCGCCAGACCGCCGAGATCGGCGACACCGTGCAGTACACGATCACCATCCGCCAGACCGCCGGCAGCCCGCTGCAGACGGTGAACGTGGTCGATCGCCTGCCGCGCGGTTTCACCTACATCGACGGCACCGCGCGGGCCAACGGCGCGGCGGTGTCCGAACCGCTCGGCAAGCCCGGCCCGCAGCTGGGCTTCACCACCGGCCCGCTGCAGGTGGGCCAGCAGATCGCGCTGACCTACCGCGTGCGCGTCGGCGTCGGCGCCCAGCAGGGCGACGGCATCAACCGCGCCCAGGCCCATGGCTGCGCGATCAGCGGCGGCTGTATCGACCCGGTGTCGCTGGCGCCGCGTCCCGGCTCGCTGGCCTCCAACCAGGCGCAGTACCGCGTGCGCGTCACCGGCGGCGTCTTCAGCGACGAGGGCTGCGTGCTCGGCAAGATCTTCGTGGACTGCAACAACAACCACCTGCAGGACCCCGAAGAGATCGGCATCCCCGGCGTGCGCCTGTACTTCGAGGACGGCACCTGGCTGGTGAGCGATTCGGAAGGCAAGTACAGCTACTGCGGCCTGCCGCCGCAGAGCCACACGCTGAAAGTGGATGCCAGCACGCTGCCGAACGGGGCGCGCCTGACCACCAGCAGCAACCGCAACCTGGGCGACGCCGACAGCCTGTTCATCGACCTCAAGAACGGCGAGCTGCATCGCGCCGACTTCATCGAGGGCAGCTGCGCCAACCCGGTGCTGGAGCAGGTCAAGGCACGCCGCACCCAGGGCGAGGTGCGTGCACCGGAAAGTGAGGCTGGCCAGGCACCGCTGCGTTTCAGCAGCAAGCCGGTGCGGGCACCGAAGGAAGCGACCGACAGCGCGAAGCAGTCGCCGCAGATCGTCAGTCCACGCGGTAGCACGGCTACGGATGCGGACGGCCACACGGAGGTGCAGCCATGAGCCGCAAGCCGATGATGCGGCGGATGCCGCGCATGACCCTGCTGGCGTGCGCGCTGGCGACCCTGCCGGCGATGGCGCAGAGCGTGGGCAGCGGGCGTTTCACCCCGGTGCTGGGCGAGGGCTCGACGCTGTATCCGCGTTCGCCGGCCAGCACCGATGCGATCGCGCGTCGCCTGCCGACGGCGGGCGAGGGCGCGCAGCCGGCGCAGGGACTGGACCGGATCGAGGTCGAGGTGGACCGTGACGGTGTCCCGGCCGACGGCCAGACCCCGGTGCAGGTCAGCGTGCGTCTGCTCGACGCCAACGGCCAGCCGGTCTCCGGCCAGCGCTTCGTGACCGTGGAGAACAGCGGCGGCCGCATCCGTCTGCCGGGTTCGCGCACCGACGAACTCGGGCCGGGCGCGGCCGATGCCGACAAGGTGATGCCGGGCGTGCAGGTTGCGCTGGAGAACGGCGTGGCGCAGTTCGCGCTGCTCGCGCCCGACCAGCCGCAGAACGTGACCCTGCGCGTCAGTGCCGAGGGCCTGGTCGCCGAAGGCAGCATCGGTTTCGTGCCGGAGATGCGCGAGATGATCGCCACCGGCCTGATCGAGGGCGTGATCAACTTCCATCGCCGCGACAACAGCGGGCTGATCGCGCCGGTCGACCACGACGACGTGTTCGAGCGCGACATCCGCCGCTGGGAGAAGCAGTTCAACCACGGCAAGGCGAACGCCGCCGCGCGCACCGCGTTCTTCGTCAAGGGCCGGATCAAGGGCGAGTACCTGCTGACCGCCGCCTACGATTCGGACAAGGACGTGCGCGGCCGCCTGCTGCGCGACATCCAGCCCGACGAGTACTACCCGGTCTACGGTGATTCCTCGCTGCGCGGCTTCGATGCGCGGTCGGCCGAGCGCCTGTACGTGCGCGTGGACAACCAGCGCAGCTACCTGCTGTACGGTGACTTCCAGACCGGCGACACCCTGGCCACCACCAGCGGCGTCGGCGCGCACGGGCCGATCCCGCAGCGCAGCCTGGGCACCTACAACCGCACCGCCACCGGCGCGGGCTGGCACTACGAGAACGCACGCCTGCGCTCGAACGTGTTCGCCATCCAGGATTCGCTGCGGCAGGTGATCGAGGAGTTCAACAGCCAGGGCAGCGGCCCCTACGCGCTGCGCAACAACGCGGTGCTGGAGGGCAGCGAGCGCGTCGAGGTGATCGTGCGCGACCGCAACCAGCCCTCGCGCATCGTCTCGGTGCAGCCGCTGGCGCGACTGGTGGACTACAGCTTCGAACCGTTCTCCGGGCGCATCCTGCTCAACCAGTTCCTGCCCAGCTTCGACAGCAACCTCAACCCGGTCTCGCTGCGCATCACCTATGAACTGGACCAGGGCACCGAGACGTTCTGGGTGTACGGCGCCGACGGCCAGCTGAAAGTCACCGATGCGCTGGAGGTGGGCGCCTCGGTGGTGGACGACCGCAACCCGTTCGCCGCCTTCCGCATGGGCAGCGCCAACGCCGGCTATCGCTTCGGCGAGCACACCGCGCTGGCGGTGGAGTTCGCGCGCACGCAGAGCGAGATCAACACCAACTCGATCAACCAGGTCGCCACCCCGGGCCTGCAGGACATGAGTGGCGAGGTCGAGGGTGACGCCTGGCGCCTGGAGTTCGGCCACGACGGCGAGCGCCTGGACGTCAACCTGTTCGCCGCGCAGACCGACCCGGGTTTCAACAACCCGGCCTCACCGCTGTATGGCGGGCGCGGGGAGTACAACCTCGATGTCGCTTATCGCCTCAACGAGCGCCTGCAGCTGTACGTGGAAGGCCTGCGCAGCGAGGACCGCAACCCGGACGGCGGCAAGCGCGATGCCGGCGGCGCCGGCCTGCGCGTGCAGGCGACCGAGAAGCTCACCCTGGACATGGGCTGGCGCTCGATCCGCGAGACCGTGGGTGCGTACTCGCCGTGGAGCAGCTCGCTGGGCTACGGCGATGCCGGCGGCCTGACCGGCGGCTTCGCCACCGGTGCTGGCGGCGGCGCGCTGGGCTACGGCCAGCAGCCGCTGGATCCGCTGACCGGCCTGCCGGTGATCGGCAGCAGCAGCGCGGTGACCGGCACCGCCAGCGACCTGCCGATCGGCACCAAGCTGGAATCGGACAGCGCCCGCTTCGGCGCCGGCTACAAGATCGGCGACAAGCTGACCGTGGGCGGCGAATACGAGCAGAGCGTGGCCGGCGAGGACCGCCACCGCGTCGCCGCCGGTGTCGACTACCAGGTGTTCGAGCGCAGCCGCCTGTACGGCCGCTACGAGAAGCAGACCGGCCTGACCAGCGCCTACGGCATCACCACCACCGACCGCGAGGCCGATGCGCTGGTGTTCGGCGTGGACAGCAGCTATGCGCGCGATACCCAGGCGTTCTCCGAATACCGGCTGCGCGATGCGATCAGTGGCCGCGACGTGCAGGCCGCCTCGGGCATCCGCAATACCTGGGATGTCGCCGAGGGCCTGCGCCTGAGCAGCTCGGTCGAGCATGTGAAGGTCTATGACGGCAATACCGGCGACGCCACCGGCGTGGCGCTGGCGCTGGACTACAGCGCCAACCCGTTGTGGCGCGGCGCGGCGCGGGTGGAACACCGCATCAGCGGCGATGTCGCCGGCACCGACACCGACGAGGCGTTCGACACCACGCTGGTGCAGCTGATGCTGGCGCGCAAGCTGAGCCGCGACTGGACCCTGCTGGGCCGCAACTACCTGCTGTCCACCGACTATGCCGCGCGTGGCGACGTGCTGCAGAACCGCTTCCAGCTCGGCGTGGCCTATCGCGATACCGACACCAACCGGATCAACGCGCTGGCGCGTTACGAGTACAAGCTCGAACGCGACGAGAGCGGGCTGACCCTGCTGGACGGCGAAGCGGTGGACGGCACCAGCCAGGACATCAGCACCCGCGCGCACATCGTGTCCACCCATGCCGACTGGCATCCGTCGCGGCCGTGGTGGCTGACCGGGCGCATCGCCGGCAAGTGGCAGCAGGACCGCTTCGCGTATGCCGATGGCGGACGCGTGGACAGCCGCTTCCATGCCTTGCTGTTCTCCGGCCGGGTGGTCTACGACATCACCGAGCAGTGGGACATCGGCGTGCTCGGCGCCACCTTCCGCGGCCAGGACGGCAGCAACCAGTACGGCTACGGCCTGGAGGTCGGCCGCCTGCTGCGGCAGAACCTGTGGCTGTCGGCCGGCTACAACTGGTCCGGCTTCGCCGGTGACCGCGACCTGTCCGGTTACGAGTACACGCAGCAGGGCTTCTTCCTGCGGCTGCGCTTCAAATTCGACGAAGACCTGTTCCGCCCGGATCCGGTCCGCTACCGCGACCCGACGCGCTGAGGAAAACAGATGAGCAAGCATCGCAACCGTTTGGCCCTGTCCGTGTTCGCCGCGCTGATGGCGGCGTGGCCCGCCGCGCAGGCACAGACCACGCTGGCGCCGCAGGCGCAGCGCATCACCGACGAGGCCATCGACGCCGACCTGCAGGCCTACCAGGCCATGCAGGACCGCATCCAGGCCTTGAACGACGCCGGCCGCCCGGTGCGCGACTACGGCCTGTCCAAGGCCCAGTGCTGGCTGGACGTGTCGTTCCACGAGTACACCCGCAACGACCGCAGCGCCTTCCCGCAGGAAGCGCTGGCCGAGTCGGAGAAGCTGGTGGTGCTGATGGAGCAGGGCGCCACCACGCTGCCGCTGGAGACCCCGCTGGTGAACCACGCGCGTTACCTGCGCGATGACCTGTGGCAGCGCCTGCGCGCGGTGCGCCAGGCTGCGGGCTTCAGCTGCGCGCAGCAGGCCGCCGCCTGCGGCGAGGTCGAGCTGGTGCATGCCGGCAACGAGTTCAACCAGCAGCAGTGGCGGCATGCCAAGCCGTACATCCAGATGGCCGAGGACCTGCTCAACGATGCCGAGGCGCAGGCGCG
>DJAN01000272.1 GCA_002429615.1 Lysobacteraceae bacterium UBA6001
CCACGGCGCGCGGCGGAGGAACGGCCGGTCGCGAAGCGGGCCACCGCCACGCCGCGCAAACCGGCCAAGGCGGCACGACCGGCGAAGGCCACGAAGGCCACGAAAGTCACGAAGAGCACAAAGGCCACGAAGGCCACCAAACGCACGAGCCCCCAGCGCAAGCCGCGGGGCTGAGCCCGCTCAGGGCGCGCGCTGGAACACCACCGTCAACGGCGTGGACGGGTCATGCACCAGCAGGCGCTCCCCGCGCAGGCAGTAGCGGTGCGTGCCCGGCGCCCCGTTGATTTCCATGCGATAGCAGTCGCCCTGTTCGTCGAGCATGCGGTAGTTGCGCGAGATGGCATCGGGCATGCCCTCCACGCGCATCACCAGCGCGTCGGCGGTGATCTCGATGCGCCCCCCGGCGTAGACCGCGCGGATCTGCGGCACCGCCTGCGCGGCAATGCCATCGCGGCGCGCCTGCTCCACGGTGCCCTGCAGGTCGACCACCCATTGCCCCTGCAGCGGCGAACGCGCCGTGCATCCGAACAGCGCTGGCAGGCACAGTGCCCAGGCCAGCCTCCTGACCGCCTTCATACGTCGCCCCTGATGACGTGAACGCCGATCATCGGGCATGCGGCGGTGCGCTTTCAATGTGCCGGGCGGTCCTCGCCGGGCGTGCCCGGCGCCTGCGCATCGGCCGGCGGGGCCTCTGTCTCGATGTCGGCCTCGAACAGCCGCATCAGGTCGGCGCGCGCTTCGCGCGAGGTCTGGATGACCGCGGCCTCGTCGTCGTAGACCAGGTACTGGCGGCGTAGCAGATCCTCGTCGTGCTGGCGGAAGCGATCGACCGCGTGCCCGGCCGCGGCGCTGTCGCTGCCCAGCTCGACCAGCATGCGCTCGCTCAGCTCCAGGCTCGATCCCAGCACCTCGCGGAAGGGCTCGGCGCCCAGGTCCATCAGCTTCCAGGCGTGCTGGCGGTTGCGCGCGCGCGCCAGCACTTTGGCCTGCGGATACAGCCGGCGGATCAGCCGCACCGCCTTGATGTTGGTGTCCGGCTCGTCCATCGCGATCACGAACACCTTGATGCGGTCCGCCCCGGCGGCCCGCAGCAGTTCCGGGCGGGTGGGGTCGCCGTAGTAGAGCTGGCTGCCGAAGCGGCGCAGGTCTTCCACGGTTTCCGGATTGTGTTCCAGCGCCACGTAGGGAATGCGTTGCGCGGTAAGCAGGCGCGCGACGATCTGGCCGAAGCGCCCCATGCCGGCCACCAGCACCTGCGGCGACTGCGGGTCGATCCTGTCGAACTCCTTGTCCTCGCGCTCGGCGCGCGTGGGCTGCCCCAGCAGGCGCTGCATGCCCAGCAGCAGCAAGGGCGTCAGCGCCATCGACAGGCCCACGATGGCGACCAGGCGGTCATGGTTGGCGGCGTTGAGCAGGCCGACGCGATGCGCTTCGTTGAACACCACGAAGGCGAATTCGCCGCCCAGCCACAGCACCGTGCCGAGCATCAGGCAGCTGCGCACCGGCAGCCGCGCTACCCGGCCGACCAGGAACAGCAGCGCGAACTTCACCACCAGCAGCGCGCCAACGCCGGAGGCCACCAGCAACGGCTCGGCGGCGATGCGGTCCAGGTCGATGCCCATGCCCACGGCGATGAAGAACAGCCCCAGCAGCAGGCCCTCGAACGGCTCGATCTGCGATTCCAGCTCGTGGCGGTATTCCGAATCGGCCAGCAGCACGCCGGCCAGGAACGCCCCCAGGCTCGGGCTCAGTCCCGCCTCCTGCATGAACCAAGCAGTGCCCAGCACCACCAACAGCGCGGTGGCGGTGAACACCTCGGGCAGCTTGGTGCGCGCCACCACCCGGAACAGATGGCGCAACGCGAAGCGGCCGAACAGGATCACCACCGCCAGCGCACCCAGCGCCACCGCCACGTCGCGCCATTCCAGCCCGTCGTTGCGCACGCCGCCGAGCAGCGGGATCGCGGCCAGCAGCGGGATCGCGATCAGGTCCTGGAACAGCAGGATGGCGAAGGCCAGGCGGCCGTAGTCGCTGTTGAGCGCCTTGCGCTCGGCCAGCAGCTGCAGGCCCACCGCGGTGGAGGACAGGGCCAGGGCGATGCCGATGATCAGCGCGCTGCGCCAGCCGAAGTGGTCGGCCATCAGCAGCGCGCCCAGTGCCACCGCGGTCAGCAGCACCTGCGCGGTGCCGGCGCCGAATACCGAATGCCGCATCAGCTTGAGGCGCGCCGGTGAGAGCTCCAGCCCGATCACGAACAGCAGCATCACCACGCCGATCTCGGCGGCGGACAGGATGCGGTCGGCGTCCTGCACGAAGCCGAAGCCATCCGGGCCGAGCAGCACGCCCGCGACCAGGTAGGCCAGCACCGCGCCCAGCCCGAACTTCTTGAATACCGGCACGACGATGATCGCCGCCAGCATCAGGACCAGCGCCAGCTCCAGGCCACCACTATGCATCGGACATCTCCAGGGGGGGCTTCATTATGGCGGCGCGCCTGCCCGGCGGACGGGCGCGGCATGCAAAGTTGTGCGCACATCGCGCCGATGAATGGTCCTGGGGCCCCCGCGCATGCAGCGGTTGACCCCCTCCCGGCATCGGCGCAGACTTCGCGCGCCGCCGGCCGCCCATCCCGCCGGCGCACCCTTCTGGAGTCCCCGAACCCATGTCCAGCGACAGTCACCCTAGACCCTGGTCGACGCCAGCGCCGGCAGCCGCCTGATCGCATCGGGGGTTCGCCGCGCCATCGTCGACGATGGCCGCATTGCAGGCGAACCATGCACAACGAAGACCTCCTGCGCCCCGTTGCGGGCGCCGATGAACTGATCGCGCCACTGGCCGAGCTCAACACCGCCGATGCGGTGGAGTACCTCAATGCCCAGGACCGCGAAGACGCCACCGCGGTGCTGGCGGCACTGCCGCAGCCGCGTGCGGTGAAGATCCTGGAACAGCCCGAGCTGCGCCACGCCAGCGCGCTGGTTGCCGGCCTGCCGCCGGACCTGGCTGCCGCACTGCTCGGGCAGATGGCCGACGACCGCGCCACCGACATCTTCCACGAGCTGGACACCGCCGAGCGCGAAGCGCTGCTGTGGCGGCTGGGCACCGACGCGCGGCTGTCGATCCAGAAGCTGATGCGCTATCCGCCCAACACGGCGGGCGCGCTGATGACCACCGAACTGGTCGCGGTGCCGGCCGACTGGACCGTGGCGCAGACCCTGCAATACGTGCGCGAGGTCGAGCGCAGCCGCGAGACCGTGTATGCGATCTACCTGCTCGACCCGCAGACGCGCCAGCTGGAGCAGGTGGTGACCATGCGTCGCCTGATCACCGGCCTGCCGGAGACGCCGATCATGGACGTGGCCCAGGTCAACCCGCCGATCGCCGTGGACCCGATGCTGGACCAGGAAGAAGTGGCGCGGCTGATCCGCCGCCACGACCTGCTGGCGATCCCGGTGGTGGATGCGGGTGGGCATGTGCTGGGCATCGTCACCGTGGACGACATCCTCGATACGCTGATCGCCGAATCCACCGAGGACGTGCAGAAGTTCGGCGGCGTCGAGGCGCTGGACAAGCCGTACATGCATATCGGCTTCGGCGAGATGATCCGCAAGCGGGCGGGTTGGCTGAGCGTGCTGTTCCTGGGCGAAATGCTCACCGCCAGCGCGATGCAGCACTTCGAGGACGAGCTGTCCAAGGCGGTGGTGCTGACCTTGTTCATTCCGCTGATCATGAGCTCGGGCGGCAATTCCGGCTCGCAGGCCACCTCGCTGCTGATCCGGTCGCTGGCATTGCGTGAACTGCGCCTGCGCGACTGGTGGAAGGTGGCGCTGCGCGAGCTGCCGACCGGCATGGTGCTGGGCGCGATCCTGGGTCTGCTGGCGATCATCCGCATCGCGGTGTGGCAAAACGCGGGCTTCTACGACTACGGCGCGCATTGGAAGATGGTGGCGGTGACGATCGGCGCGGCGCTGGTGGGGATCGTGACATTCGGCTCGTTGTCGGGCTCGATGCTGCCGTTCGTGCTGCAGCGGCTCGGGTTCGACCCGGCGAGCGCCTCGGCGCCGTTCGTGGCGACGCTGGTGGATGTGACCGGCCTGGTGATCTATTTCAGCATCGCCGCGGCGATCCTGAGCGGCACGCTCCTGTAGGAGCGGCTTCAGCCGCGACCTCGGCATGTCAGAGGCCCCCTTTGTGGGAGGGGCTTCAGCCCCGACGAGCGGCGTCGCGATCTGCCAGATGGCAGTCGCGGCTGAAGCCGCTCCTACAATGCGATGGCAGAAGGCTGCTCTTCTGTAGGAGGGGCTTCAGCCCCGACCTCGCCATGTCAGAAGCGCGCCTTTGTGGGAGGGGCTTCAGCCCCGACGAGCGGCGTCGCGATCTGCCAGATGGCAGTCGCGGCTGAAGCCGCTCCCACAATGGGATGGCAGAAGGCTGATCTTCTGTAGGAGCGGCTCCAGCCGCAACCTCGCCATGTCAGAAGCACCCCTTTGTGGGAGGGGCTTCAGCCCCGACGAGCGGCGTCGCGATCTGTCAGATG
>DJAN01000267.1:0-390 GCA_002429615.1 Lysobacteraceae bacterium UBA6001
GCCCAGCAGGCGGGGAAGGGAAGAGCGGCGTGACGCGGCGGCATGCATGGGCGGGAACTCCGTGGGCGGGACGGGAAGGGATTCAGCGGCCTGTGGGCGGCGGCGCGGCCGGTGCCGACGGCGTGCGCGGCGAGATGCGGTCGGAGATCGCCAGCACCAGTGCCGACAGCATCAACGTGCCGTGGATGATCGTCATCCAGATCAGCGTGTAGCGGTTCATCGGCGCGCCTTCCTCCAGCTTCATGAAAATCCGCAGCAGGGCGATCGCCGAGATCGCGGTGATCGAGCCCATCAGCTTCATCTTCATCGCGCCGAAATCCACCGTGCCCATCCACGAGGGCCGCTTCTCCTCGCCCGAGTCGATGCGCGCGACGAAGTTCTCGTAGCCGG
>DJAN01000267.1:565-741 GCA_002429615.1 Lysobacteraceae bacterium UBA6001
CGACGAAGTTCTCGTAGCCGGCGAGGGTGACGATCAGCAGCAGGTTGGCGACCAGCGACAGGTCGATCAGCGCCAGCGCGAGCAGGATCGCGCTGGTGGGGGTGAGGTCGAGCAGGTGCGCCAGGTTCCAGAACAGCTCGCGCAGGAATACGAACAGCAGCGCCAGCAGCGCCAGC
>DJAN01000267.1:883-6849 GCA_002429615.1 Lysobacteraceae bacterium UBA6001
AGCGCCAGCAGCGCCAGCGCCAGGCCGAAGTAGAACGGCGCCATGATCCACCGCGCATCGAACAGGCTGCGCGAGAGGATGCGGTTGAGCCAGGTGCCGGCGGTCATCGCGCCCCCGGCCGCGACCACCATCCACGGCGGTCGCCGCTATGCACGCTGCCGCCTGACGCGAGAGGGCTCAAGGTGTGCCGCCCGAATCGGCGCCGCCTTCCTCCGGCTCCGGTTGCACGCCCGGCGGCCGGTCGGTGAACTGCGCCTCGCGGATCTCGCGCTTGGCTTCGCGCAGCGCCTGGCCATCCAGCGGCCGGATGCGGCTGATGCGGCAGCCGGGCGCCACCGAGCTCAGCGTGCCGGGCGTGCGCAGGATCACGCTGTCGAACCGCGCCGATACCGTGCCGAACTGGTTGGTGATGCTGATGCTCTGCGCGGTGGAAAGCCCCGAGCAGCGGCTGCGGAATTCCAGCAGGTGGCCGCGGCTCTGGCTGCTCCACAGCGCCAGCGCCTGGTCGCCGAGCGGTGTCCAGTCGCTGCGGCGCACCACGCGGTTGAGCTGCAGCGACGGCACCGGCGCACCGGCATGCTGCTGGTACAACGCCAGACGCTGGTCGGGCGTCATCGTGGCGGTGTGCGCGCAGCCCGCGAGCAGGCCGGCAAGCACGGACAGGCAGACAAGCTGACGCATATCCCTTCTCCCTTCCACGGGTTGAAATGCCGCGGCCATCGGGCCGCGGCGGCGTCCGCGAGCTTCAGCGGGTAACGCGCGTGGTCACGCCATCACTGGCGACCTGCACCCGATCACCGACCCGGAAGTCGTTGGCCTGGCCATCCTGGGTGACGGCGATGGTGCGGCCGGACTGATCCAGGCGCACGGTCACTTCCACCCCGGCACGCGCCGAGCGCGACATCGCATTGCCGGCCGCGCCACCGGCCACCGCGCCGGCGACCGCGCCGGCCGCGTTGGCACGGCTGCTGCCGCCGATGGTGCTGCCGGCGATGCCGCCGAGCACCGCGCCGGTGGCGGTGCCGACGCCGCGCGAGTCGTTCTGGATCGTCACTTCGCGTACCGCCTGCACCACGCCCCATTCCACGCTTTGCGCGCGGCCGACTTCGGAGCGGTTGAACGTGGTGGGGGTGGTGTGGGTCGCACAGCCGGCGACCAGCGCCAGCGCGACCAAGCCTGCCGCGCCCGCAAGATGCCTGGTACTCATCGAAATTCTCCCAACGCAAGAGGGTGGATGACACGATTCGCCCCCGGCTGCCATGCCCCCTTCACCCGCCGGCAAATCCGCACTAACGCCTTCGTGCGTCAAGCCGACGTGAATCCGCAGATGGCCTGCGTCGGGTGAAAGTCGCGTGGCAATCACGTCAACAACTCTTCACGACATGGAGACATTGCCCACATTTACTCTCGGTTCACTCCGTCGCGCCTGGCTCCATGCCGTCTTCGCCGCGACCCAGCGCAGGGTGTTGTTGTCGTCGCACCCCCGGTTCTTTCGCGTTCCGCTCTTCAGGCGGCGTCGCCGCCGGATTCGTCAGGAGATCGCTCCTCATGTCCAACGCACACAAGTACGGCGTCCATTCCGAAGTTGGCCAGTTGCGCAAGGTGCTGGTCTGCGCACCGGGGCTGGCGCATACGCGGCTGACCCCGCGCAACAAGGACGAACTGCTGTTCGACGACATCATGTGGGTCGACAACGCCAAGCGCGACCACTTCGATTTCATGGCCAAGATGCGCGACCGCGGCGTGGAAGTGCTCGAAATGCACAACCTGCTGGCCGAGACGATGGCGCTGCCGGAAGCGCGCGCCTGGGTGCTCGACCACCAGGTCAATGCCAACGAAGTCGGCCTGGAATTCATGGGCGAAGTGCGCGCCTACCTGGAGAGCCTGGCACCGCGCGACCTGGCCGAGATCCTCATCGGCGGCCTGAGCGCGCGCGAGCTGCCGGATGATTTCTCCAGCAGCATCCTGTCGGTGGCGCGCGAACATCCGGACATCGTCGGCTACCTGCTGCCGCCGCTGCCGAACACGCTCTACACCCGCGACACCACCTGCTGGATCTACGAGGGCGTGACCCTCAACCCGCTGTACTGGCCGGCGCGGCACGAGGAGACCATCCTCACCACCTGCATCTACAAATTCCATCCGGATTTCGCCAACGCCGGTTTCCCCATCTGGTACGGCGACCCCACCCAGGACCACGGCAACGCCACCCTGGAAGGCGGCGACGTGATGCCGGCCGGCAACGGCGTGGTACTGGTGGGCATGAGCGAGCGCACCTCGCGCACCGCGATCACCCAGCTGGCGCAGTCGCTGTTCAAGCAGGGCGGCGCGAAGCGGGTGATCGCCGCCTCGATGCCGCGGCTGCGCTCGGCGATGCACCTGGATACGGTGTTCACCTTCGCCGACCGCGACGTGGCCACGATCTACAGCGGCATCGTCGACCAGATCAAGCCGATCTCGCTGTATCCCAGCGACAAGGCGCCCGGCTTCGAGGTGGTGTTCGAGGACAAGCATTTCACCGACGTGGTCGCCGAGGCGCTGGGGCTGAAGAAGCTGCGCCTGGTCGAATCGGACGAGTACTACGGCGCCGAACGCTCGCAGTGGAACAGCGGCAACAACCTGGTGGCACTGTCGCCGGGCGTGGTGGTGGCCTATGACCGCAACACCTCCACCAATACCGCGCTGCGCAAGGAAGGCATCGAGGTCATCACCATCGTCGGCGCGGAACTCGGGCGCGGGCGCGGCGGTGGCCATTGCATGACCTGTCCGCTGGTGCGCGACCCGGTCGATTTCTGAGGACCCGGGCGTTTCCGGCACGGCCTGCCGGAAACGTCGTGACGGGGGCGATGGGCCGGGCACGGCAGCCGCGGGTGGTAGGCGGCGAGGGCAGCCGGAGACAACACGGATGCGTACCAGGCATTGGGCGGGTTGGCTGTGCGGTTGCGGCGTGCTGGCGTCGCTGGCCGGGTGTGGCGGCGACGCCGGACCGGCGGCGGGCCAGATGCCGCCGACCGTGGTGACCGTCGAGGAAGTGCGCACCGCCGCGGTGCCGAACCTGGTGGAATTGCCGGGGCGCGTGGAGCCGGTGCGCTCGGCGCAGGTGCGCGCACGCGCCGACGGCATCGTCGAGCGCCAACTGTACGTGGAAGGCACCGACGTCACCGCCGGCACGCCGCTGTTCCAGATCGACCCGCGCGACCTGCAGGCGCGCCTGCAGCAGGCGCGTGCCGCGCTGGCGTCTGCGCGCGCCGCGCGTGCGCAGACCGCGGGCCTGCGTGCGCGCCTGTCCACCCTGGTGCAGCGCAAGGCGGTCAGCGTGCAGGAATACGAATCGGCGCAGGCCTCGTTCCAGCAGGCCGATGCCGCGCTGATGGAAGCGCAGGCGGCGGTGGACCGCGCGCAGCTGCAGCTGGATTACGCCACCGTGCGCGCCCCGATCGCCGGCCGCGTCGGCCGCGCCGGGGTCAGCGAAGGCGCCTTGGTCAGTGCCGCTGCGGCCACCTTGATGACCCAGGTCGACCAGCTCGATCCGGTCTACGTGGTGTTCCAGCCTTCCAATGCCGCCTTCGGCGAACTGGAGCGCGGCATCGAAGCCGGCCGCATCCAGCTCGGCGACGGCAAGCACATCCGGGTGACCCTGATCGGCGATGACGGCACGCCGCTGCCGGGGCAGGGCGTGGTCGATTTCACCGAGAAGGCGGTGGACCCGGCGACCGGCAGCCGCACCCTGCGCGCGCAGTTCGACAACGCCGGGCGGCGCCTGCTGCCGGGCCAGTTCGTGCGCGGCATCCTCGCCGTTGGCAGCGTGCGCGATGGCATCAGCCTGCCCGAGCGCGCGATCAGCATCGCCGAGGACGAGGCCAGCGTGATGACGGTCAGCGCCGAAGGCGTGGCGATGCGCCAGCCGGTGACCCTGGCCGGGCAGGCCGAAGGGCGCTGGGTGGTGCAGTCCGGGCTCAAGCCGGGCGAGAAGGTGGTGGTCGATGGTTGGCACAAGGTGCAGCCGGGCCAACGCGTGGATGCCCGTCCGGCACCGCCCGCCCCATGAGCGGCTTTTTTGTCTACCGGCCGGTGCTGGCGTGGGTGGTGGCGCTGTTCGCGCTGCTGTTCGGCGGCATCGCGCTGTATTCGCTGCCGGTGGAGCAGTACCCGGACGTGGCGCCGCCCTCGCTGAGCATCGCGGCGACCTTCGTCGGCGCCGATGCGCAGACCGTGGATCGCACCGTGACCTCGGTGATCGAGAACGAACTCAACGGCGTCGACGATTTCCTGTTCATGACCTCCACCAGCCGCGCCAACGGCACCGCGCAGATCCGGGTGACGTTCCGCAGTGGCACCGACCTGGACCGCGCGCGCTCGCAGGTGCAGGACCGCCTGGCCCGGGTCGAGCCGCGGCTGCCGGAGGAAGTGCGGCAGATGGGCGTGCACGTGACCCAGGCCTCGACCGGCTTCCTGATGCTGATCGCGCTGCAATCCGAAGGCGGCAAGCGCAGCGCGCTGGAACTGGGCGATTTCGCCGCGCGCAACATCGCCGACGAGCTGAGCCGGTTGCCCGGCGTGGGTGACGTGTCGCTGTTCGGCTCCGGCTACGCGATGCGGATCTGGCTGGACCGCGAGAAGCTGGTCAGCTTCGGCCTGAGCCCGGGCGAAGTGATCGCCGCGATCCGCGAGCAGAACGCGCAGACCGCCGGCGGCGGCCTCGGCCTGCAGCCGCTGGCGCCGGGCACCGAGACCACGGCGCAGATCATCACCCGGGGGCGCTTCAGTACCGCGGCGCAGTTCCGCCAGATCATCGTGCGCGCCACCCCGGGCGGCGCCACCGTGCGCCTGGGCGACCTGGCGCGGGTCGAACTGGGCAACGACAACTACGCCTTCAACCTCAGCCTCAACGGGCAGGAGAGTGCCGGCCTGGCGGTGTCGCTGAGCAGCGGCGCCAACGCGCTGGCCACCGCGCGCCAGGTCCGCCAGCGCATGCAGGCGCTGCAGGCGACATTTCCGCCGGACGTGCGCTGGACCACGCCGTTCGATACCACGCCGTTCATCACCGAATCGGTGAACGGCGTGGTCCGCACCATGATCGAGGCGATGATCATGGTCTCCATCGTGGTGCTGCTGTTCCTGCAGAGCTGGCGCGCGATGCTGCTGCCGACGCTGGTGGTGCCGATCTCGTTGATCGGCACCTGCCTGGGCCTGCTGGCGTTCGGCATGTCGATCAACCTGTTGTCGCTGTTCGCGATGGTGGTGGCGATCGGCATCCTCAACGACGACGCCATCGTCATCGTCGAGAACGTCGAGCGCATCATGCGCGAGGAACAGCTGGAAGCGCGCCCGGCCACCGCCAAGGCGATGGGCCAGCTGACCGGCGCGATCATCGCCACCAGCCTGGTGCTGCTGGCGGTATTCATCCCGATGGGTTTCTTCCCGGGCTCGGCCGGTGGCATCTACCGGCAGTTCGCGGTGACGCTGAGCGTGTCGCTGGTGGTGTCGACGATCCTGTCGCTGACCCTGGCACCGGCAATCTGCGGCGCCACCCTGCGTCCGCACGATGCGAACGCGAAGGGGCCGGGGCGACGTCTGTTCGGCGCGATCAACCGGGCGCTGGAGAAGGGCAGCAGCGCCTACGCCAGCGGGGTCGGGCGGCTGCTGCGGCGGCCGTGGCTGTGGCTGGGCGTGTTCGTCGTCGCGCTGCTGGTGACCGCGCTGCTGTACGCGCGCCTGCCCGGCGGCTTCCTGCCCGAGGAGGACCAGGGCTACCTGTTCGTCGCCTACAACGGCGCACCGGGCGCCACCGTGGCGCGCACGCAGCAGGCGGTGCGCCAGGCCGAGGCGATCCTGCGCCAGCAGCCGGAGGTGCGCAATGTGGCCACGGTGATCGGCTTCAGCTTCTTCGGCCAGGGCCAGAACGTCGGCATGTCCTTCGTCGACCTCAAGCCCTGGGCCGAGCGCGGTGGCGCGGCGCATGGCGC
>DJAN01000267.1:7063-7265 GCA_002429615.1 Lysobacteraceae bacterium UBA6001
GTGGCGCGGCGCATGGCGCGGCCGCGCTGGCGCGACGCATGAACGGCGCGATGCTGGGCATCCCGCAGGCACAGGTGTTCGTGCTCAACCCGCCGGCGATCCAGTCGCTGGGCAATGCCTCTGGCTTCTCGATGAAGATCGAGGATCGCGGCGGTGCCGGCGAGCGGGCGCTGCAGGCCACCGCGCTGGCGCTGGCGCAGCG
>DJAN01000269.1:0-2092 GCA_002429615.1 Lysobacteraceae bacterium UBA6001
CTTCCGATCTGCGCGGCGACGTGCCGCACCGGCAGCGCGACCACGTTGTCGCTACGCGAAGGCGCCAGGGGCGCGGGAGCCTCCAGCGGCAGCGCGCGCAGCGCGGCCCCCAGCTCGGTGGCGACGCGGCCGATGGCGAGGTACTCGCGCAGGTGTTCCGGCGAGGTCAGCAGCCATTCCATGAAGCGCGCCTGCTGGCTGGGGCTGAGTTCGCCCTGGCGGTGCAGCGCATGCCATTCGGCCGCGGCCTGGGTGAGCTGCGGATCGGGGCGGCGGGGCTGCGGGCTCATGCCTCGACCTCGTCGGCCAGCGCCTGGCGGCAATGCGCCAAGCCGCGCACCACGTGCTTCTTCACCATGTGCGGTGACACGCCCATGCGCTCGGCGATCTGCTTGTAGCTCAGGCCGTCGCGATACTGCATCACCAGCACCGCGCGCGTGCGTTCCGGCAACTCGGCAAGCAGTGCCTGCAGGCGCTGGCCGCGCTGCGCGCGTGCCGCCGCATCCTCGACCGACTCCTCCGCCGCCAGCTGCTGCGCCACCTGCTCGAATTCCTCGATCGGCAGCGGCGAGCGCTGGCGTCGCGCCGCCTGCTCGCGCACCAGGTTCAGCGCCACGGTGAACAGGTAGGCCTCGGGATTGGCGATCGCCTCACCCTGGCTCTGGTGCGCCCGCAGCAGCCGGAGATAGGTTTCCTGCACCAGGTCCTCCGTCTCGTCATGCGCCCCGCGCCGGGCGAAGAAGCCCCGCAGCACCGGCGCCTTCTCGGCGAACATGCGCGCCATTCCGCGTTTTGCCTGCTCGCCCAATGCGCCGCCGTCCCTTCCCCCGAAGTGGGCGGAAGGTAAGCGGCGTAGATGACGGGGCGGTGACGGGTGGCCCCGCCGGGGGCTCAGTGGCGGAAGGTCATCGCCGAGAGGATGCGCAGGCGGGCGTCGAGTTCGGCCTGCGACGTGGCGGCTACCCAGATATGGGCGACGCCGCCGTTACCGGTCTTCACCACGGTCTCGCGCCCGAGCGAGCGACCCTCCCGGTTTGCTTCCGTCGCGTACCAACGCACCTTGCGGCCGGATACCTTGCCGCGGCCGAGGAAATTGGCCCGGTCTGGATGGAAGCTCGGGAAATATCCCAGATAGACGCCGAAGGCCGATTTGCCAGCATCGATCGTATCGGCGCGGCACACAAAGAAGTCCGGCCCTTGTTCCACCCGCCACTGCAGCCCAGCATCGGCGGGCAATATCGGGCAGATGCCGCGGGTATCCGGATAGTCCTCCGGTGCATCGCCCTGTTGTGCGTGGACCGCGCCGGTGGCAAGGCACAGCAGGCCCGTCATGCAGCAAGCGAGCAGACGCCTCATGGCGCGGCCTCCGGCGCCACGGCCGGCAGCGGCGGAATCACGGCCGCCTTGTGCCCCGGCAGCGTCGGCCAATGACGGGTGAACGTGGCGCGTACCCGCTTGGACACCAGGAAATACGGAATCCAGATCAGCGCCGCGAACAGCGAGCGTCCCAGCTCGCGCAGCGACTCGCCATCGACCGGCTGCTCGGCGAGCGCGGGAATCATGTTGCAGGCGAGCAGGTCCAGGCTGATGAAGCCCACGCTGCTGGCGTAGAGCGTGATCGCCATGGCCGGGGTGTAGCGCGAACGCATGCACATCAGCAGCAGCGTCGTGGCGGCCAGTCCCATCATGATCAGGTTGCCGACGAATTCGAACACGATCAGCGGCAGCCACAGCGGGTGGTAGGCCGCGCTTTGCGGATCGCTGAGCTGCGCGAGCGTCCCATCGAACAGCAGGGGGACGAGCGTGGTGCAGATGGTCCATGGGATCCGCACCAGGCTGAGGCCCAGCCCGATGATGACCAGTATCAGCCAGCCGCCGAGCCCTTCGGGCCCGTTCTTCCGTGTGTTCATTCCGCCGTGTCCCGTGGACCACGCCCCAGCGGTGGATACCGCCTCCCCAAGCGTGCCGTAGCCGAAGCATAGCGGAAAGCCAGCAGCCGCTTTTGACTTCCCCACCGTCCATCCAGATCGATCGGGCGTCCGGGGGCAGGCCCTTGCCGGGACCGTTGGCGCCATGGATGGCGCCATCGAGC
>DJAN01000269.1:2192-5576 GCA_002429615.1 Lysobacteraceae bacterium UBA6001
CGGGACCGTTGGCGCCATGGATGGCGCCATCGAGCCTCCATGGACGGATTGACGGCGTGTCCCGGCAAGGGCCTGCTCCCGGATGCCGCGCGGGAGATTGGGAGAGCCGCTTGTGTCGAAGGTCGAAGACGTCGGAACCCGCGCGGTCGCGGCTGAAGCCGCTCCTACAAAAAAGAAAAAGAAAAAGAAAAAACTGCGGGGATCACCTGCGACTGAAGTCAGGCAGTGAGCCCATAAAAAAAGGCGGCCCCGGAACCCCGGAGCCGCCTGATACAACCTTGCGATTACTCGATCGGCTGATCCAGCATCAGCTCGCGCGCGAAGCGCACCGGCGGCGCACCGTAGGACAGGATCTGATCGTGGTAGGCCTTCAGGTTGAACTTGTCCCCCAGCTTGTCCTGAACCGCCTTGCGCGTATCCAGGTGTTCCTGCACGCCCACGAAGTAGGTCGGCAGCTGGGCGGAAGAGAGCTGCGCGCGCACCCACTTGCCCGACGCCTCGCTCTCCTGCTGGAACGCATCGTGCGTCATCAGGTGCATCGCCTGCTCGCGGCTCCAGTTGTCCACGTGCACGCCCTGGTCGAGGATCGCGTTGGCGATCGAACGCAGGTAGAACTTCAGCTGCACCAGGTGGAACAGCGGATCGTTATCCAGGTAGCCCTGCTCCTGCATCATCCGCTCGGTGTACACCGCCCAGCCCTCGGCGAACATGCCCGAGCGCAGCACCGCGCGCAGCGTCGAAGGGAACTTCGACGAATGCCAGCCTTCCAGGTAGTGGCCCGGGATGCCCTCGTGGATCGACAGCAGGTGGATCATCCGCGAGTTGTACTCACGCAGGAACGAATCGGACTGCGCCTGGGTCCAGTCGTCCGGAATCGGCGAAATCGCGAAGAACGTCGCCAGGTTCTTGTCCAGCGGGCCAGGCGAATCGCAGTACGCCACCGCCACGCCACGCTGGAACTCCGGCATCAGGATCACATCCACCGGCGCATCCGGCAGCGTCACCAGATCCTTCTCGCGCACGAAATCCGTCGCCGACTTCAGCGCCGCCTTCGCATCGTCCACCACCTTGTCGCGGGCCGGATGCTCGGCATACGCCAGCTCCAGCGCCGCCTCGATCGCCTTCTGCTGCTGCTCGTCGCTCGGGTTCTCCGGCAGCTTCGGCGCGCCCGGCTTGTCCTTCAATACCTCGCGCGCGATCCCGTACATGTCGCCGCGCACGCGCTTGAGCTCGGCCTCCGCACGCTGCTTGATGTCCTGCCGCGACAGCGACGACACCAGCGCGAACTTCAGCTTCTGGTCGTACTTCTCCGCACCGATGCGGAAGTCGCCCTTGGCGTTCGGCACCAGCGTGTCATCGAGCCACTTCTGCTGCTCGGCCACCGCCTTCTTCAGCCCGTCGATGGCCGCGTTGGTGCGCGCCGCATCGGCCGGCGCCAGCTCGGCCAGGTGCGGGGTGATGAAGGTATCGACGATGGAGAGGATGCCCTGGTTCTGCTTGGCCACGGTCTGCGCATGGATCAGCGGCACGCGCGCCGGGTCCAGGTTCTCGCGCGCCTGGGCGAAGATCTGCGGGATCTTCTCCATGCGCTCGGTCGCCGACTTGATGCGCTCGGGCAGCGGCGCGAACTCGCGCGCCATCAGGCCGTAGATCGCGCTACCGGCCAGGCCGTTGTAGACCTGCGGATCCCACGCCCAGCTCTGCAGCACCTCGGTGTTCCAGATATCGGACTGCAGCTGGTTGCGCAGGATCGCCGCATCCACCTGGTTCTCGCGCGACAGCTGGGTGGTGTCGATCTTGTCCAGCTGCGCCAGCAGCGACTTGCTCGCCTCCAGGCCCTTCTGGCGGCCGGCGGCCGAGAGGTCGTCGATCTGGCCGTCGAAGCGGTGATCGCCGATCTGGGTCGCCCCGACCGGGGACAGCTGCATCCAGGTGTCCAGCGCCTGCTTGGACAGCTCGGCGAAGCGGGCATCCGGCGTGGCGGCGGTGCTGGCCGCCGCGGCATTGGCATCGGCGGCCGGCGCGGTGTCGGCCTGTTTCTGGCAGCCGGCCAGGGCGGCCAGCAGGGCGGCGGTGAGCAGGGTCTTGCGCATCGGGGACTTCCAGAGTGGACGAAAACGTCGAGGATAGGCCGCCGCGCGTGCCGGCGCACATGTCTTTGGATTACCTTTGCCCGTTCAACCAGGAGGGAGCGGGCATGCAGTACGAAGGAAGCTGCCATTGCGGCAGGATTGCGTTCACCCTGTCCACGGATGCCCCGATCAGCGAGGCCATGGACTGCAACTGCTCGCTGTGCCGGCGCCGGGGTGGCCTGCTCTGGTTCGGCCCGCGCGACGCGCTGTCCCTGCAGACGCCCGCCGAAGGCCAGGGCGAGTACCGCTTCAACCACCACCATATCGCCCACCATTTCTGCCCGGACTGCGGCATCGCGCCCTACAGCGAGGCGGTGGACCCGCGATCGGGCCAGTTGATGGCCGCGGTCAACCTGCGCTGCGTGCCGGCGCTGGACCTGGCCACGCTGAAGATCAACGCCTTCGACGGGGCCAGCCTGTGAGCGGCGCGCGCAAGGCCGGATGGCTGCTGGTGCTGGCGCTGGCCGGTTGCGCCAGGCATGCGGGCGGTTCGCCGGAAGAAGCCGCGGATGCCGCGGCGATGGCTGCGGAGCCCGCGGGCCTGTTGGCCCCCGCGGCGCCGCCCGCACCGGCCAAGATGCTGGCGCCGCCGCGCGGCACGTTCCTGGCCTACGAACACGACGCGAGCGTGCGCCTGCCCGGCGCCGATATCCCGGCGCATATCGCCGCGGTGCGCGACGCCTGCCAGGAGGCCCGTTTCGGCGACTGCGCGGTGCTGCAGATCGGCCAGCGCGGCGATCCGTACCCGGGCGGCGAGATCAGCGTGCGCACCGCGCCGGCCGGGGTGGAGGCGCTGTTGCAACTGGCCGGCGAGGGCGGCCAGATCGCCTCGCGCAGCACCAGCGCCGAGGACCTGGCGCAGCAGGTGGCCGATACCCGGCTGACCCGGGCGCGGCTGGAGAACGAACATGCGCGCCTGCTGGAATACCAGCGTCGCGGCGACCTGAAGATGGCCGACCTGCTGACGCTCTCGCAACGCCTGGCCGAGATCGAGAGCGGGCTGCAGGTGGCGGGGCAGGACGCGGCGCAGCAGCAGCGGCGGATCGATACCCAACGGCTGACGATCAACTTCCAGGCGATCGGCACCGAGCAGCGGCGCAGCGAACTGGGCCAGGCCTTCGCCGAGACCGGGGCGATCTTCACCGGCAGCGTGGCCTGGGTGATCCGTTTCGTCGCAGGCGTCTTGCCGCCGGCGATCCTGGTCGTGCTGGTGCTGTGGAGAATGCGCGCGTGGTGGCGTCGGCGCCGGCGC
>DJAN01000087.1:0-3154 GCA_002429615.1 Lysobacteraceae bacterium UBA6001
CGGCGGGCCTGCGACTGGGGCCGGCGCTGGGCCCGACGGCGCAGCCATCGACCTGGCTGGCGACGCGCATCGAGCCGGCGGCGATCGCCGCCGTCACGGGCAGGCGCGACATATCGTCGCAGGTGCTGCGGCTCGATCCGGCGCTGCCGCTGGGCTATGCCCGCGACCTCGATGTCCTGCCCAACACGCTGCCGCCCGCGCGTCACCTCGCTTACGCGGTGCAGTGGTTCGGCCTGTCGCTGGCGGTGCTGGCGACGGCGGGCGTGCTGCAATGGCGCCGCCGCCGGGCGCGCCGGCAGGCGCGGATGGCCGTGCCGTGAGAAAATCGCCGGCATGACCTCTCCTTCCCTGGCTCCGGCCGCTCCCGGTCGACGCGGCCGCGGCATGCTGATCGGCCTGTTCGCCCTGTTCTTCGGCACCATGCTGGTGGCGGGAATCCTGCGCTTCAGCGGCTGGCAGCCGTCCGGCCAGCGCAACCACGGCGAACTGCTGTCGCCGCCGGTCGACCTGCGCGCGGCGACGCCGCGCCTGGCCGATGGCACCCCCTATGCCTGGAAGCCGACCGAGCGCACCTGGCGCGTGGTGCTGGCGCCGGCCGCGGACTGTGCGCCGGGCTGCGTGGCGCTGGGCCGTGACATCGACAAGGTCTGGCAGCTGCTGGGCCATGACGCGGACAAGGTGCATGTGCTGTGGATCGGCACGCCGCCGCAGGGCCTGCCGGCGATGTCCGAACTGCGCGTGCTGCAGGCCGACCCGGCATTGCGCGGCGCGCTGCCCGGGGTGGATGACCCGCGCGGCACGCCGGTGTATGTGATCGACCCGAATGGCTTCGTGATCCTGCGCTACGCCCCCGGCTTCGATGCCGCGGGCCTGCGCCAGGACCTGGCCAAGCTGCTGAAACTGATGTGAGTTGACTGGATGAACCTGTTTGCGCGCCCGGCGCTGTTCCGGCATTTCCACCGCATGGCCTGGCTGGCGGCCCTGATGACCGCCAGCACGATCATGTTCGGCTCGTTCGTGCGCCTGTCCGACGCCGGGCTGAGCTGCCCGGACTGGCCGACCTGCTACGGCCGCGTGACCTGGCCGCAGACCGCCGACGAAGCCAACGCGCACGTGGCCAGCAAGATTCGTCCGCTGGAGACGCACAAGGCCTGGCGTGAGCAGGTGCACCGCTTCCTGGCCGGCGCGCTGGGCGTGGAGATCCTGGTGCTGGCCCTGCTGGCGGCACGTCGCCGTCGCGCGGGCATCGCGCAGATCGTGAGCGCGGCGGTGCTGGTGGCGTTGTCGATTCCGCTCTACATGTCCGGACAGCACCAGGCTGGCGCGGCGGTGGCGCTGGCCGGCGTGGCGATCCTGCTGTTCGCGGCGCTGCGCTGGTCCAACGAGGATCTGGCGCGGGTGGCGGTGCTGACCTTGTGCACGGTGATCTTTCAGGCCCTGCTCGGCATGTGGACGGTGACGCTGCTGCTCAAGCCGATCGTGGTGATGGGCCATCTGCTTGGCGGCATGCTGATGTTTGCGCTGCTGGTGTGGATGGCGTGGCGGGCGACACACCTGCCGATCACGCTGGCCGAGGCGTCGCGGTTGAAGTGGATGGTGCGGCTGGGCGTGCTGCTGCTGGTGGTGCAGATTTCGCTGGGCGGCTGGGTCAGTGCCAACTACTCGGCGCTGGCCTGTGGTGGTGGCGACTGGTCGGCGGACAATTTCCCGCGTTGCGTGAGCCAGTGGTGGCCGCCGCATGATTTCGCCGAAGGCTTCACGCTGTGGCGTGGCATCGGCGTGGATTACGAAGGTGGCGTGCTGGACGGGGCGTCGCGTATCGCGATCCAGATGGCGCACCGGTTGATGGCGGTGGTGGCGGGCCTGTACCTGCTGTGGCTGTCGTGGCGGTTGGCGCGCACGCCGAGCATGCGCGGCTGGGCCACGGCGCTGGGCCTGCTGGTGGTGCTGCAGGTGACGCTGGGCATCCTCAACGTCAAGCTGGCGCTGCCGCTGGCGGTGGCGGTGATGCACAACGGCGGGGCGGTGGCGCTGCTGTTCGTGCTGGTCAGCCTGCTCGCGCGCCTGCGCGCGCCGGAGTGATGGCGATGATCAATGTCCGCGACTATTGGGACCTGACCAAGCCGAAGGTGGTGGCGCTGATCGTGTTCACCGCGCTGGTGGGCATGTGCCTGGCGATTCCGGGCATGCCGACCGCCGAGCAGGTGCGCGCGGGGGTGCTGGGTTTCCTGGGTATCTGGCTGGCGGCGTCGGCGGCGGCGGCGATCAACCAGCTACTGGATGCGCAGATCGATGCGCAGATGGCGCGCACGTCATGGCGCCCGCTGGTGGTGGGCAAGGTGAAGCCGGCACAGGTGCTGGTGTTCGCGGGCATCCTGACGCTGATCTCGATGACGATCCTGGTGCTGTGGGTCAACGTGATCACGGCGGTGCTGACGTTCGCGTCGCTGATCGGCTATGCGGTGATCTACACGGTGTACCTGAAGCGGGCGACGCCGCAGAACATCGTGATCGGCGGGCTGGCCGGCGCGGCGCCGCCGCTGCTGGGGTGGGCCGCGGTGACCGGCATGGAAGGCCCGTGGGACTGGGGTTATTCGCTGCTGCTGGTGCTGATCATCTTCCTGTGGACGCCGCCGCATTTCTGGGCGCTGGCGATCTTCCGCCGCGCGGACTATGCGAAAGCCTCGATCCCGATGCTGCCTGTGACGCATGGCGTGGAATACACCCGGCGGCAGATCTTCCTGTATTCCGTGCTGCTGGCTGTTTCCACGCTGCTGCCGGTTGTGTTCGGGATGAGCGGGGTGCTCTATCTCGGCGGGCTGGTCGTGTTGAACGGCATGTTCATGTGGTACGCGTGGCGGATCCAGTCGCCGCCGGATGAACTCTTCTCCATGAAGATGTTCCGGTATTCGATCATCTACCTGATGGCGCTGTTTGCGTTCCTGCTGGTGGATCACTACCTGCTGTTTCTGCTGCCACCGCCTATGGCGGTGCAGTAGGGGTGGATGGGGCGGCCGTTTGGCCGCCCTTTTTTGTTTGGGGGGTGGGCTGCGGTGGTTGGGGCTGGGTTGGCCTGCGATGTGGGTCGGCTCGCTTGCATCGTGCACGGCCTGCGGGGGCTGGGCCCTTTCGAGACACGCCGTGAACCCATCCA
>DJAN01000087.1:3324-4852 GCA_002429615.1 Lysobacteraceae bacterium UBA6001
GTCTCGAAAGGGCCCAGCCCCCGCAGACCCTCCAGATCCCCTAGACCGGACGACAACTTCCAAAGCGCGCACCCCATGCGCATCGCCCGCCCATCTCCTTTTCCTTCCCCTTCTTTCCCCTTCTTTCCCTTATCTCTTCCTTATCTTTCCCTAATCTTTCCCTTCTGTAGGAGCGGCTTCAGCCGCGACCGGAAGAGCAAAGGCAAGATGGAATCTAGAGAGGCGAAGAAGGATCAGAGCAAGGCTCTGGCTTATGATCTTCCCCCTCCAACTCTCTGCGCGTCCCTATCGAAGTGGGATCAACGACGCAGCCGGCGCCCGCACCTTAAGGGCCGACAAAAAAAAAGGAAACAACCTAGATCACCCGCCCCCGCGCCGCCCCTCACGCGCATACCGCTGCGCGACGAATGCACACACGATCAGCTGGATCTGGTGATAGATCATGATCGGCAACACGATCGCGCCCAGACTACCAGCAGCGAACATCACCTTCGCCATCGGCACGCCCGTGGCCAGGCTCTTCTTCGAGCCACAGAACACGATCGGGATTTCATCCTCGCGCGAGAAGCCAAGCCGGCGCGCAATCCACGTGATCAGGCTCATCGCCACCGCCAGCAGCACGATCGCAAAGCCCGCCACCGCCAGCAGCGCCGGCACCGGCGTCTTGTGCCACAGGCCTTCGTTCACCGCGGCACTGAAGGCGGTATAGACCACCAGCAGGATCGTGCCCTGGTCGGTATAACGCAGGATCGCGCGCCGCTTCTCCACCCAACCACCGATCCAAGGCCGCAACAGATGGCCCGCGACAAACGGCACCAGCAGCTGCAGCAGAATCTTGCCTATCGCCTCGAAGGGATGCGCCATGCCTCCTTGCGCGCCCACCATCAGGCCCATCAGCAGCGGCGTGATGAACACGCCCAGCAGGCTCGACAACGAGGCGCTGACCACGGCGGCGGGCACGTTGCCACCGGCCATCGAGGTGAAGGCGATCGAGGACTGCACCGTGGACGGCAAGGCGCACAGGAACAGCACGCCGATGAACAGCTCCGGGGTCAGCAGCGCGTGCGCGAGCGGCTTGGTCAGCAGGCCCAGCAGCGGATAGAGCACGAACGTGCAGGCCAGGATCGTCAGGTGCAGGCGCCAGTGCATGGCGCCGGCGCGCACGGCTTCGCGTGAGAGCCGCGCGCCGTGCAGGAAGAACAGGGCGGCAATGGCCAGGTCGGTGACGTCGTCCATCACCGCGGCGGCGCTGCCGCGCACCGGCAGCAGCGAGGCCAGGGTGATGGTGCCGAGCAGGGCAAGCGTAAACGGGTCCAGGCGCAGCCGCGCCAGCCATGACTTCATTGCGATACCAGGGAAGTGGGGGAGAGGAACATCGACACGCCGGGCTTAGTTGGGGGTGTCGTGGAGTTGCGCGCGCACGCTGGGTTCGAGCGAGCCCAGGCCGGCGGCGCGGCCTTCGGCCAGGGCGTCTTCGGCGCTGGCGCCGCGCGCATGCGCCGCCAGTGCCAGCAAGATCGGAAGAGCG
>DJAN01000235.1:0-465 GCA_002429615.1 Lysobacteraceae bacterium UBA6001
GCCGTTCTCGCCACCCGCGGCACCACCGCGACGACGACGACGGCCACCGCGACGGCCGCGACGACGGCGGCTGCCGCCTTCGCCGTTGGCATCGTCACCTGGGGTCGTGGCGTCCTGGGCGGAACCCTCGGCGACCGCTTCGACGGGGGCATCAAGCACCGCATCGACGGACGGCGTCGCGACGACCGGCGCCGTCTCGATCGGCTTGGGTGCGCTGAGCGCCGGCTCGGCCACGGCCGGCGTGGACGTCACCACCGGTGCGGTGGCGGCGATGGCCGGGATCACCGCAGCAGCGGCGGCGGCTTCCTCGGCACGCGGCGCGGGCTTGGGCTTGTCCTGCTGCTGCGGCGCGCGCTGCTGCGGCTTCGGCTGCTGCTGCGCGTTGGCGTTCTGGCCGCCGTTCTGCTGCTGCGGCTGCTTCTGCTGCTTCTGCTTCTGGCCCTGCTGCGGCTGCTGCTGGGGCTG
>DJAN01000235.1:688-3097 GCA_002429615.1 Lysobacteraceae bacterium UBA6001
GCCTGGCCCTGCGGCTGCTGGCCTTGGCCGTTGCCGCCCTGGCGACGCTCATCCTGGCGACGTTCGTCGCGACGCGCATCCTTGTTGCCGCCACCGCGGTTCTGGTTGCCGCCGCGGCCGTCGCGACGCGCATTGCGGTCGTTGCGATTGCCGCCATTGCGGTTGCCGTCGGCCTGGCCTTGACCCTGGCGCGGACGCTGGGCCGGGGTAGCGGCCGGCGCCGC
The DNA here is from genome assembly GCA_002429615.1 of Lysobacteraceae bacterium UBA6001. Classification (GTDB taxonomy): domain Bacteria; phylum Pseudomonadota; class Gammaproteobacteria; order Xanthomonadales; family Xanthomonadaceae; genus Stenotrophomonas_A. Next base: position 913 of record DJAN01000235.1, read on the forward strand.
TTCGGCGCTGCCGAAGATGCGCTTCAGCCAACCCACCACGCCGGACGCCGCGGGCGCGGCCACCGGCGCTGCGACCGGTGCCGGGGCCGGCACCGGTTCGGTCGGCTCGTCACGCACCGGCGCCGGCTGGCTCGGCTTGATCGAGGTGACCGCCGGCATCGCCGGGATGTTGAGCTGGGCCTTGGTCAGTGCGTGCACCGGCAGCTTGCGCGGGGTGCCGCGCTGGTAGCTCGGCTTGCCGCTTTCCTCGCCCAGCTCGTTCTCGCGCAGGCGCGTGACTTCGTAATGCGGGGTGTGCAGCTGCTCGTCGGCGACGATGATGATCGGCGCGTCGTGGCGGGTCTCGATCTCGCGCAGCGCCGAGCGCTTCTCGTTGAGCAGGAAGTTGGCGATTTCCACCGGGGCCTGGACCAGCACCTGTCCGGTGTTCTCCTTCATCGCGTGCTCCTCGGCGACGCGGATGATCGACAGCGACAGCGACTCGACGCTGCGCATGCGGCCATGGCCATCACAACGCGGGCAGACGATCTGGCTGGACTCGCCCAGGCTCGGGCGCAGGCGCTGGCGGCTCATCTCCATCAGGCCGAAGCGCGAGATGCGGCCCAGCTGGACGCGCGCGCGGTCGTACTTGAGCGCGTTCTGCAGGCGGTTCTCGACCTCGCGCTGGTGCTTGGAGGAGGCCATGTCGATGAAGTCGATCACCACCAGGCCGCCGAGGTCGCGCAGGCGCAGCTGGCGGGCGACTTCCTCGGCCGCTTCCAGGTTGGTCTGGAACGCGGTCTCCTCGATGTCGCTGCCCTTGGTGGCGCGCGAGGAGTTCACGTCGATGGCGGTCAGCGCTTCGGTCTGGTCGACCACGATCGAACCGCCGGAGGGCAGGCGGACATTGCGCTCATACGCTCCCTCGATCTGCGATTCGATCTGGAAGCGGTTGAACAGCGGGATGTCGTCCTTGTAGTGCTTGAGCTTGCGCAGGCTCTGCGGCATCACCTGCTGCATGAACTCGCGCGCGTCGGCGTAGAGCTCGTCGGTGTCGACCAGGATCTCGCCGATGTCCGCGCGCAGGTAGTCGCGCAGGGCACGGATGATCAGCCGCGATTCCTGGTAGATCAGGAACGGGCCCGGCTTGGTCAGCGCCGCCTCGGCGATCGCCTTCCAGGTCTGCAGCAGGTAATCCAGGTCCCACTGCAGCTCTTCCGCGTCGCGGCCCACGCCGGCCGTGCGGATGATCACGCCCATGTCGTCGGGGATGTTGAGCTTGTCCAGCGCGTCCTTCAGCGCGGCGCGGTCCTCGCCCTCGATGCGGCGCGAGACGCCGCCGGCGGACGGCGAGTTCGGCATCAGCACCATGTAGCGGCCGGCCAGCGAGATGAAGGTGGTCAGGGCGGCGCCCTTGTTGCCACGCTCTTCCTTGTCGACCTGGACGACGATCTCCTGGCCTTCGCGCAGCAGCTCGCGGATGCCGGCCTTGTGGTGGTCCACGCCGGCCTGGAAGTAATCGCGGGAGATTTCCTTCAGCGGCAGGAAGCCATGGCGTTCGGCGCCGTAGTCGACGAAGGCCGCTTCCAGCGACGGCTCGAGCCGGGTGATGCGGCCCTTGTAGATGTTGGACTTCTTCTGTTCCTTGGACGGCTGTTCGATGTCGATGTCGTACAGGGTCTGGCCGTCCACGATCGCCACGCGCAGTTCTTCCGCCTGCGTGGCGTTGATCAGCATTCGCTTCATTGTTGCGTTCCTCGCGCGCTGCTACCGCGCGGAACGCCATGGCGTTTCGCCTCTGGATCAGTTCGCCGGTCCCTCGCGCAAGGCGCGGGCAGGGCCGGCTGGGCTTTCCAGCGCTACGACACCACGGCAGGCCGCGGGAGCGCTCTCTTGTTTTTACGTTCTAGTTGCTATGGAACCGGCGGCCGCGTCCAGCGGGCTGGGGCGTCGCACGGGGCATGTTCAGCGCGGGCACCCGAGGTACCCGGCGATGGCGGGGCAGGCCGGCGAGCCGCTAACATGGCCGCCCCGGGGGCGGTGGCCGCGCACTGTGCCGGAATCGTGGGAAGCCGGGCTTTCGGCCCTGCGTCAACTTCCAACGAAATCAAACCCTTATATCGCCCGCCGAGTGTAACAGAATAAAGTGCTGGAATGACCGACCCCCACCCCCCGCGGCCCGGCCGCAAACCCGCCCGGCCTGCCG
>DJAN01000132.1 GCA_002429615.1 Lysobacteraceae bacterium UBA6001
GCTGCGCGCCGCGCGCAGGCGGTCCAGCCCGAGCCGGGTGGTGGCGGTGACCAGCCAGGCCTCCGGGTCCAGGATCGCGGCGCGGTCGCTGCCGTGCCAGCGCAGCCAGGCGTCCTGGACCACGTCCTCGGCCTCGGCGCGGGTGCCGAGCAGGCGGTAGGCCAGGCTGAACAGACGGGGGCGGTGCTGCTCGAAGAGGGGATCGGCGTTCATGCTCACCAGGACGGAACAGGGTGTGCCGGCGTGACAGGGGCGGGCGCGGGGCCACTTTGCCCTAAAATAGTCGGGTTTCCCCGCAAGCCTTCAGAGCCAGCCGTGACCTCGATCAAGCAGGAAGACCTCATCCAGAGCGTCGCCGACGCGTTGCAGTACATCAGCTACTACCACCCGGTCGACTACATCAAGAACCTGTCCGCCGCCTACGAGCGCGAACAGTCGCCCGCGGCCAAGGACGCGATCGCGCAGATCCTGATCAACTCGCGCATGTGCGCCGAGGGCCACCGCCCGATCTGCCAGGACACCGGCATCGTCACCGTGTTCCTCGAGATCGGCATGAACGTGCGCTGGGACGACGCCACGATGGGCGTGGAGGACATGGTCAACGAAGGCGTGCGCCGCGCCTACAACCATCCGGACAACAAGCTGCGCGCCTCGGTGCTGGCCGACCCGGCCGGCAAGCGCCAGAACACCAAGGACAACACCCCGGCGGTGGTCAACGTGAAGGTCGTGCCGGGGAATACGGTGGACGTGATCGTGGCGGCCAAGGGCGGTGGTTCGGAGGCCAAGAGCAAGTTCGCCATGCTCAACCCGTCCGATTCCATCGTCGACTGGGTGCTCAAGACCGTGCCGACCATGGGCGCCGGCTGGTGCCCGCCGGGCATGCTCGGCATCGGCATCGGCGGCACCGCCGAGAAGGCGATGCTGCTGGCCAAGGAAGCGCTGATGGAGCCGATCGACATCACCGAGCTGCAGCAGCGCGGCGCGTCCAACCGCGCCGAGGAACTGCGCCTGGAGCTGTACGAGAAGGTCAACGCGCTGGGTATCGGCGCGCAGGGCCTGGGTGGCCTGACCACCGTGCTCGACATCAAGGTCAAGGATTACCCGACCCACGCCGCCAACCTGCCGGTGGCGATGATCCCGAACTGCGCGGCCACCCGCCATGCGCACTTCACCCTCGACGGCAGCGGCGCGGTCGCGCTGGACCCGCCGTCGCTGGAAGACTGGCCCAAGCTCACCTACAACCCGCAGAACGCGCGCCGGGTGAACCTGGACACGATCACCCGCGAGGAAGTGGCGCAGTTCAAGCCGGGCGAAGTGCTGCTGCTCAACGGCAAGCTGCTCACCGGCCGCGACGCCGCGCACAAGCGCATGATCGACATGTTGAACAAGGGCGAGAAGCTGCCGGTGGATTTCACCAACCGCTTCATCTATTACGTCGGCCCGGTGGACCCGGTGCGCGACGAGGTCGTCGGCCCGGCCGGCCCGACCACCGCCACGCGCATGGACAAGTTCACCCGCCAGATGCTGGAGCAGACCGGCCTGCTGGGCATGGTCGGCAAGTCCGAGCGCGGCGATGCGGCGATCGAGGCGATCCGCGACAACAAGGCGGTGTACCTGATGGCGGTGGGCGGCTCGGCCTACCTGGTGTCCAAGGCGATCAAGGCCAGCCGCGTGCTGGCGTTCGAAGACCTCGGCATGGAGGCGATCTACGAGTTCGAGGTCAAGGACATGCCGGTCACCGTGGCGGTGGATGCCAGCGGCGAATCGGTGCACAAGACCGGTCCGCGCGAATGGCAGGCGAAGATCGGCAAGATTCCGGTGGTGGTCGAACCGGCGTAAGCGATACTGTCGTCGAAACGAAGGGAAAGCCGGGGCATACTCCGGCTTTCTTCGTTTCAGGAAGCAGGGAATGCGGACACGCGCATGGCAAGGAAGCGTGCTGGTGCTGTTGATCGCGCTGGGGGGATGCGCCTCGCACACGGGCAGCGGTGATCCGGCATTCCTGCGTTCGCCCGAGTACCGGCAGTACCAGTCCGCCGATCAGTGCTTCAATCGTTGCGCCAGCGGCTTCGAGCAGTGCCAGGCCACGCCGCACGACCTGCCGAGCTGCACCAGCCAGGCCACGGCGGGCAAGCACGACCGCTGCGAGCAGATCACCGACCCGGCCAAGCGCAACAACTGCCTGGCGCAGGCGTTGGACTGCAGCGTGCGCGGGCCGGTGGATACCTGTTCCGAGCGCCGCGCGCAGTGCCTGCAAGGCTGCGGCAACTGAGCCGCCGCGTACAATCGGCGCACCCTTGCCGCCGGAGTCGTCGATGAGCGCTGTCCTGTACTACTCGCCCAGCACCGCCGCGCTGGTGGTGCATTGGCTGCTGATCGAGCTGGATATCCCGCATGAGCTGCGCGCGCTGGATTTCGACCGGCGCGAGCAGAAGTCGGCCGAATACCTGGCGTTGAATCCGGCCGGCGTGGTGCCCACGCTGGTGCTGGAAGGGCAGGTGCTGACCGAAGCGGCGGCGATCGTGATGCACCTGGCCGACCGCCATCCGGCCGCCGGGCTGGCGCCGGCGCCCGGCAGCGCGGCGCGCGCGGAGTACTACCGCTGGATGTTCTGGTGCGCGAACACGCTGCAGCCGGCGTATCGCGCGTGGTTCTATCCGGACGAACCGGCTGGCGCGGGGAACGAGCAGGCGGTGCGTGCGCAGGCGCGGGCGGTGATCGAGCGCGCCTGGGACCGGCTGGAAGCGCATCTGGGCGCGCACGGGCCGTACCTGCTGGGCGAGCGGCCCAGTGCGGCGGATTTCATGCTGACCATGCTGTTGCGCTGGTCACGCAACATGCCGCGGCCCAGTGACGACTGGCCGGAGCTGCGCGCGTATGCGCGGCGGATGAAGGACCGGCCGGGGTTCGTGGAAACCTATCGGCGGGAAGGGATCAGCGACTGGACCTGAGGGTTTGCCGCGGTCGCGGCTGAAGCCGCTCCTACAGTGCGCCTCCCGGCCGGACATCGGCACCGCCAGCGCCAGCGCCGCTCCCCTGTAGGAGCGGCTTCAGCCGCGACCGCGCCAAGCCCAACGCCTCAATACCACTCCAACAACGACACACCCACACCGATGTAAGTCGCCTTGTGGTTGTAGTCGATCATGCTCTCGCCATACCCATCGAACACCTGCAGGTGGCCACGCAGCAGGTTGGTGATCGGGAACCCATAGTCCAGCTGCAGCGCCCCATGCGAGCGGTCGCCGCCGCGCAGCGAATGCCGCGCCATCAGCGACACCTCGTGGCCATTGCGGTTGTATACCAGGGTGGCGTCGCCACGCCCCATGTAATCCTCGATGTCCGGATTGTTGTCGTCGCTGCGGGTCTCCTTGATCCGGAACCACGGCCGCAGCATCAACGCCCAGTTCTCGCGATCCAGGCCGAAGTTGAGGATGACCCGGTTCCAGCTGCGCGACAGTGGGTCGCTGCGGCCGTTGGACTGGTGGTTGAGCGAGATGCCGCTCAGCCGCCCGCGCCAGCCGAACACGCTGTAGTTGTTGCGGAACACCAGCATCGCCTCGGGCTCGTAATTGGTCTCGCGGAACGGGCGCGATTCCTCGGCGTTGTACGACTGCCAGCGCGAGCTCTGGGTATAGCCGACCCAGATGTCGCCGTTGTCGTGGAAAACGTCCTCCACCACCTTGGTCTTGAAGCTCAGCTGGAACTTCAGCTCGGTGCTGTCCAGCACCTGCGGCTCGGTGACGGTGTTGTTCGGATTCGGCGAGCTGGGCGTCTCGTTGACGTCGCTGGTCCAGAACGCCGGCAGCAGGTACACCGGCTTGTAGGCGCGCAGCTGGAAGGTGCCGAGCTTGGAATCCTTGGCCAGCTCCCAGCGGCTGTCGAGCAGCGAGCCGCGGCCGGCGTTGGCGATGTTCGGATCGTCGGCCTTGAAGATCTCCTTGGCCTGCTGGCGCTGCTCGCGCGTTTCGGCGCCGGCCAGCGTCTCGCGCTGTGCCTGGCGCGCGGCTTCGGCGGCGGCGTCGGCCTGCGCGGTGTCGGCCGGGGTGTAGCCCAGCGCATGGTCATAGCAGGCCAGGCGCATGGCGTCGCTGGTGATCAGGGTGCAGGCCGACGGCGAGGCTGGCTGCGGGGCGCTTTCCTGCGCCTGGGCCGCCAGCGGGGCGGCGACCAGGGCAAGCAGCAGGCAGGGACGGGGGCGGCTCATGCGGGGTGGTGCTCCATGCGGGGGGACAGGGCCGTGCAGCGCAGAAAATACCCGATCCGCCCGCATCACACGAACCAGGCGAGGACGAAGATGCCGAGCATGCAGAAGCCCAGCGCGAACTTGGAGGCGGTGCCGAGCAGGATGCCCAGCCAGGTGCCGAGCCCGACCCGGGTGGCATGACCCACGCGGCGGCTGTGCCAGTACTCGCCGACCCAGGCGCCGGCGAACGGACCGACGAACAGGCCGATCGGCAGGAAGAACAGGCCGACGATGGTGCCGATCGCCGAGCCCCACAGCGCCCAGCCACTGGCCCCCAGTTTCTGCGCGCCGTACACCGTGGCCAGGAAGTCGATCAGGAAGGAGAGCGCGGTGAGCAGGCCGATCAGCACCAGCGGCACCCAGCCGACCCGCTCGAAGCCATCGCCCCACGCGGCCACCAGCAGGCCCGCGAACACCAGCGGCAGGCCGGGCAGGGCCGGCAGCAGCACCCCGGCGAAGCCGACCAGGACCAGTACCGCGCCGATCAGGTAATAGATGAATGAAGGGTCCATGGTGTCAGGGAATCCGGAAATATGAGGTCGAATGGGGGTTGACAATATTGGCTGGGGGTGATTGACACGTTGTTTTGGTCGGGTTAAGTTGCAGCCGCTGCGCTTGGCAAGGTCACCGTGAATCGTGGCCTGATGGGGCGAATCGCCAACAAGGCCCTGTACCTCGCTTCTCTCCTTGCAACCAGCCACCCATTGCCGTCTAACCAATCCGAAATGCGTCGTCAGGGAGTAAGTCGAGATGTCAGAGCGTGAGACCGGTACCGTCAAGTGGTTCAATGATGCCAAGGGCTTTGGATTCATCAGTCGCGAGAACGGCGAGGACGTGTTCGTCCATTTCCGCGCGATCCAGATCCAGGGCTTCAAAAGCCTGAAGGAAGGGCAGAAAGTCAGTTTCACCGTGGTGCAGGGCCAGAAGGGCCTGCAGGCGGATGCGGTCCAGCCGGTCTGACGGCGCGGTTCCGAGCCCAGCAAAAAGGCCCGCTTGCGGGCCTTTCTGCTTTCTGTACTGGCGGGCGCGTTTCAGCGCAGGACCACCTTGCCGTTGACCACCCGCACATAGGTGTTCTCGCGGATGCCGCCGAGGTCGCGCTGGTTGACCACGATGACGCGGCCGTCGTCCATCTTGACCTGGATGTCGTAGGTATCGCTGGTCACGTTCTTCTGGATGGCGTTGCCGGCCACCGCGCCGGCGCCGGCACCGAGCACGGTGGAGACGTTCTCGTTGCCCTTGCTGCCACCGGTCTCGTGCGAGATGGTGCGGCCGGCCACCGCGCCGACGATGCCGCCCAGCACCGCGCCGGTCGCCGAGGGCGCGGTGCGGTTGGACTGCACGGTGTCGATGCGGGTGACGATGCCGCAGTCCGCGCAGCGCGAGGACGAATACGACGGGCTGCCGTAGCTGCCACCGCCGCCGCTGTAGGTGGGCTGGCTGGTCGCGCAGCCGGCGAGCAGCGCGGCCGCGCCCAGGCCCAGGCCGAAACCGATCTGACGGAAATTCATGGATCCTCCACTGTCGTCATCTTGCGGCGGGGCGCCGCGGGTGGAGTCATCCTGTCCGCAGTCAGGTGAACGCGGCGCCAACCGCGCACCGCGCATGCGACTCAGCGGAAGTCCTGGTGGCAGGCCTTGCAGCTCTCGCCGATGCGGGTGTTGATCGTGGCCAGCGTGGTGCAGTCGGCCGGTGGCGCGGCCACCGCCGGGTCGAGTACCGAGCGCAGGTTGCGCGCGTGCTCGGCGAAGCGGCGATCGTCGCGCAGGCTGGGGAAGGCGATTTCCAGATCGTTGGACAGCGCGCGCAGCGACTGCAGGCGCGGCAGCGCATCGGAGACCGTGCAGCGGTTGGCCTGCTGGCTGGCCTGCAGCAGGTCGGTCTGCTTGGCCATCACGTGCATCAGGCTGTGCGGGAACGGATCGCGCCGTGCCTGCAGGGCGCGGCTGATCATCACCGTGGCGATGATGCCGACCAGCAGCCCGAGCAGGGCCATGAACAGATAGCGGTAGGCGGCGGACGGACGACGGGGCTGGCTGGACATGGCGGGCTCCGGAAAGGTGGTGTGGGGCGATGGTACGGCGCCCGGCGGTTCATCGCCTACGGGTAAAATGCCCGCATGAATCCCCAGTGGCTCGAACGATTCGCCGGCATCGACCGGCTCTATGGCGTGGGCAGCATCGCCCGCCTGGCCGGTTGCCGCGTGGCGGTGGTTGGCCTGGGGGGCGTCGGCTCATGGGTGGCCGAGGCGCTGGCGCGTACCGCGGTCGGCCATCTGACCCTGATCGACGCCGACGACATCTGCGTCTCCAACACCAACCGCCAGTTGCCGGCGCTGGCCGGCCAGTACGGCCAGAACAAGGCGCAGGCGATGGCCGCGCGCTGCCGGGCGATCAACCCGGAAATCGACGTGGCACCGGTGGAGGCCTTCCTCACCGGCAGCAACATGGAGGCGCTGCTCGACCAGGGCTTCGACCTGGTGGTGGATGCCTGCGACAGCATGCGGCCGAAGATCGAGATGATCGCGTGGTGCCGCCGGCGCAAGCTGCCGCTGATCACCGTCGGCGCGGCCGGCGGGCGTACCGACCCGACGTTGGTGCGCGTGCGCGACCTGTCGCGCACCGAGCACGATGCGATGCTGGCGCTGATCCGCAAACGCCTGCGCGCGGACTATCACTTCCCGCGCAACAAGGACCGTTTCTTCGGCGTGCCGGCGATCTATTCGCTGGAGAACGTCAAATATCCGCAGGCCGACGGCAGCGTGTGCGGCGTGCGACCGCAGATGGGGGCCGACGAGGCGCTCAAGCTCGATTGCGGCGCCGGCCTCGGCGCGGCGACCCACGTCACCGGCGCGTTCGCGTTCGCGGCGGCGGGCAAGGCGGTCGAGCTGCTGCTCAAGCCCAAGCGGGCGAAGGCACCCGCGCCCGACACGGCGGCCGCGGTGGCGGCCGGCTGCGCGCTCAGCCGGGCAGCGAGATCGGAA
>DJAN01000224.1 GCA_002429615.1 Lysobacteraceae bacterium UBA6001
AGGATTCACGGCGTGTCCCGAGCGGCTTGCCCTCCCGGTCGCCGCGCGCCGACCCCACCGCCGCAGCGCCTTTCGCGCAAAGAAAAAGGCCGCCAGGAAAGGCGGCCTCAATCTTCAAACGTTAGACCAGCTTACTTGGCCTTAGGCGCGGCAGCCTCGCCACCACTGGTCAGCCCACGCTTCTCGAGCAGCGGCTCGATCTGCGGCGCATGGCCGGCGAAGTTCTGGAACAGCTGCATCGCATCCACGCTGCCGCCCTTGGACAGCAGCGTCTTGCGGAAGTGGTCGCCGTTCTCGCGGCTCAGGCCGCCATGCTCGCGGAACCACTGCTGGGTGTTGGCGTCCAGCACCTCGGACCAGATGTACGCGTAGTAGCCCGCCGCATAGCCGCCCATGATGTGGCTGAAGTACGGCGTGCGGTAGCGCGGCGGCACCGGCGCGTAGGCGATGCCGTCGGCAGCCAGCGATTCCACCTCGAACGGCATCACGCCGGCCGCATCCGGAATCTTGTCGGCCGGCAGCTGGTGCCAGTTCTGGTCGAGCATCGCCGCCCCCAGGTACTCGGTGGTCGCGAAGCCCTGGTTGAACTTCGCCGCCGCCACCACCTTGTCCAGCAGCGCCTGCGGCATCGCCGCACCGGTCTGGTAGTGCTTGGCGTAGTGCTGCAGGATCGACGGATAGTCGGCCCACATCTCGTTCACCTGCGACGGGAACTCGACGAAATCGCGCGGCACGCTGGTGCCCGAGAAGTACGGATACTTCACGTCCGAGAACATGCCGTGCAGCGCATGGCCGAACTCATGGAACATCGTGGTGACCTCGTCCCAGGTCAGCAGCGTCGGCTGGCCGGTCGGCGGCTTGGGGATGTTGAGGTGGTTGGCCACCACCGGCTGGTCGCCGGTCAGCGCCGACTGCGACACATACGAGTTCATCCACGCACCGCCGCGCTTGGACGCACGCGCATACGGGTCATGGATGAAGATCGCCAGCTGCTTGCCGTTGGCATCAAACACGTCGTAGACGTAGATGTCGTCACGGTACTTGGGCAGGTCGTGGCGTTCCTTGAAGGTCAGGCCGTATTCCTGGTTGGCGGCGTAGAAGACGCCGTTCTCCAGCACGTTCTTGAACTCGAAGTACGGCTTGAGCTGCGACTCGTCGAAGTTGTACTTCGCCTGGCGCACCTTCTCGCTGTAGAACGCCCAGTCCCACGGCTCCAGCTGGAAGGTCGGCTTGCGCGCGGCCTTCTGCTCGGCATCGATCATCTTCTGCAGGTCGGCCGCCTCGCGCTTGGCGTTGGCCACCGCCGGCGGTGCCAGCTGGCCCAGCATCGCGTTGACCGCTTCCGGGGTCTTGGCGGTCTGGTTCTCCAGCGAGTAGGCCGCGTAGTTCGGGAAGCCCAGCAGCTTGGCCTTGTCGGCGCGCAGCTTCATGATGCGGGCCACCAGCGCGGTGTTGTCGAATTCACCGCCATGGCTGCCGCGGTTCACCGAGGCCTCGAAGATGCGCTGGCGCAGCGCACGGTTCTTCAGCTGCGCCAGCGGCGGCTGGCCGGTGGTGTTGAGCAGCGCGATCACGTACTTGCCATCGAGCTTGCGCGCCTTGGCCGCTTCGGCCGCCGCGGAGATCTGCTCCTCGGACAGGCCATCGAGCTGCTTGACGTCATCCACCACCACCGCGGCGGCGTTCACCTCGGCCAGCACGTTCTGGCTGAACTGGGTGCCCAGGCGCGCCATCTCGGCGTTCATCGACTTCAGCGTGGCCTTGTCGGCATCGGACAGCTTGGCGCCGTCGCGCACGAAATCGGTGTAGTACTTCTCGACCAGGCGCACGCCCTCGGCGTCCAGGCCCAGCGAGGCGCGCTTGTCGTACAGCGCCTGGATGCGCGCGAACAGCTTGCCGTTGAGCGAGATCGCATCGCGATGCGCGGCGAACTTCGCCGAGTAGTCGGCCTGCAGCTGCTTGCGGGTGTCGTTGGTGTCGGTGCCGACCAGGTTGAAGAACACCGTGGTGGCGCGGTCCAGCACCTGGCCGCTCTTCTCCAGCGCGATGATCGTGTTGTCGAAGGTCGGCTTGGCCTTGTTGTTGGCGATGGCCTCCACTTCCTTGAGCTGCTGCGCCATGCCGGCGTCGAAAGCGGGGGCGAAGTCGCTGTCGCGGATCTTGTCGAACTGCGGGTAGTGCAGCGGCAGCGGGCTTTCGCTGAAGAACGGGTTGGCCGAGGCCGGGGTGGCGGCGGTAGCGGCGGTGGCGCTCATGGCATCGAGGGCATTGGCGAAGGCGGGGGTGGTCGCGCCGAGGGCGACGGCCAGGGCCAGGGCAAGGCGGGTGGTCAAGGAAGACTCCTCAGGAAAACGGAATCCCCGAGGCTACCCGATGCCGCCGGTGGCCCGCCCGTGACGAAAGGCATGCGACAGCCCGGTTCTACAGCACTTCGAAGTGGCGGACGATGAAAAGCAGCTGGTAGGCGATGCCGGCCAGGGCGAACACCGCGTGGTAGGTGGCGTTGCGGGTCGCCAGGGCGATGAGGCTGAATGCGGCGAAGGCCAGGTCGCGGGCCAGCATTTCCGGGGCCACGCTGGCGAAATACGCCGATCCCTTGATGCGGGTGTCGGCCAGGTCGATCAGGTAGACCACCGCCAGCAGCCCGAAGAACCAGGCCCGACGGGTGTAGAAGTAATCGCGCCAGTCGGCGTATTCGTCGATGTTCTCCGGCAGGATCAGCGTGCACAGCAGGTACAGCAGCAGCGCGTAGATCGTGACGAACAGGTACAGGTTGAACGTCCACTGGGTGACCAGGCTCAGCCGGTATTCCCACCACCAGAACGAGAGCAGGTACAGGAACATCGACCCGGCCCAGACCAGGTGGACCCAGTACACGCGCTTGCGCCCGGGATGCTCGATGATGCGCGCCAGCTGGCGCAGCAGATGGGTCAGGCCCAGGCCCACCACCATCCCCAGCACGATGCGCATGTGGATGAAGCCGGGGGACAGCGCATCGACGGTGGACGACATGCCGGGCTCCGCGGGGAACTGCGGCGATGGTGTGCCGGGATGGGCGGCATTTCAAGCCGACGCGCACACGTCACGCGGCTCGATTATGCTGCCGGGGCAGAGCCAGGGGGCGCGGTGAACACGGTCTACGACTTCAGCTATCACGACAGTGCGGGCGTGCGGCATCCATTGTCGGCGTATCGGGGCCAGGCCTTGCTGCTGGTCAACGTGGCATCGCGGTGCGGCTTCACTCCGCAATACGCGGGGTTGCAGGCGCTGTGGCGCACCTATCGCGAGCGCGGGCTGACGGTGATCGGCTTCCCCTGCAACCAGTTCGGCGCGCAGGAGCCGGGCAGCGACGAAGCGATCCGGATGTTCTGCGCGCTGGAATACGACGTGGATTTCCCGTTGTCGCGCAAGATCGAGGTCAACGGCGCCCAGGCCGACCCACTGTGGCAGTGGCTGCGGCGCGAGCGCCGTGGCCTGCTGGGCAGTTCACGGGTGAAATGGAACTTCACCAAGTTCCTGGTCGATCGCGAGGGCGCGGTGCGCCAGCGTTTCGCACCGACGACGCGGCCGCAGGCGCTGGCGGCGCGGATCGAGCATGTGCTGCGTTGAATCGACGTGGGCGGCGGGGGAATGCCAGCTGGCGTTCACGCCGCTGGGCCATGCGCTGCGCGTGGAGATCACCGGCTCGACCGAGACCCAGCAGTCGCGGCTGGCGTGCTGGATGCGCCTGACCGAGGAGGCCGCACGCTGTCAGGCCAGCGGCGTGCTGGCGGTGGACCTGCGCGACGGCACGCTGGCCTCGCCGGGGCAGTGGCAGGACGTGCTGGAAGCACTGGAGATGGACGTGCTGCGCACGATGCCGCTGGCATTCGTCGGGCGCTGGCCGCGCTATACCGAACTGGAAGCCTTGAACCAGACCCTGCTGGAGCGCGGGTTCCGCACCCAGGTGTTCGACGACGAGGCCGCCGCCGAACGCTGGCTGCGCTATGGCGAGCACGGGGGCGCATGGCCCCCGGGCGATCACTTCTCGACGAAGGCGCGCTCGAACACGTAGTGGCCGGGCTGGCCGATACGCGGCGAGGCTTCGAAACCGCGCGCGTCGAGCACGCTGCGCAGGTCGGCAAGCATCTGCGGGCTGCCGCAGATCATGAAACGGTCGTTGGCGGTATCCAGCGGCGGCAGGCCGAGGGTGCGCTGCATCGCGCCGTTTTCGAGCAGTTCGGTCAAACGCCCGCGGTTCGGGAAGTCCTCGCGGGTGACGGCCGGGTAGTAGAGCAGCTTGTCACGCAGGGTCTCGCCGAGGAATTCGTGTGCCGGCAGGTCCTTCTCGAAGTAGTCGCGATAGGCGAGGTCCTTCACGAAGCGCACGCCGTGGGTGAGGATCACCTTGTCGAAGCGCTCGTAGGTTTCCGGGTCCTTGATCACCGACAGCCACGGCGCCAGGCCGGTGCCGGTGCCGAGCAGGTACAGGTGGCGGCCGGGGTGCAGGTCGGAGATCAGCAGCGTGCCGGTGGGCTTCTTGCCGACCAGGACCTGGTCACCGGGCTTGATGTGCTGCAGGCGCGAGGTCAGCGGGCCGTTGGGGACCTTGATGCTGAAGAACTCCAGCTGCTCTTCCCAGTTGGCGCTGGCGATGGAATAGGCGCGCAGCAGCGGACGGGTCTCCGTTTCCAGGCCGATCATCACGAACTGACCGTTCTCGAAGCGGAAACCGCTGTCGCGGGTGGTGGTGAAGCTGAAGTAGTCGTCGGTCCAGTGCCGGACCTCAAGCACCGTTTCGGCGCCGAAAGCGGAAGACATGCCGGAATGTTCTGCTGGGGGAGGAATCCGTACTAATTCTACCCCAAATGCGAGCGGCTCTCATTGACGGAAGTCGGGTTGGGTGCTTTTGGTCGGGTGCTTTGGAGCGGCTGTTCCGGGTGGGCTGCACGGCCCGCGGGGGCGAAGCGCTTTCGGGACACGCCGTGAATCCCTCCATGGAGGCTCGTAGGCGACATCCCTGTCGCCTACGGTCCCGAAAGCGCTTCGCCCCCGCGGACCCTACGGTTCCTCTCGACCGGATGACACAAGCCACTGCTTTTGGCTCAGGGGGCGCGCGGCGGCTCGATCTGCAGGAGCTGGCCCTGTTCTTCATCCGTCAGGACATACACCTTGCCGTCCGCGCCCACGCGGACATCGCGGATGCGCTGCTCCAGCTCGCCCAGCAGGCGCTCCTCGGACACGATGCGCTCGCCGTCCAGGGTCAGCCGGATCAGGTTGCGTTCGGCCAGCGAGCCCAGCAGCAGGCTGTCGTTCCAGGCACTGCCCGCATGCCCGGTGTAGAACGCCATGCCGCTCACGCCGGGCGATTTCGGCCAGTAGTGATGCGGCTGCTCCAGGCCCTCGCGGGTCTGGCCCACCGATTCGGCAATCGGCTGGCCCGAATAGTCGATGCCCCAGGTGATCAGCGGCCAACCGTAGTTCTTGCCCGGTTCGGGCAGGTTGATCTCGTCGCCGCCGCGCGGGCCGTGTTCGCTTTCCCACAGCTTGCCGCTGCGCGGGTCGAAGGCCAGGCCCTGCGAATTGCGATGGCCATAGCTCCAGATCTCCGGCCGCGCGCCGGCCTGGTCCACGAACGGATTGTCCGCCGGCACGCTGCCGTCCAGGTTCAGCCGCACCAGCTTGCCCTGCAGCTTGTCCAGCTGCTGCGACATCATCCGCATCGTGCGCTCGCCCTGGCTGATGAACACATGGCCCTGGCCATCGAACGCCAACCGCGAGCCGAAGTGGTTTTCCGCGTCGACCTTCGGCGCCTGCCGGTAGATCACCTGCACCGCGCTCAGCCCGGCGTCGTCCAGCACGCCGCGCGCCACGGCGGTGCCCGCCAGCACGCCTTCGCCGGGTTCGGCGTAGCTCAGGTAGACCTGCCGGCTCTGCGCGAAGTCCGGGGCGAGCGCGACGTCGAGCAGGCCGCCCTGGCCACGTGCGTACACCGCCGGCACGCCGGCCAGCGGCGCGGAGATGCTGCCGTCGGCGCCGATGCGGCGCAGCTGGCCGCTACGCTCGGTGACCAGGAAGCCACCGTCCGGCAGCAGGGCCAGGCCCCACGGATGGGCCAGGCCGGTGGCGAGTTCGCGCACCTGGATCTCGCCGGCCTGGCTGGGCAGCGGACGCGGGGTGGCGTCGGCGGCGCTGCGGGCGCTGGGCGCG
>DJAN01000225.1:0-1336 GCA_002429615.1 Lysobacteraceae bacterium UBA6001
CGGCAGGCGCTGGTGCTGGTGCCGGAGATCGGGCTCACGCCGCAGACTCTGGCGCGCTTTCGCGCCCGCCTGCGGGTGCCGGTGCACGCGCTGCACTCCGGGCTGTCGGACAACGAACGCGGGCGCGTGTGGGCCGCCGCGCAACGTGGCGAGGCCAGGCTGATCGTCGGCACCCGCTCGGCGGTGTTCACCCCGCTGCCGGAAGCCGGGCTGATCGTGGTCGACGAGGAACATGACGGCAGCTACAAGCAGCAGGACGGCATCCGCTACCACGCACGCGATTTCGCCCTGGTGCGCGCCAAGGCGCTCGGCGTGCCGGTGGTGCTGGGCAGCGCGACGCCGTCGCTGGAGTCGCTGCACAACGCGCAGGCCGGACGCTACCAGCTGCTGCGGCTGCCGCACCGCGCGGGCGAGGCCAAGCCGCCGGGCGTGCGGATTCTCGATGTACGCAAGCGGCTGATCCAGGATGGGCTGTCGCCCGAGGTGCTGACCGGCATCGGCCAGGCGCTGGCCGCCGGCGGCCAGGTGCTGGTGTTCAAGAACCGTCGCGGCTATGCCCCCGCGCTGCTCTGCCACGACTGCGGCTGGACTGCCGCCTGCAAGCGCTGCAGCACGCCGGAGCACCGCACGCCGATGACCGTGCACGGCGCCGGGCGTCGCCTGCAATGCCACCACTGCGGCGCGCGCCAGCCGGTGCCGCTGGCCTGCCCGGACTGCGGCAGCCTCGCGCTGCAACCGCAGGGCGTGGGCACCGAGCGGCTGGAGGCACGGCTGATCGAGGCCTTTCCCGATTTCCCGGTGCTGCGTATCGACCGCGGCACCACGCAACGACGCGATGCGCTGGAAACCCAGCTGGCCCGGCTGGGCGAGACACCCGGCATCCTGGTCGGCACGCAGATCCTGGCCAAAGGCCACGACCTGCCGCAGCTGAGTCTGGTGGTCGTGGTGGGCATCGACGAGGGCCTGTTCTCGGCCGACTTCCGTGCCAGCGAGAAACTCGCGCAGCAGCTGATCCAGGTCGCGGGACGCGCGGGCCGCGCACGTCGCGCCGGCGAGGTCTGGCTGCAGACCCATCATCCGGACAACGCGCTGCTGCAGACCCTGGTCAACGGCGGCTATCACGCCTTCGCCCAGGCCGAGCTGCTGCAACGCGAGGCCGCCGGCTTCCCGCCCTTCGCGCACCTGGCGCTGCTGCGCGCCGAAGCCAAGGACCCGCAGGTGGCGCAGCAGTTCCTCGATGAAGTGCGCAGGCTGGAACCGGCGCACGATCAGGTCGATCGTTTCGGACCGATGCCCGCCCCGATGCCGCGACGCGCCGGTTTCCAGCGCAGCCAGT
>DJAN01000225.1:1509-2374 GCA_002429615.1 Lysobacteraceae bacterium UBA6001
CCGGTTTCCAGCGCAGCCAGTTGCTGCTGTCGGCCGCCCAGCGCGCGCCGCTGCATCACCTGCTCGATGCGATGGTCCCTGCCATCCATGCGCTGCCGCTGGCGCGGCGCGTGCGCTGGTCGCTCGACGTCGACCCTATGGACCTGTACTAGCCCGACTTCTTCTTCGGCGCGGCGGGCTTGCCCTTGGGCTTGTCGCGCACCGAGATCACCTGGTCCACCTGGCGCACCTCGAACAGGTCGGTGGCGCGGATCAGGTCGCTGAGCTTGCGATAGCCGTAGTTGCGCGAATCGAACGAGGCTTGGTTGGCGACCTGCTTGCCGACCGCGCCCAGGTGCGCCCAGCCATCATCGTCGGCCGCCGAATCCACCGCGCCGCGCAGCAGCTGCACCAGCCGGGTATCACCGCGCAGTTCCTTGCCATCCTTGCGCGCGGTCGCCGCCACGTCCTCGGCGGCGCTGATCGCGCCGAGCGCCTCGACGTAGGTGAACTTGGAGCAGGCGTTGACGAACGGCTCCGGCGTCTTCTTCTCGCCGAAGCCATAGACCTTCATGCCATCGGTGAGCAGGCGCATCACCAGCGGGGTGAAGTCGGCGTCGCTGGAGACGATGGCGAAGCCATCCAGGTTGCGCGCATACAGCAGGTCCATCGCATCGACGACCATCGCCATGTCCGAGGCATTCTTGCCGCTGCTGTAGGCGAACTGCTGCATCGGGCGGATCGCATGCGTATGCAGCACGGCTTCCCAGCCCTTCAGGTGCGGGCTCTTCCAGTTGCCGTAGGCGCGCCGCACGTTGGCGACGCCGAAGCGCGCGATCTCCGGCAGGATCAGCTCGATCTTCGATGCCGGCGCGTTGTCCGCGTC
>DJAN01000225.1:2625-2911 GCA_002429615.1 Lysobacteraceae bacterium UBA6001
ATCAGCAGGGCGATGCGTTTTTCCGGTGACTCACTCATGCGTCCTCCTGGCTGTCGTCGGCCATGGCATCCGGATCGTCGCCGCAATCCTCCGGCGCGCACTCCTCCTCGTCATCGCTGGCGGACTGGTCTTCCAGGTCGTAGCGCTCGCCGCTGGCGAGCGTCAGTACGCCCTCGGTGATGATTTCCTGCTCGGCGCCGATCGAGACGAAGTTCGCCTGCACCTTGCCGTCACCGCGATCCCCTTTCAGCCGGAACACGAACTCCTCCGCACCCGGCGCGTTGCC
>DJAN01000006.1:0-4027 GCA_002429615.1 Lysobacteraceae bacterium UBA6001
ACCACCGGCTGGATCCACCGCGCCACCTTGAAGGCCAAGCGCGTGAAGATGCTGGGTGGGGTCGAGTACCTCGGCGTGGACGACGAGGGCCTGCACATCCGCGTCGATGGCCAGGAGCAGACGCTGCCGGTGGACCATGTGGTGATCTGCGCCGGCCAGGAACCGCGCCGCGAACTGCTGGAACCGCTGCAGGCCGCCGGCGCGTCGGTGCATGTGATCGGCGGCGCCGACGTGGCCGCGGAACTCGATGCCAAGCGCGCCATCGACCAGGGCAGCCGCCTCGCCGCACGCCTCTGAAGCCGCTCGCGTGACGGCGCCGATGGCTGCCGCCACGCCTTTCCAGGACCGCCCGGGTGCCCGTTCCGGGCACCTGCCGGGGTCGCGGCCGCCCCGGATGTCAAGCTGACGTATTCACGCGGCGTTGCGTGATCGCCGTCTACCTTGCGCGCACTTTCGGGCCGCCCCCAGTTCGGCGGTCCCCCCGGCCCCCTCACATTCCTGGCCGGAACTCGGGCGGCCCGTCTGGCCGCCTCCCCATGACGCCAAGTCGTGACCCGCCCTGCTCCCACCCCGCGTTGGAGGAAAAGCCGGTGTCGACCCATACGGAGCAAGGAGTCCCATGAAACTGGCCTGGATTCTCTGGCTGTCGCAGCTACTGCCGCAGCCGGCCGCCGATTCGCTGTGCCTGAGCACCACCGTGTACCTGGAAGCCCGCGACCAGACCCTTCGCGGCCAGCAAGCCGTGGCCGAGGTCGCCCTGCGCCGTCTCGACAGCGGCCTGTGGGGTGATTCGATGTGCGAGGTGGTCACCGCGCGCAAGCAGTTCGCCCCGACCCTGGTGGCCCCCGGCACCGAGCTGAAGAACAACGACGCCTGGAACAAGGCCGTCGACGTGGCTTTCGCCGCCGAGCAGAACTGGGCGCTGCCGATTGGCCAGCGCAAGGAAATCGTGCCTGGCGCCAGCCACTTCGCCGCCAGCGCGATCGCCAGCCCGAGCTGGCGCAACGCCTACCAGGTGGCGACCATCGGCGACCATACCTTCTATAGAGTGCAGAAGCTGCGCCCGCGCGCCTCCTGACGCACGGGAAAGCAAGCGGGCCGGCCGCAACGCAACGTGCGCCGGTTCCGCACTCCCCTCACGGGGCTTCATGCGGATAATGCGCGGTCCATCCACCGCGGAGTTCCCATGAAGCTGTACACCAAGCCCGGCGCCTGCTCGCTGGCGGACCATATCGTGCTGCGCTGGTCCGGCCTGCCGTTCGAGCTGGAAGTGATGGATGCCGAGCGCATGAAGGCGCCGGCCTACCTGAAGCTCAATCCCGCCGGCGCCGTACCGGTACTTACCGTCGACGACTGGGTGCTGACCCAGAATGCCGCGATCCTCGGCTACATCGCCGACACCGCGCCGCTGTCCGGACTGGGCGGCGATGGCACCGCGCGCGGCCGCGCCGAGATCGCGCGCTGGATCGCCTTCGTCAATGCCGACCTGCATCCGGCGTTCAAGCCGATCTTCGGCGCCACCGCCTACCTGGGCGATGACAAGTACATCGACCTGAGCAAGCAGGACGCGCTGAAGAAGCTGCGCGGCCTGTACGAGCGCGTGGATGCCCGCCTGCGCGAGCACGCCTGGCTGGCTGGCGAACGCTCCGGCGCCGACGCCTATCTGTTCGTCACCCTGCGCTGGGCCCAGCGCGTCGGCGTCGACCTGTCCGGCCTCGACGGCGTGGCCGCCTTCTTCGCACGCATGAGCGCGGACGCCGACGTACAGGCGGCGCTCAAGGCCGAAGGCCTCGCCTGACCCTGCCGCGGCCCGTGTCGTCCTAGGACGGCACGGGCTGGCGGGTTTCTTCCATCCACTGCTCGGCGAAAGCATCGCCCCGCGCCTTGCGCAACGCGATCTCCAGGTCCGGAAGTACCTCGTTCAACGACGGCACGTCCGTGCAGCGCTCGATCTTGAGCTGCAGGAAATAGCCTTTCAGCCCGAGATAACGACCGACCGCGCCACTCATGCGGTCGTACAGCCAGCGATAGTCCCCGGCCGCATCGCGCGAGGCCTCCGACACCGCTGCGGGTGCGGGTGCGGACGTGGGTGCGGGCGTCGTGGCAGCCACCACCGCCGGCGCGGGAGCAGGCACCGCTGCTGCCGGCACTGCGGCTGCTGGGACCGCCGCCGCGGATGCCGCTGCTGGCGTCGTGGCGCGCGCCACCGGCTTGCCGGTCGCCAGGTTCCAGGTATCGGCGATCAGCCCCAGGTCGAGCAGCTGCTCCAGCGCATCGGCCGGCGCCTTCAGTCCTTCGATCAACGCACGCAGTTCGGCATCGCTGCGCTGGCCATCGACCATCAGCAGGATCGAACGTAACGCGGTCGGTAAACGACGGGTGCGCGCCTCTATCTCCTGGCGGCCCGCCTCGGTCTTTGCAAAGCCCATGTTGTCCCCCTGTGGACGCGCCTTCCCACGCGCCGGGGCCAAGCGTAGCAGCATCCGGGGCGGCGGCGTTTGCCGGCCCGCCCAGGAAGTGACGGGGGTCGCTATCGGCCCAGGACCCGGCGGATCTCGTCCAGGGCGCCGGGGTCGTCGAGGGTGGAAAGATCACCCGGGTCACGCTGTTCGGCCAGGGCCTGCAGCGAGCGCCGCAGCAGCTTGCCCGAGCGGGTCTTGGGCAAGGCATTGACGATATAGACGTGCGCCGGCCGGGCCACCGCGCCGAGCTGGTCGGCCACGCATTTCTGCAGTTCCAGCGCACTGGCCGCCGGATCCTGCGGGGCCACCTTCATGGTCGCGAACACCACGGGCACCTGGCCCTTGAGTTCATCGTGCATGCCGATCACCGCCGCTTCGGCGACGCCAGGGTGGCCAGAGATGACCTCCTCGATCTCGCGCGTGCCCAGGCGGTGCCCGGCGACGTTGATGACGTCATCGGTGCGCCCGAGGATGAAGGTGTAGCCCTCCTCGTCGCGGATGGCCCAGTCCAGCGAGCTGTAGAGCAGTTCCTTGAAGTGGCTGAAATAGCTCTGCAGGAAGCGCGCGTCGTCGTTCCACACCGTGCTCATGCAACCCGGCGGCAGCGGCGGCTGGATCACCAGCACCCCCTTCTGCCCCGGCGCCACTTCCGCCCCGCTCTGCTCGTCGATCACCTTCATGCGATAGCCGAGATTGGGAAAGCCCGGCGAGCCGAACTTCACCGGTTTCATCTCCACGCCGGGCAGCAGCGTGAGCGCCGGCCAGCCGGTCTCGGTCTGCCAGTAGTTGTCGATGACCGGTTTGCCGAGCGCGGCGTTGATCCAGGTCGCGGTGGGCTCGTCGAGCGGTTCGCCCGCCAAAAAGAGGTACTTCAGCTGCGACAGGTCGTGGCGGCGGATGAAATCCACATCGTGCTTCTTCAACACGCGGATCGCGGTGGGCGAGGAGAACATCGTGCGCACGCCGTACTGCTCGCACAACGCCCACCAGATGCCGGGATCAGGATTCGTCGGCAGCCCTTCGTAAAGTAGCGAGGTGCAGCCACCGATCAGCGGCCCATACACGTTGTAGGAATGCCCGACCGCCCAGCCGACGTCGGAGGTGGAGAACATGACCTGTCCCGGCGCGCAGTCGAACACGGTCCGCATCGACTGCGCCATCGCCACCGCATAACCCCCGACGTCGCGCTGCACGCCCTTCGGCTTGCCGGTGGTGCCGGAGGTATAGAGCAGGTAGCTGGGCTCGTTGGACTCCAGCCATTCCACCGGCACCTGCACATCCCCCACTTCGGCCCGCAGCTGCGCGTAATCGACATCGCGACCTTCGATGCGCGGCTGCGCGGCGTCGAGTCCACGCGAGACGATCAGCACCTTGGGCGGTGCGTGCGTGGCCTCGGCGCAGGCGGCATCGACCATCGGCTTGTAGGGAATGATCTTGCCGCCGCGGCTACCCGCATCGGCGGTGATCAGCAGGCGCGGCTTGGCATCGTCGATGCGCAGCGCGAGGTTGTGCGCGGCGAACCCGCCGAACACCACCGAGTGGATCGCGCCGATGCGCGCGCAGGC
>DJAN01000006.1:4164-4674 GCA_002429615.1 Lysobacteraceae bacterium UBA6001
ACGCGATCGCCGCGGCCGACCTGCAGCGACTTCAGCACCGCCGCGAACGCATTCACCTCGCGATGCAGTTCGGCGTAGGTGACCTCGCGGGTGACGTTGGTTTCAGTCGAGATCGCGACCAGGGCGAGCTGGTCGGGGCGATCGGCCAGATGGCGATCGACCGCGTTGTAGCAGAGGTTGGTTTCGCCGCCGACGAACCAGCGCCGGAACGGCGGCTTGTCGTATTCGAGGATCTGCTGCGGCGGCTTGTGCCAATGGATCGCCTGCGCGGCTTCGGCCCAGAACACCTCTGGCTGTTCAATCGATTGGCGGTAGATGTCTTCGTAGCGCACGGCCCCTCCCAGAACCCTTGGCTGCTGGCCGCAGCATAGGCCGGGGGGACGAGGTGATCCCTCCGACCTTGGTCGCATGGATCGACTCGCGCAACATGTCCGCGCGCGGGGGATTGGGTCGGTCGCGTCGACTCGGCGCCGCTGTTTCCGCGGGTTGTTTTTGTAGGAGCGGCTTCAG
>DJAN01000176.1 GCA_002429615.1 Lysobacteraceae bacterium UBA6001
CACGGCGTGTCTCGAAAGGGCGGCGCCCCGCCGGCCCCAGGCCGCGGCGCTTGCCCGCTCCTGCATGGGTTCCGCGAAAGGCAGGGCCTCGTTCGCGTCAGCCTGCGGCTTCGATCACCACTTCACCAGTCAACAGACGGTGGATCGGACACTTGTCCGCGATCTCCAACAACCGGGCGCGCTGTGCGTCATCCAGGTCGCCTTTCAGCACTACCTCGCGTGCGATGGTGGTGCCGGTGGCGTCGCGGCGCGTGTAGTGAAGGCGCACGTCCACCGCTTCCAGCGGCCATTGCTTGCGTGCGGCGTACATGCGCACGGTGATGGCCGTGCATGCGCCCAGTGCGCTGAGTACCAGTGACTCGGGATCCTCCGCGGCGTCCGCGCCGCCGTTTGACGGCACGGTGTCCGAACGCCATGCGTGCACGCCGTCGCTCAACTCGGTGACATAGGGCACGCCCGCGCTAAGCGCGGTGACGGTGCGATCGGTGGCCATCAGAAGCGTCCTTCCTGGAAGTCGACGAATGCCTGCATGATTTCCTGCTTGGTGTTCATCACGAACGGACCATGTCGCACCACCGGTTCGCGCAGCGGCCGGCCGGCAACCAGGATCAGCCGCGCACCCTGCTGGCCCGCACGCAGCTGCAGCGCATCGCCACCGCCGAGGATGCCGAGCTGCTGCGCTTCCAGCGGACGCGCCTCGTCGCCCTCGCCCACGGTGAGCGCGCCCTCAAAGACGTAGGCGAACGTGTTGTGCCCCTCTGGCACGACATAGCTCCATGCGGTGCCGGGCGTCAGTTCGATGTCCAGGTACAGCGGGTCGGTGGCCGGCTGCACGATCGGGCCGACGGTGTCGCCCACCCGCCCTGCAATGACCTTCACCGTGACGCCCGCCGCCGGCGCGGTGACCGGAATGTTCTCCGGCGGATATTCCTGGTATTTCGGCGCGGTCATCTTGTCGCGCGCGGGCAGGTTCACCCACAGCTGGAAGCCGCGCATGCGCCCGGATTCCTGCTCGGGCATCTCCGAATGCACCAGGCCGCGGCCGGCGGTCATCCACTGCACGCTGCCGGGGGTCAGCAGGCCTTCGTTGCCGTGGTTGTCCTTGTGCCGCATGCGGCCATCGAGCATGTAGGTGACGGTTTCAAAGCCGCGATGCGGATGGCTCGGGAAACCGGCAAGGTAATCCTCCGCGCGGTCGGTGCCGAACTCGTCCAGCAGCAGGAACGGGTCCAGGTCCGGCAGCTCGGGCGAGCCGATGACGCGGGTCAGCTTGACGCCCGCGCCGTCGGAGGCGGGACGGCCGCGCAGCACGCGCTGCAGGCGGGCCGGAACGGGGGTCGGGGTAGCGCTCATGGCGATGGCTCCAGTGTGGTTGCCGCACAGAATGGGTGCGCGTGCGCCGCCGTCCAACGTGGCCGGGCGCAACCTATTGTTCCGCGAATGGCGCGCCGCACAAGCGTTTTCGGCTTGCCAACACCATTCGACCAAAGTCCTAGCGGCCACCATTGACCCCGGCCCGGCGCGGGAGGAACCTTGCGGGTACCTTACGGGAGGAGCTTGCATGAAAGGCTTTTCGAAACTGGCCTGGGCCGCGCTTGCGCTGCTCGGGGCCTTCTGCCTGGGCACCATCGCGTTGCGCCGCGGCGAGCAGATCAACGCGCTGTGGATCGTGGTGGCGGCGGTGTCGATCTACCTGGTCGCCTATCGCTACTACAGCCTGTTCATCGCCACCAAGGTGATGCAGCTCGACCCGACGCGCGCCACCCCGGCGCAGCTCCACAACGACGGCCTGGACTACGTGCCCACCAACAAGCACGTGCTGTTCGGCCACCACTTCGCCGCCATCGCCGGCGCCGGCCCCCTGGTCGGCCCGGTGCTCGCCGCACAGATGGGCTACCTCCCCGGCCTGCTGTGGCTGGTGGCCGGCGTGGTGTTCGCCGGCGCGGTGCAGGACTTCGTGGTGCTGTTCCTCTCCACGCGCCGCAACGGCCGCTCGCTCGGCGACCTGGTGCGCGAGGAGATGGGGCAGATTCCCGGCACCATCGCCCTGTTCGGCGCGTTCCTGATCATGATCATCATCCTGGCGGTGCTCGCCATGGTGGTGGTCAAGGCGCTGGCCGAAAGCCCATGGGGCATGTTCACCGTCATCGCGACGATGCCCATCGCGATCCTGATGGGCGTGTACATGCGCTACATCCGCCCCGGCAAGATCGGCGAGATCTCGGTGGTCGGCCTGATCCTGCTGCTCGGCGCGATCTGGCTCGGCGGCAAGGTCGCTGCGGACCCGACCTGGGGCCCGGCCTTCACCTTCAGCGCCAAGCAGATCACCTGGATGCTGATCGGCTACGGCTTCGTCGCCTCGGTGCTGCCGGTGTGGCTGCTGCTGGCACCGCGCGACTATCTGTCCACCTTCCTCAAGATCGGCACCATCCTGGCGCTGGCGGTCGGCATCCTGATCGTGATGCCGGAACTGAAGATGCCGGCGCTGACCCAGTTCGCCAGCAGCGGCGACGGCCCGGTGTGGAAGGGCGGCATCTTCCCGTTCCTGTTCATCACCATCGCCTGCGGCGCGGTGTCCGGCTTCCACGCGCTGATTTCCTCCGGCACCACGCCCAAGCTGCTCGCCAATGAAGGCCACATGCGCTACATCGGCTACGGCGGCATGCTGATGGAATCGTTCGTGGCGATCATGGCGCTGGTGGCCGCTTCGATCATCGAGCCGGGCATCTACTTCGCGATGAACAGCCCGGCCGCGGTGGTGGGCAGCGATGCGATATCGGTGGCCTCCAAGCTCACCGAGTGGGGCTTCAGCATCACCCCGGACATGCTCGAAGCGACCGCGCGCGATATCGGCGAACACACCATCCTGGCCCGCGCCGGCGGTGCGCCGACGCTGGCGGTGGGTATCGCGCAGATCCTGCACCACGTGTTGCCGGGCGAGGACACGATGGCGTTCTGGTACCACTTCGCGATCCTGTTCGAGGCCTTGTTCATCCTCACCGCGGTCGATGCCGGTACCCGCGCGGGCCGCTTCATGCTGCAGGACTTGCTGGGCAACTTCGTGCCGGCGCTGCGCAAGACCGAGTCGTGGACCGCCAACCTGATCGGCACCGGTGGCTGCGTGGCGCTGTGGGGCTACCTGCTCTACACCGGCGTGGTCGATCCGTTCGGCGGCATCCAGACCTTGTGGCCGCTGTTCGGCATCTCCAACCAGATGCTCGCCGGCATCGCGCTGATGCTGGGCACGGTGGTGCTGTTCAAGATGAAGCGTGACCGCTACGCGTGGGTCACCATCGTGCCGGCGGTGTGGCTGCTGATCTGCACCACCACCGCGGGCCTGATCAAGATCTTCGACAGCAATCCGGCGCAGGGCTTCCTGGCGCAGGCGCACAAGTTCCAGGCCGCCATCGCCAGCAACACGATCACCGCACCCGCCAAGACCGTGGGCCAGATGCAGCAGATCGTCACCAACGCCTACGTCAACACCGGCCTGACTGCGCTGTTCCTGTTCGTGGTGTTCGCGGTGCTGGTGTATTCGGTGAAGACGATCATCATCGCCCGCCGGTCGCCGGTGCGTACCGACAAGGAAACGCCGTACGTGGCCCTGACCCCGGCGCAGATGGCGGACCTGTGATGGGTACCGGCCTCGTCCCCGTCGGGCAGTACCAGGCGCACCGCCGGTTGTGGCGGCGCCTGGTGCAGACCGCGCGGCTGTGCTGCGGCATTCCGGACTACGACAACTACGTGCGGCACATGATGGAGAAGCATCCGGACCGTCCGGTGATGGACTACCCCACGTTCTTCCGCGAACGGCAGGAAGCGCGGTACGGGGGCAAGAGTGGGTTCCGCTGCTGTTGAGTCGGCGGCATCACCGCGAATGATGAAGAAGGCGGCCTGGTGGCCGCCTTCTTTTTTACGACTATTCCGAAACTCCTCACGCACAATTCCTACGCGAGCCGATGCTGTTCCCGGCTGGGCCACCGTCGGACACCGCCGTAGGATCGTCCCCATGAACACGATCAAGCCCAGCGCCAAGCGCACGCTTTCTGCGCGCCGCTCCGTTCTCGTCAAGTATGGCGACCCCGCAAACGCCGAACTGGAGCGTCAGATCGCGGAGATCCACCGGATCTACGGCACCACGCCGGAAGGGGTGGAAGCGCATACGCGCCGGATGCGTGCACTGATCGCGGCGGGCAAGCTCAAGTCCGCCTTCCTGTGAACGAGGGGCAGCTGGTCGTGGGCTACCACGGCTGCGACATCACCACGCGCGACGACCTGGTGGCCGGACGCACAACGCCGCAGCTGAGTCACAACCGTTATGACTGGTTGGGCCCAGGCTTCTACCTTTTCGAGAATGACCACGATCGCGCGGAAATCTTCGCCCGCACCGCGGCGGCGGCACCGGAACGTCGCCTGACGGCGCGACCGATCGCCCAACCCGCGGTCGTCGGCTGCCTGCTTAGCGTGCAGCGCTGCCTCGACATGACCACACATGCCGGCGTGATGGAGTTCGAGGCGGCCTGCATGACGATCGGCGAACACGAGGGTCGGCCGCCCGCCAATCGACCACGCGACGAAGCGGATGCCAACAACGTTCTGCGCCATCTCGACAACGCCATCTTCGATCACATCCATCGTGCCCGCGAGGCCATCCCCCACGCACTTCCCTACCAGGCGGTGCGAGGCGCCTTCCAGCAGGGCGCTGAACTGGTACCGCGCTCCGGCTTCCATCGCGACAGCCATATCCAGATTGCATTGCGCGACCTGGCCTGCGTCGTTGGCTGGTTCCTGCCCCAGCTCAACGCGCTGCTCGCGGAAGCCGCCTATCAGCACGCCATCCTGCAGCTGGAGCAGGTACGGCAGGCGCATCCCAAGCCCCGCCAGCATTTATCGCCGCCGGGTTGATGCGCCTGCCGCGCTTCGAGGCGTGGATCAGACCAGCATGCCGCCCGAAGCCTCCACACGCTGCGCGTTGACCCATTGCGTAGCCGGGTCGAGCAGCATGGCGATCACCGGGCCGATGTCATCCGGCTTGCCCGGGCGGCCCAGCGCCGTCACCGAGGACACCATCGCGTTGACATGCGCATCGTCGCGCACGCGGCCGCCGCCGAAGTCGGTCTCGATCGCGCCCGGGGCCAGCGTGTTAACGCTGATGCCGCGGGCGCCCAGCTCCTTGGCCAGGTAACGGGTAAACACCTCGATGCCGCCCTTCATCATCGCGTAGGCCGAGCTGCCCGGCATCGCGAAACGCGCCAGGCCGCTGGAGATGTTGAGGATGCGCCCGCCATCGGCGATCAGCGGCAGCAGCGCCTGGGTCAGGAAGTACGGGCCGCGCAGGTGCACGGCGACCATCTCGTCGAACTGGGCTGGCGTGGTCTCGGCGATCGGGGCGTACAGCGCGGTGCCGGCGTTGTTCACCAGCGCATGCAGGTGCGTGGCCTGCCACTGGCCCAACTGCGCGCGCAGCGCCTCGACAAAGCCGGGTAGCGCACCGGCGTCGGCCACGTCGAACTGCAGCACGGCGGCGCGGCGGCCCAGGCCCTGGATCTCGGCCACCACCGCCTGCGCCTCTTCGGCGTGGCCGCGGTAGGTCACGATCACATCGCTGCCGGCCTTGGCCACGGCCAGCGCGCCATTGCGGCCCAGGCCGCGGTTGGCGCCGGTAATCAGGGTGATGCGGGGGGAAGTGCTCATGGGAGGGCTCCTGTCAGGCGCGGCATTGCGCCATGGACGCCACGTTATTGGGCTTGACGCAGCCGATAAACCCCGCAAATCTGAGCTCACTGTTCAAGAATCGAGAACAATCATGGATTTCGCTCCCTCCCTGCGGGCGTTCCAGCGAGTGGTCGAACTGGGCGGCTTCACCCGCGCGGCCGAATCCCTTGGCCTGCCCAAGGCCAGCGTCTCGCTTGCCGTGCAGCAGCTGGAGGCGCAGGTCGGCACCCAGCTGCTCCACCGCACCACCCGTCGCGTGCAACCCACGGCCGATGGCCGCGCCTTCTACCAGCGCAGCCGCGACGTGCTGGCCGACCTGGAGGAGCTGCAGGGCATGTTCCTCACCGAAGGCCGCCAGCTGCGCGGACGGCTGCGGGTGGACATGGGCAGCGGCATGGCGCGGCAGTTCGTGCTGCCGCAGCTGCCGGCGTTCCTGGCCGAGCATCCGCAGCTGGAGATCGAGCTCAGCGCCACCGACCGGCTGGTCGACGTGGTGCGCGAAGGCTTCGACTGCGTGCTGCGCGGCGGCAACCCGCAGGACAGCTCCCTGGTCGCACGGCCGCTGGGGGTGATGCGCATCGTCAACTGCGCCAGCCCCGACTATCTGGCGCGCCGCGGTACGCCGCAGGGCCTGGAGGACCTGGCCACGCACGACCTCGTGCACTACGCCAGCGTGCTCGGCCAGCGTGCGTCCGGCTTCGAGTATTTCGATGGCGAAAGCTACCGCCTGCTGCCGATGGGTGGCGCGGTGACGGTGAACAACGTCGAGGCGTATCACGTCGCCGCACTGGCGGGCCTGGGCATCATCCAGGTGCCGATACTCAGCGTGCGCGATGCGCTCGCGCGCGGCACCCTGGTCGAAGTGGTGCCACAGCTGGTCTCTGAGCCGATGCCACTCACCTTGTTGTACGCACAGCGCCGGCACCTGCCGCGGCGCGTGCGCGTGTTCATGGACTGGCTGGCCGCCCTGCTGACACCGCACCTGGCGCCGCTGCCACATTGAGCGACGAGGCACCGTATTCCCAGTCGTAGGGCACGCCGGTATCGCCGAGCACGAATTTCACCAGCTCAGCGAAGCCCTTTTCCACGCGCACGTCGTTGCCCAGTACCAGCAGGCAGCGGCGCTGTGCACGCAGGCATACCAGCGTATTGCCGGTGGTGTCGTTGTGGCCGCCCTTGAAGAAGCCCGCGCCCTGCGGCCCGTTGAAGGTGACCACGCCCAATCCGGCGGAGAGGTCCGGGCGACGCTGCGCCAGCGGCAGTTCGGGCTGCAGGCTGGGGAACTGACTGCGAGTGGTGATCGGCAGCTGCGGGCGCAGCATCTCGGCCTGCTCGCGCGCGCCGATGCCACGACCGGCGACGAGCGCGGCGGCGAACTGCGCCAGGTCGTGGATGGTGGTGTCCATCGAGCCGGCGGCGCGCACCTTCGAACGATCGTCGTGCGGTTCCGGCTTGCCCGCGACATCCCAGCCATCGGCCAGGTTGCCGGCGAAATCCGCGCGCCATTTCAGCGCGGTGCGCGTCATGCCCAGCTCGGCGAATACGGCATCGGTGCCCTGCCCCACGTCCAGGCCAAGGCCTTGTTCGAGCACGAACTGCAGCGTGGCCAGTCCATCGCCGGAATAGGCGTAGCGCGTACCGGGATCGAAATGAAAATGCAGTTTCTCGTCCGGTTCCAGGAAGTTGAAATTGGCGAAGCCGCTGGCGTGCTGCAGCAGGATGCGCGGCGTGAGCTGGCGCCAGCGTTCGTCCAGCGCGCTCCAGTCGGTGTAGCGGTTGACGATGTCCGCGCCGGTGTATTGCGGCAGCGGCTTGGACAGGTACTCGGCAATGGAGGTATCCAGTGCGACGCGGTCCTGCCCCACCCAGCGCATCACGGTGTAGGCGAACACGGTCTTGGTCAGCGAGGCGCCGTACATCACCGTGTCCACGGTGAGCGGGTCGCCCTGTGCGTTGCGCTTGCCATAGGCCTGCACGTAAACCGGCTGGCCATCGTCGATGACGGCGATGGCCATTCCCTGCGCGCCAGTGCGCTGCATCAGCGCGGCGACGTGGGCGTCGATCTGCGCGGGCTTGGGCAATGCGCGCGCCTGCGCGGGCAGGACGACCAGGGACAACGTGGTGCACAGCAGACAGCCGATGACGGACTTCATGTCGCATCCTCCGCGGGCGGCGGCGAGCCGGTGTCGCCGCGTCAGGCCCACGCTAACCCGCGCCCTGGCCACACGCCCATGCCGCAAGTCACGTGCACTTGTCGGCGGGCCTGTCACGACCTAGGCTCGCGGCGCAGCCCTGCCCCGGAGCGCCCATGCCTGCCAGCACGCCCTTCGATGACTTCCTCGCCGGCTACGCCGCCGCCGTGCGCGCCCGTGACGTGGCCGCTTTCCTGGCGCTCTACGATCCCGCGCTGCACGTCTTCGACATGTGGCAGGCGGCCCCGGTGGAGGGGTTGCCGCCGTGGCACGCGATGGCCGAGGGCTGGTTCGGCGGCCTGGGCGAGGAAACCGTGGTGGTGACATGGCGCCAGGCCGATGCGCAGGTCGATGGCGACCTCGCCATCGGCCACGCCATCCTGACCTTCGCCGCGCATGCGGCCGATGGCCAGCGCCTGCGGCAGCTGGACAACCGCCTCAGCGTGGCGATGCGTCGGGGCGCGGACGGCTGGCGGGTGTTCCATGAACATACGTCCGCGCCGATCGCGCACCAGGGCCTGCAGGCGATCCTGCAACTGCCCTGAGCCGCTGGAGGGCTCGCCGCACCTTCGCGTCCCCTGCACCACGGGCCCGGCACGCTCGCGCCTATCCCCGTGGAGTGCCGCCATGCGCCATCCCCGCCCGTCACGCCGTGTCGTGGCATCGTCGCCGTGAGCCGCGCCCCTGCCCGCCCACACGGCGCCGACCCCGCGACGGGGCTGCGCGTGGACAGCTACAACCTCGCGTTGATGCGTGCCGATGGCGAAGGCTTCGTCGGCGACCTCGCCAGCCAGACCGCCTTCCGCGAACTGCTCGATGACGCCCGCGGACACCAGCGCACCGGCAAGGACCCTTTCGGCAAGACCCCGACCTTCGAACTGGGCAAGCGCGAGATCGACATGGTGCTCGTAGGCGGCGATGCGGACGCTGCGCACATGGTGCATATCGCGGTGGAAGCCCATGCGCAGCGGCTGGTGGAGGTGACGCGCTGCTTCCTGGCGCAACCCGAGTGGGAAGGCGTGGAGGCCATCGTCCTGGGCGGCGGCTTTCCGGAAAGCCATTTCGGCGCGTTGTCGATCCGCCGCGCCGACCGCCTGCTGCGCAACGCGCGGCTGAAGGTGCGTCTATACCTTCTGGACGAAGACCCCGACGAAGCCGCCCTGCTCGGCTGGAGCAGCCTGCTGCCGGAGGATGCGCGCCGGCATGCCGCGTTCCTCGCGGTGGACATCGGCGGTACCAACCTGCGCTGCGGGCTGGTCGAGCACCGGCTGGACAAGGCCGCCGACGGCCACAAGGCGCGCGTGCTCGAACACATGCAATGGCGCCACGCCGACGACGCCCCCGCGCGCGGCGAGGCGATCGCGCGGCTGGCCGGCATGCTCAACGGCCTCAACGCGCAGGCGCGCACGCTGGGCGTCGACCTGGCGCCCTTCATCGGCATCGCGGTGCCGGGAAAAATCGAACCGGACGGGAAGATTTCGCAGGGCGCGCAGAACCTGCCGGGCGACTGGGAGATGCCGTTCGACCTGCCCGCCGCACTCGCCACGCACCTGGACCGCATCGGCCGCCGCATGCCGCAGGTGCTGCTGCACAACGATGCGGTCGTGCAGGGCTTGAGCCAACGCCATGCGATGCGCAAGCACCGGCGCTGGGGCATCTTCACCATCGGGACGGGGCTGGGCAACGCGAGCTATTCGCGGATCTGAAACACGCCTTGCAACACATCTGGAACTGCCTGAAGCTGGCCACCTCCTCACCGGCACCACGAAGCATCAGGGATGACGCGATTCCACCTTGCAGCTGCCTGCTTGTGCCTTGGCCTTGTCGCCTGCACGCGGGCGCCACAGACCCCGGTAGCCCGCACCGCACCGCTGGCGATCTGCGAGCAAGTCGATACTTCCGCCCTCAAGCCTTCGCCTGAAGTTGCGACTGCCCATCTGCTGACGCAGGCCCCGGTGGTTCATCTTCCTTTTGGAACCGAGCGAAACAGCAGTTGGCGTACCGAGGTGCGGGTGCAGGTGGATGCCCACGGAAACACTCAGTGTTACGTGAACAAGGCTCTCGGGAGCGACTCGCTCGACCTGGGCCCCAGCGAGCTACAGGCATTGGCGCAGATGCGCTTCAAGCCATTTGGAGAGGAAGGCAGACCGACGAGCGCGGTGGTATTGATCACCCTGCGTCGGGAAGAATCCCCGGAACGCGAGCGCCCGCTGCCGGAAGTGCCGCTCGACCAGGTCGCCATGACGCTGACGCGGAGCGGATGCTACGGCAGATGCCCTTCCTATCGCGTCACGGTGCATGGAGACGGTCGCGTCGACTACGAAGGCGGTGACTTCGCCGACGTCACGCAAGCAGTTTCCTATCGCATTCCCGTCGACCGCGTTGCGCATCTGGTCGAGCAGGTGCGCAAGTCGGACCTGTGGTCCTTGCGCGACCAGTACCACGCGCCGATGACCGACAACTCGACCTATCAACTGCGCCTCCAATTCGGCGATGAGGTCCACTCCATCGCCGACTATGTAGGCGAGATGGTCGGAATGCCGCAGTCGGTCAGCGACTTCGAAGACGAACTGGATCGGGTATCCGGCGCGCGCGGCATGGTGTCACTCGACATGGAAGGCCTGGGACGGTTGCGCGATGCGGGTTTCGATTTCACATCCCCCTCAGGCGCCGCGCTTCTGAGGCGGGCGATCGGCAATGCCGAGGTAAAAGATGAAGTTGTGCTCGCACTGCTGGAGGCGGGCGCCCCCGTCGAAGACGCGCCCGACATGAAGCCGTCGTTCCTGGCGCCACCGCCGTTGCATCGCGGCGCGGCGCTGTATGGCCGCGCCAGTGCGTTGCCCCTGCTGTTCGCCAAGGGCGCATTCGATACCCAGGGCCATCGCGATCCGGCCAAGATCAACGAAGCCTTCGAAGCGGCCATCGCGTCCGGCAATCTCGCCACCGTGCAGGGGCTGTGGACATTGTCCGGCGAACGCGCGCGCCCCTCGCTGACGGTGATGGAGGAATACGAGGACAACAAGCTGCCATCGCACCGCAAGCGCATCCCCATCGTGTTGAAGCTGGATGCGCCCCACCTTCACGCCAGCCATCCGTGGCAAGGCATTGAGATCGCCCAGTGGCTGGCGCAGAAGGGAAACGACCTCAAGGCACGTGGCGCGGATGGACGCACCCTGCTTTCGGTGGCCGCCGAGGCCAATGACCTTGCGTTCGTCCGCTTCTTGCTGGCGCAGGGATTGGATCCCGCTACCGCCGGCCAATACGGAACGCCCTTGGGCGCGACGGATGACGAGAACGTCGCACTGGCCCTGCTGGAGGCAGGCGCCCCCCTCAGCGACTGGAAGAACCGCATGGCGTTCCAGGACTACGCACGCGAACGCCCCTGGCCGCGCGTGCTCGACTGGCTGCAGACGCATCAGGACAAGCCAACACCCGGCGGCTGAAAAACGGCCCGTGCCCGCGCCGCAACGCGCAAACGTCCTATGACCGGCCACGCGGCGGCGGCGTGCGTCGCCTTACACATTCCTTCCCCGCGCATGACGCGGCATGAACGATTGCCCGGCACAGAATCCGCTGCCGCGCTATGGCGGCGAATCAAACGATCCGGAGTGATCTGTCATGTTGGACTGGAATGAATACCGCAAGGAACTGGGTGGGCGCATCGGCGAGATCGGCAAGCTCAGCCCCGACACGCTGCGTGGCTACCAGACGCTGTCCGGTGCCGGGGCCAAGACCGGGCATCTCGATGCCAAGACCCGCGAACTCATCGCCCTGGCCGTGGCCGTGACCACGCGCTGCGATGGCTGCATCGCCGTGCATACGGCGGCGGCGAAGAAGGAAGGCGCCACGGTCGATGAAGTCGCCGAGGCGCTCGGCGTCGCGGTGGCGCTCAACGCCGGTGCGGCGCTGGTGTACTCGGCGCGCGTGATGGACGCCTTGGCCGATACCCCTTGAGATGCAGGTCCGTCGGCATGGCGGTGCCGACGGACGATGTGCTCACCCTGCGCCGGCCATCGCCCGCAGCGTGATGCCCACGACATACGCCAGATAGGTACCGGTGGCATAACCCAGCGTGCCCAGCAGCACGCCCACCGGCGCCAGCGCCGGGTGGAATGCCGCGGCCACCACCGGCGCGGAGGCCGGCCCGCCGATATGCGACTGCGAGCCGATGGCGAAATAGAAGAACGGCACGTTGAGCAGCCGGCCCAGGCCCCACAGCAGCGCGATGTGCACGCCGATCCAGATGATGCCGAGCAGGAACAGCCACGGCCGGTCGAGCAGCGCCAGCAGGTCCATCTGCATGCCGATGCAGGCGATGAGGAAGTACAGCAGCAGCGAGCCGATGCGCGAGGCACCGGCGCCTTCCAGCGTGCGGGCACGGGTGAAGCTCAGGCCCAGGCCGCAGCTGGTCGCCAGCACCACCACCCACACGAACGGGGCGTCCAGGCTGAAACGCGACGCCCACGACACGTTCGCGCCGAACCACGCCGACAGCGGCGTGGCGATGGCATGCGCCAGGCCCACCGCGCCGAACGCGATGCCAAGGATGACCATCAAATCGGTCAGCGTGGGAATGCGCTCGTGCTGGGCCTGGAAGGCGGCAATGCGCTCCTTCAGTTCGTCCAGCGCGCGGGTATCCGCACCGCTGCGCGCGTCGATCTTCTGCGCGCGGCCGGCCAGGAAAATCAGCGCGGCCATCCATACGTAACCCACGCCCACGTCCACCACCGCGAACTGCCCGAACGTGGTCGCATCGACGTTGAACACCTCGCGCATGGCGAGCATGTTGGCGCCGCCGCCGATCCAGCTGCCGGCCAGCGCGGCCATGCCGGCCCAGGTATCGCCGGCGACGGTGGAAGGGTGGATCCAGCGCATCACCGCGAAGGCGACGAACGCGCCGAGCATGATGCTGGCCGAGGTGCCGATGTACATCAGCACCAGCTTCGGCCCCAGGCGCACGATCGCCTTGATGTCCACCGCCAGCGTCAGCAGCACCAGCGCGGCGGGCAGCAGGATGTCGCGCGCGACCGGGTTGTAGAGCTTGGTGTGCTCACCGTCGATCAGACCGACGGTGTTGTAGATACCGGGAATCAGATAGCACAGCAGCAGGGCTGGCACGAAAGTGTAGAAGCGCTTCCACAGCCCCTTCTCCCGCGAGGCGGTCCAGAACACCGCGCCGAGCGTGGCGGCGATCAGGCCGAAGACGACGATGTCGTTCTGGATCAGGGCGGTGCTGGCTTCGTTCATGCGGTATCCGGACGCGGTGCGGAAACGACGCGGGGCCGGCAATGCCGGCCCCGCGCGCAGGTCTTACTCGCCGATGTGCTGCTTGAGCCAGGCGTTGACCGTGTCGTGCCACAGGATCGAGTTCTGCGGCTTGAGCACCCAGTGGTTCTCGTCCGGGAAGTACAGGAACTTCGACTCCACGCCCTTGCGCTGCGCGGCGGTGAACGCGGCCAGGCCCTGCTCCATCGGAATGCGGAAGTCCTGCTGGCCGTGGATCACCAGGATCGGCTTGTTCCAGTTGGCGACGTGGTTGACCGGGTTGAACTTCTCGTACTTCTCGGCGTTGTTCCAGGGCGTGCCGCCGTTCTCCCACTCGCTGAACCACAGCTCTTCGGTGCTGTAACCCATCATGCGGTTGTCGAACACGCCGTCATGGTCGACCAGGCACTTCCACGGCTCGTTCCAGTTGCCGGCGATCCAGTAGGTCATGAAGCCGCCGTAGCTGGCGCCCAGCGCGCAGGCCTTGTCGCCATTGAGGAAGCCGTACTGCTGCTGCGCGGCGGCCCAGCCCTTCTGCAGGTCTTCCAGCGGGCGGTCGCCCCAGTGCTGGCTGATCGCGTCGGTGAACGCCTGGCCGTAGCCGGTGGAACCGTGGAAGTCGATCATCACTACCGCGTAGCCCTGGCCCGCGTAGGTCTGCGGGTTCCAGCGGTAGCTCCAGCCGTTGCCGAAGCTGCCCTGCGGGCCGCCGTGGATCAGGAAGGCCACCGGGTACTTCTTGCCCGGCTGGTAGTTGTACGGCTTGACCACGTAACCGTGCACGGTTTCGTTGTTCCAGCCCTTGAACTGGAACTGCTCGAAGTCGCCGAACTGCACGTCCGGCAGCGTCTCGCTGGTGCTGGCGGTGATCGCGCGCAGGTTCTGCGCGGCGGTATCCGCCACGAAGATCTGGTCGCCGCTCTTGAGCGAGTTGCGGGTGAAGGCCAGGGTCGGGCCGGCCATCACCGGCGAGCCGACGCTGCCCTCGCCCACCAGCTTGGTCGCCTTGCCGCTGGCGATGTCGATCTGGAACAGCGGGTGTTCGCCGAGTTCGTCGGCACCGGTGAGGATGGACTTGCCGTCGGCGCTCAGCACGATCTCGCCGGCCGAGCGGTCCCAATCGGCGGCGATCTCGCGCGTCTTGCCGCTGGCCAGGTCCATCGCCATCAGCGCGAAGCGGTCGGCCTCGAAGCCCGGGCGCTTCATCGCGCGGTAGTACAGGGTCTTGCCGTCGGCGCTGAACACCGGGCCGGCATCCCAGGCCGGGTTGGCCTTGGTCAGGTTCACCGCGGCCTTGCTGCCGGCGGCATCGAGCTTGTACAGGTCGAAGTTGGTCGACCACGGTTCCTCACGGCCGGCCACGCGGATGCTGGCGACGACCGTCTTGCCGTCCGGCGCCCACTCGTAGTCGTCGTTGCCGCCGAACGGCTTGGACGGGGCATCGCCGGCGATCTTGGCGCTGATCGCGGTGGCGGTGGTGGCCTTGGCGTCACCCTTCGGCAGCGGCGCCACGAACAGGGTATTGCGGCGGCCGTCGTTCCAGGTGTCCCAGTGGCGCACGAACAGCGAGTCGAACACCTTGCCGGTGGCCTTGGAGGCTTCGGCGGCGTCGAGCTTCTTCTTGGTGCAGGCCAGGTCCGAGACGCAATCCTGGAACACGCCGGCGCTGAACACGATGCGATCGCCCTGCGGGGAAAGCTTGAAGCTGTCCACGTCGACGGCGAAGTCGGTCAGCTGGCGCGGGGTGCCGCCTTCGGCCGGGATCGCGTAGAGCTGCTGGCTGCCGTTCTTGGCGCTGAGGAAGTAGAGGGTCTGGCCGTCGTGCGAAAAAGCCGGCGAATTGACGTTCCAGCCTTCCGGGGTGATCTGCTTCGGCGGGGCCATGTCGCGGGTGCGCAGGTCGCGGCGCCACAGGCTGCTGCTGGCCTTGGTCTTGTTCTCGTCCATCACGCGCTTGGAGAACACCAGCACGCCGCCATCCGGGCTCAGGGTCGGGGCGGAGACGCGATCCAGCGCCACCATGTCGCGGACATCGAAACCGCGCGCGGCGGCCAGCGTAGGCAGGGCGGCCAGCAGGCACAGGGGCAGCAGGGCGTGGCGAAGCTTCATGGACTCTCCTGGAGAGGACGGCAAACCCCCGATGGTAGGGGGGTGCGACGGCCGCATGCAAAGGACTGAAGTCATGGCTGCGGCCGCCGCTGCACGACGCCCCTGTAGGAGCGGCTTCAGCCGCGACGGGAATATCCGGCGGTCGCGGCTGAAGCCGCTCCTACAACGGCGGGTTCGCGCAACATCGGCTTCGCAGGGCGACGGCAAGCAGCCCCCTCCTTCACCCCCCCAAAAACGAAGGCCGCCCGGAGGCGGCCTTCGTTGCAATGCAGCACGCTGGAGGCGTTACGCCTTCTCGCCGCGCTTGCCGGTGCGGTACATCAGCCAGCCCACCAGGGCCAGCACGATCAGGCCGATCCACTGGTTCAGGTGGAAGGCTTCCGGCAGGGCCAGGATGTCGGCCCGCGCCGAGACCACGATCGGAATCGCAATGGCGATGCCCAGCAGCGCCTCGCCGGTGATCAGGCCGGCCGAGAACAGCACGCCCGGGCGATGCACGCGGTCACGGCCTTCTTCATCGTCCGGCTTGACCTTGTGGAAGCGCTCCACCAGGTGCGCCAGCAGGCCACCGAGGAAGATCGGCACCATCAGCTCCAGCGGCAGGTAGATACCGATGGCCGCGGCCAGCACCGGCACGCGGAAGCGCGAGCCGCGCGACTTCAGCCACTCGTCCACCGCGATCACCACCGCACCGACCACCGCGCCCAGCGCGATGAACGACCACGGCAGCTGACCACCGAACAGGCCGCGCGCCACCGAGGCCATCAGGTTGGCCTGCGGGGCCGCCAGCGAGTTCGGATGCGCCGGGGTCGGCGCACCGATGCCGTAGGCGTTGGCCAGCAGGTTCAGCACCGGCGCCATGATCAGCGCGCAGGAGAATGCGCCGATGCCCAGCATCAGCTGCTGCTTCCACGGCGTGGCGCCGACCAGGTAACCGGCCTTGAGGTCCTGCAGGTTGTCGCCACCCACCGCCGCGGCGCAGCACACCACCGCGCCGATCATGATCGCGGCCACCGCGCCCAGCGGCGCGCCGGCGGCGCCCACCGGGTTCAGGCCGCTCTTGCCCAGCAGCAGCACCAGCACCGCCGAGGCGAACAGGATGGTGGAGATGGTGATGCCCGAGACCGGGTTGTTCGACGAGCCGATCAGGCCGGCCAGGTAGCCGGACACCGACACGAACAGGAAGCCGGCGGCGATCATGATGATCGTCATCGGAATCGAGACGTGCCACTGCTGCACGATGGCCTGGTACAGGCCCAGCAGCGGCAGGGTGAAGGCCACCAGCGCGACCAGCATCCACTTCATCGGCAGGTCGCGCTCGGTCTCGGCGACGACGGTATTGCCGGCGCTCTTGCGCGCGGCGGCAAAGCCGCTCTTGATGCCCGACAGCAGCGACTTGCGCAGCGAGAACAGCGTCCAGATGCCGCCGATCAGCATCGCGCCCACGCCCAGGTAGCGGATCTTCGCGCTCCAGATGGCGTAGGCGGCGTCGGCCGAGGAGGCATCGGCAATCGCCGAGGCCAGCGCCGGGTCGCTGTTGGCGAAGAACGCCTGGTACAGCGGGATGGCGATGTGCCAGGACAGGATCGAGCCGGACACCACCACGATGCCGACGTTCAGGCCGACGATGTAGCCCACGCCCAGCAGCGCCGGCGACAGGTTGGTGCCGATGAAGGCGGTGACCTTGGAGCTGCCGACATAGGCCGACTGCACCCAGGTATCCGGGATCAGGCGCAGGCCGCTGGCGGCCGACAGCTTGACCAGCGCGCCGATGGCACCGGACACGGCCAGGATCTTCAGACCCGGGCCGGGGTTCTCACCGGCCTTGAGCACTTCGGCCGCGGCCTTGCCCTCGGGGAACGGAAGCGGGTCCTCGACGATCATCGAGCGCCGCAGCGGCACCGAGAACAGCACGCCGAGCAGGCCACCCAGGCCGGCGATGCCCAGCACCCACCAGTACTTGAAGTCCGGCCAGTAGCCCATGATCACCAGCGCGGGGATGGTGAAGATGACGCCGGCGGCGATCGACGAGCCGGCCGAGGCGCCGGTCTGGACGATGTTGTTCTCCAGGATGGTGCCGCCGCCGAGCAGGCGCAGCACGCCCATCGAGACGACCGCGGCCGGGATGGCGGTGGCGATGGTCAGGCCGGCGAACAGGCCGAGGTAGGCGTTGGCGGCCGAAAGCACCATGGCCAGGACAATGGCCAGCACCACGGCACGGAAGGTGAGCTGACGCGGCTGCGCGGCTTGGCTCATGGAAACCCCCTGGGTAAGGAATGACAAAAAATCCGGCCCACGCTAGCCGCTGGCCGATTTCCTGTCCAGTTGCAGGCGAAACCTTGGCGAGGGGCGCCCCCCATGTAGGAGCGGCTTCAGCCGCGACAGCGGCATCCGGCCGTCGCGGCTGAAGCCGCTCCTACACGCGGCGACTGCCCGCCCGACAGGGCGCGCCGGCCGGGCGGCCACACCCGGCAAACCCGCCACGCACCGGCCTTCTATACTCCCGGCCTTTCGTCCGCCGCCCGACTGCATGACCGCCACTGCCGCCGCCCTGCCCCGCTCCGACGATTTCCTCGGCCATCCCAAGGGCGTCTACGTCTGCTTCTTCACCGAGATGTGGGAGCGCTTCTCCTTCTACGGCATGAAGGCGCTGCTGCTGCTCTACCTCACCAAGCACCACCTGTTCGGCGACGGCCCCGGCCTGGACCTGCTCGGCGCCTACGGCGGCCTGGTCTACTGCATGCCGGTGATCGGCGGCCTGCTCGCCGACCGCTGGCTGGGCATGCGCAAGGCGGTGACCTTCGGCAGCCTGCTGCTGGTGCTCGGCCATGTCGGCATGGCGGTGGAAGGCCATGCGGCCACCCGCATCGCGGGCGAGGTGGTGCGCGACGAGGGCGCGCTGTCGGTCACCTACCTGTCGCTGGCACTGATCATCACCGGCGTCGGCTTCATGAAGCCGAACATTTCCACCATCGTCGGCCGCCTGTACGCCGAGAACGACCCGCGCCGCGATTCCGGCTTCTCGCTGTTCTACGCCGGCATCAACCTCGGTGCGCTGTTCGCCTCGCTGGTCTGCGGTTTCCTCGGCGAGGCCTACGGCTGGAAGTACGGCTTCGGCGCCGCCGGCATCGGCATGCTGCTCGGCCTGGCGATGTTCCTGTGGGGCCAGAAGTACCTGCACGGCCACGCCGAACCGCCGGCCCCGGCGGCGCTGCGCGAGCGCGTGCTCGGCCTGCCGCGCGAATGGCTGATCTATGCGAGCGCGGTGCTGGCGGTGTTCCCGATCGCCGCGTTGATGTGGGCAGCGGCCAACGGCGTGGCCTCCATCGGCGGCGAGATCAGTCTGGCCCTGCTGCTGATGATCGTCGTGCTCGGTGGCGTGCTGCTGTGGTTCGCCTGGTTCACCGGCGCGCGCTGCACGCCGGAACAGCGCGGCCAGATGTGGGCGCTGCTGGCGCTGATCTTCATGGCGCTGGTGTTCTTCACCCTCTACGAGCAGACCTACGGCTCCTGGGTCACCTTTACCGACCGCCTGCTGACCAAGGACATCGCCCCCAGCCTGGTGATCCGCGATGGCACGCCGCTGCCGTGGTCGATCGCCTCGCTGCTGCTGGCACCGCTGGGCTTCGCGGTGGCGGCGACGATGTCGGACCGGCATGCCGCCTCGCGCGCGCCGCGCCTGCTGTTCGTGACGGTCACCGCGCTGATGCTGGTGTTCCTGGTGCGCGACTGCATCGTGCTGCCGCAGACCGCCGGCTCGCTGACCTATCTCGGCGCGCTGTTCCTGGTGCTGCTGGCACCGCTGTTCGCCGCGGTGTGGGCGTGGCTGGACCGTCGCCGCGCCGATCCGTCCAAGCCGCTGAAGTCGGCGCTGGGGCTGGTCTTCGCCGGCCTGTCGTTCGTGCCGCTGGCGCTGGCCGCGCAGCAGGTCGGCGCGACCGGCGCGGTCGCCAGTGTGTGGTGGCTGGTGCTGGCCTACCTGATCCTGGAAATCGGCGAGATGTGCCTGGCGCCGGTGGGCCTGTCGGCGGTGACGCAGCTGGCGGTGCCGCGCGTGGTCAGTCTGATGATGGGCACCTGGTTCCTCGCCACCGCGTTTTCCGAAGCGCTGGCGGCGCTGTTCGGCAAGCTGGCCGCCATCGATGTACCGGAGGACGGGCGGATGGATGTGGTGCAGGCCGCGGCCAGCTACGCGCACCTGTTCTGGCTGATGATGTGGATCGGACTGGCGTGCGGGGTGATCGCGCTGGCGTGCGCGCCGCTGCTGCGGCGCGCGATGCATGGGGTGCGGTAAGGCGGCTGGGGGTTGCTGCGACCGGGACGTACACGGTCGCGGCTGAAGCCGCTCCTACAGGAAAAGCAGGAGCGGGCTGGCGTCAGGGTTGTGCCGGCGCGGCCTTGGCCGGCTGGCCACCCAGCGATTTCGACAGGAATGCCAGCAGCTGGGTGTAGTACGCACGGCGGTGCTCGGGCGTGTAGAAACCGTGCGCCTCGCTGTCGTAGTACAGCGTCTCCACCGGCACGCCCGCCTTCTTCAGGGCCGCCGCCATCTTCTTGGTGTGGGCGATGGGTGCGTTCTCGTCCTCGCCACCGGCCGCCAGGAACACCGGCACCTTGATCCGGTCGGCCAGGTTCACCGGCGATACCTCGGCCAGCGTTTCCGGCGCGCCCATCCAGTCGCGCAGCCAGTTCTCGCCCGCGCGGGTCTCCTGCGCGGCACCGCGCGAGTAGCGCATCGGCAGGTCGTAGACGCCGACATAGCCCGCCGCGCAGCGGTACAGCGAAGGCTCCTTCGCCACCCCCATCAAGGCCGCGTAGCCGCCGTAACTGGCGCCATAGATGCACACCCGCGACGCATCGGCGTAGCCCTGTTCGATCGCCCAGCGCGTGGCATCGGTGACGTCGTCCTGCATCGCCTTGCCCCACTCCTGCGCACCGGCCTGCAGGAACGCACGGCCGTAGTTGCTGGAGCCGCGGTAGTTCACCTGCAGCACGGCATAGCCGGCGGCGGCCAGCATCTGCGTCTCGTCGTTGAAGTCCCAGCTGTCGTGGATGCCGATCGGCCCACCATGCGGCAGCACCACCATCGGCAGCGCCTTGCCTTCGCTGCCACGCGGACGGGTCAGGAACCCGTGCAGCGGCAGGCCATCGCGCGCCTTCAGCGACACCGCCTGCACCTGCGCGGAGGTATCCGAATCGATCCACTGGCGGCGGATGAACAGGCTCTGCACCTTGCGGGCCTGGGTATCGAACAGGAAGAACTGCCCCGGGTTGCTGCCCGACCACGCATGCACCAGCAGCAGCCGACCATCGTCGGTACCGGAGGTGATCAGCAGGGCTTCGTCCGGCATCGACTTCTCCAGCATCCGGTACTGCCTGGCTTCCGGGCTGTTGTCATCGAAGAACAGGGTATGCGGCCGGTCGGAGACCACCATCGCCCCCACCGGCACCTGGGTGCCGATGCGGTAGAGGATGCGGCCCGGATCGGCGACCGCGTCGCGCAACACGACCTTGCGCTCACCGCTGAGCGGATTCCACGCGACGATGGAATCGGGACCTTGCGGATTCTCCACCTGCAGGTAGGCCAGCGTGTTGTCCGCAGAGAAGCCGAGCGCGGCTTCGCCGCGGTGGGTGACCGCCTCGTCGTTGATCAGCTTCCAGTCGCTGTCGTTGTCGGCGCG
This sequence comes from Lysobacteraceae bacterium UBA6001, assembly GCA_002429615.1. Taxonomy (GTDB): domain Bacteria; phylum Pseudomonadota; class Gammaproteobacteria; order Xanthomonadales; family Xanthomonadaceae; genus Stenotrophomonas_A. The sequence goes on from DJAN01000176.1 coordinate 20,963, forward strand.
GTAATAGAGCTTGCTGATGTTGTCGTCACCGGCGCCGATGACGAAGCGCACGCGGCCGGCGTTGTCGGTGGTGAACGTGGCCCGTTTCACCGGGCTGCGGCTGATCACCGAACGGCGGCCGTCCTTGACGTCCATGCGCTCGGCGGTGCTGTACTTGAGGTCGCGGCCGAACGACGTCACCGACACGATGATGCCGCGGTCATCGTGCGGCAGCGTGTCGTTGACCTCCAGATACACGTTCTGGGCGATGCCGCGCGCGGTCGGCGCGGCGTACTCCAGGTCGGCGGCGCGGTAGCCGCCGAGCATGTCGAAGCGGCCACCGCTGGCGTCCATGCCGAACAGCTCGCCGGTGGAAAACGGCTGGTCCACGCTGCCGAACTTCTGCGCCACCGACAACACCACGCGCGTGTTGCTGACCCAGTCGAAATTGAAGACATGGGTGTTGCGGGTCAGCATGAAGTGGTTGGTGATCTCGCCGCTGCTGCGGCGCACGGTGACCAGCGCGGTGCGATCCTCGCGCGGCACGGTGGCGGCGAAATACTCGCCATCCGGCGACAGCTTGATGTCCTCGAAGCGGTCTTCCTTGATGTAGGCATCGACGTCGACCTGCGCGACGGCGTGGCCGCACCACAGCGCGACCAGCAGGCCTACGGCATAGCGGAATACGTGCATCTTCCTCCCCCTCCAGGTGTGGAATGCCGCGCCGCCGGACCCTCCTCCGGCGGCGCGATGATGGCGCCGCTTACGGCTGCGCCGCGGCGGCCTTGGCCGGCTGCCCGCCCAGCGACCTGGACAGGAACGCCAGCAGCTGCGTGTAGTACGCGTGCTGGTGTTCCTGGGTATAGAAGCCGTGGCCCTCGGTCGGGTAATACAACGTCTCCACCGGCACGCCGGCCTTGCGCAGCGCTGCTTCCATCTTGCGGGTGTGTTCGACCGGCGCGTTCACGTCCTCGCCGCCGGCTGCGAGGAACACCGGCACCTTGATCCGGTCGGCCAGGTTTACCGGCGACACATCGGCAAGCGTTTCCGGGCTGCCCATCCACTCGCGCAGCCAGTTCTCGCCCGAGCGGGTCTCCTGCGCACCGCCACGCGCATAGCGCATCGGCAGGTCATACACGCCGACGTAACCGGCCGCGCACTTGTACAGCCCCGGCTCCTTGGCCACGCCCATCAGCGCCGCATAGCCGCCGTAGCTCGCGCCGTAGATGCACACGCGCGACGCGTCGGCATAGCCCTGCTGGATCGCCCAGCGCGTGGCGTCGGTGACGTCGTCCTGCATCGCCTTGCCCCACTCCTGGGCACCGGCATCCTGGAACGCGCGGCCGTAGTTGCTTGAGCCCCGGTAGTTCACCTGCAACACCGCGTAGCCCGCGGCGGCGAGCATCTGCACGTCACGGTCGAACTGCCAGGTGTCGTGTATGCCGATCGGGCCGCCATGCGGCATGACCACCATCGGCAGCGCCTTGCCCTGGCCACCACGCGGACGGGTGAAGTAGCCATGCAGGGCAACGCCATCGCGCGCCTGCAGGGTGATCGGCTCGACCTGCGCGGTCTTGTCCGGATCGAACCAGGCCTTGCGGCTGGCGACATGACTGGCTTTCTTGGCCGTCGCGTCGAACAGGAAGAAGTCGCCGGGATTGCCGCCGGCCCAGCTCTTCACCAGCAGCAGGTTGCCCCGCTTGTCGGTGGAAGTGACTTCCACCGCGGTGCCGAACGCCGCTTCCAGGCTGTGGTACAGACGCGCATCGGCGCCGTCGGGCTCGAAGAACACCGAGCGGGTCTGGCCGGCGGTGACCAGCGCGCCCACCGGCACCTGGCTGTTGGGGCGATACAGGATCTTCTCCGGATCGGCGACCTTGTCCTGCAGCACGACCTTGCGGGTGTTGGCGGCGATATCCCACGCCACGATGCTGTTCGGGCCGTTCTTGTTCTGGGCCTCCAGATAGGCGATGCGGTTGTCCTCGGAGAAGCCGACCGGCCACTCGACCGTGCCGGCCTGCGCCTCGTCGTGGACCAGGCGCCATTCGCCGGCATTTCCCTCGCGGTAGTACAGCTTGACCGCATTGTCGGAGCCCGCGCCCCACGAGAAGCGCACCACGCCGGCATTGTCGGTGGCGAAGGTGCTGTTGCGCACCGGCGAGCGCACCAGCGGGGCGCGGTTGCCGGTCTGCAGGTCCAGGCGCTCGGCGCTGCTGTAGCGCGCCTCGCCGGGCTCCATCACGTTGATGACGGCATAGCGTTCTTCGGCCGGCAGCAGGTCCACCACCTCGGCGCCCACATAGGAAGTGGTACGCCCGATCTTGTGCGCGTCCGCGGCCTTGATGGCCTTGCCCATGCCGATCAGGATGTCGGGACTGCCGTCGACGTCGAGCTTGTACAGCTCCCAGGTCGGCTGCGGACGATCGAGCAGGCCGTCTTTCTTGCCCACATCGAATACCACGCGGCGGTCGCCCGACCAGGCGAAGCTGCTGACGTGGCCGTTCTTCTCAGGCGTGAACTTGGTCGAGACCGAGTTGTCGGCGCGGCGCAGGATGACCAGCACGGTGCGGTCCTCCAGCGGCAGCGTCGCGGCCAGGTACTCGCCGGTCGGCGAGAGCTGGATATCGGTGAACTGGTCGCGCTTGATGAAGGTGTCTACATCCACCTGCGCGTGCGCGGTGCCGGCGGCGAAGGCCAGCGCGCCCATCAGCGCGAGGGCTCGAATCGGGTATTGCATGGTGATCCCCTTGGAGCGTGTCGAAGAAGGACGGCGGCATCCCCCGATGCCGCCGTCGTCGCGGTAAGACGCGGGCGCCGCTTACGGCTGCGCCGCAGCGGCCTTGGCCGGCTGCCCGCCCAGCGACTTGGACAGGAACGCCAGCAACTGGGTGTAGTACTCGTGCTGGTGTTCCTGGGTGTAGAAGCCGTGGCCTTCGGTCGGGTAGTACAGCGTCTGCACCGGCACGCCGGCCTTGCGCAGCGCTGCTTCCATCTTGCGGCTGTGTTCGATCGGGGCGCGCTGGTCCTCGCCACCGGCGGCCAGGAACACCGGCACCTTGATCTGCGCGGCCAGGTTCACCGGCGACACCTGCGCCAGCGTGGCCGGATCACCGATCCATTCGCGCAGCCAGGTCTGCCCGCTCAGTGTCTCCTGGGTGTCGCCGCCGGAGAACATCATCGGCAGGTCGTAGACACCGATATAGCCGGCGGCGCACTGGTACAGGCCCGGCTCCTTGGCCACGCCCATCAGTGCCGCGTATGCGCCGTAGCTCGCGCCGTAGATGCACACGCGCGAAGCATCCGCATAGCCCTGCTGGATCGCCCAGCGGGTGGCATCGGTGACGTCGTCCTGCATCGCCTTGCCCCACTCCTGGACGCCGGCGTTCTTGAACATGCGGCCGTAGTTGCTGGAACCGCGATAGTTCACCTGCAGCACCGCGTAGCCCGCGGCCGCCAGCATCTGCGCCTCCTCGTTGAACTCCCAATCGTCCTGTTCACCGATCGGGCCGCCATGCGGCATCACCACCATCGGCAGCGCCTTGCCCGCGCTACCGCGGGGGCGGGTGACATAGCCATGCAGGGCCAGCCCGTCACGGGCCTTCAGCGTGATCGGCTCCACCTGCGCGGTCTTCTCCGGATCGAACCAGGACTTGCGGCTGGCCACCAGGCTGGCCTTCTTGGCCACCTTGTCGAACAGGAAGAAGTCGCCGGGATTGCTGCCGGTCCAGCTCTTCACCAGCAGCAGGTTGCCGCTCTTGTCGGTGGAGGTGATCAGCACCGCGCTGCCAAACGCCGCTTCCAGGCTGTGATACAGGCGCGCATCGGCCCCGTCGGGCTCGAAGAACACCGACTTCGGCTTCTCGCCGGTCACCAGCGCGCCCACCGGCACCTGGCTGTTGGGCCGGTACAGCACGATGTCCGGGTCCGAGACGGCATCCTGCAGCACCACCTTGCGCGTATTGGCGGCGATGTCCCACGCCACGATGGCACTGGGGCCCTTGGGATTCTCCGCCCAGAGGTAGGCCACGCGATTGTCTTCCGAGAAGCCGATGGGCCACTCCGCCGTTCCGGCCTGCCCCTCGTCGTGGACCATCCGCCACTCGCTGCCGTCACCGTCGCGGTAGTACAGCTTGCTCACGTTGTCCGAGGCCTTGCCCCAGGAAAAACGCACCACCCCGGCGTTGTCGGTGGCGAAGTGGCTGTAGCGCACCGGCGACTTCACCAGCGGCAGGCGGCCGCCGGTGGTCGTATCGAGCCGCTCGGCGCTGGTGAAGCGCGCTTCACCGAAACCCCATACGTTGACGATGATGTTGCGGTCATCATTGGGCAGCAGGTCGACGATGTCGGCGCCGACCAGCTCGGCCTTGCGCGTCTGGATGCGCGTCCCCAGGCCACTGCCTTCGGCGCGGTAGCCGATCAGGATCTGCGGCTTGTTGCCGTCGGCGTCGATGGCATACAGCTCACCGGTGCCCTGCGGCTGTTCGAGCAGGCCGTATTTCTGCCCGACCTCGATCACCACGCGCTTGTCGCTGGACCAGTAGAAGCGCGCGACATGCGAGTTCTGCCCCAGGCCGAACTTCGCGGTCATCGTGTTGTCCGAGCGGCGCAGGATCGCCAGCATCGTGCGATCTTCCAGCGGCACGGTCGCGGCGATGTACTCACCGGTCGGCGAGAGCTTGATGTTGGTGAACTGGTCCTTCTTGATGTAGGCGTCCACATCCACCTGCGCCTGCGCCGCGCCAGCCGCGAAGGCCAGCGTGCACAGCAGCGCGAGGGTTCGAATCGGGTATCGCATGGGTATCCCCTGGAAGAATGTCGAAGAAGATGGCCGCATCACCCGATGCCGCCACCGAAATGGATGCGCCGGCAGCCTAGGGCTGCGCCGCGGTGGCGTTGGCGTTGGCGGCGAAGGATTCGCCGCACAGCATGCGCAGCATCGCCATCGCGGCGACGCGCAGACCTCCCTTCATTCCTTCACCCCTGTCGTCCTAGTCGCCGGCATGCTCCCGGCCCGCCACCTTCCCCTGGACCCACACGGGGTGGGCCGCGGGGCGGGGCCACACTATCAATTACTTGCCGGGCCGCCAATGCACATTTTCGGCAAACACAGATCAACCGTCCTGCACCAGCTCACCCCCTGCCAGCTGCCAGTACCGGGTCACCCCGATCGCCGTCAGGAACGCCGCGTCATGGCTGGCCACCACCAGCGCGCCCTGGTAGCCGCGCAGCGCCTGCTCCAATGCGGCCACCGTGTCCAGGTCGAGGTTGTTGGTCGGCTCATCCAGCAACAGCAACTGCGGCGCAGGCTCTGCGTGCAGCACGCACAGCAGCACCGCGCGCAGGCGCTCGCCGCCGGAAAGTGCCCGCAGCGGGAGTGCGGCGCGGTCGCCGCGAAAGCCCATCCCGGCAAGTAATCGCGCGCGCTCGGTCGGCGAAAGGCCCGGCGCCGCCTCGGCGAAGTGCTGCGATACGCTGCGTGACGGATCGCCCAGTTCCAGGCGCTGCGACAGCCAGGCAATACGGCCGGGGCCACGCCGCACACTGCCCGCGTCGGGCTGCACATCAGCGGCCAGCAGGCACAGCAGCGTGGTCTTGCCGGTGCCGTTGGCGCCCTGCAAGGCGATGCGCTCCGGGCCGCGAATCGTCAGCGTCAGGCCCTGCGCACCGAACAGCACGCGGCCATCGCGCGCCACGCGCAGGCCCTCGCCATGGAACACCACGCGCTCGGCCGGGACGCGGGTGGCCGGCAACGCCAGATCGAGGTCAGCGGTGGCCGCCAGCGCCTGTGCCGCCTCACGCAGCTGCGTGCGGGCCTGGGCCACGCGGTCGGCATGCACGTCGTCGGCCTTGCCCGCCGACACCTGCGCAGATCGGAAGAGCGGTTC
>DJAN01000050.1:0-8617 GCA_002429615.1 Lysobacteraceae bacterium UBA6001
GCGGCGCGGTGGTGCTGGTCGGCGCCGGCGCCGGCGACCCGGGCCTGCTCACCCTCGCCGCGCTGCGCGCGCTCAACGAGGCCGACGTGATCCTGTACGACCGGCTGGTCAGCGGCCCGGTGCTGGCGCTGGCACGACGCGATGCCGAGCGCATCGAGGTCGGCAAGTCCGCGCGCGGCCAGAGCACCGCGCAGGAACACATCCACGCGCTGATGCTGGAACACGCGCGCGCCGGCCGCCGCGTGGTCCGGCTCAAGGGCGGCGATGCCTTCATCTTCGGCCGCGGTGGCGAGGAACTGGAATTCCTGCGCGCCCACGACATCCCCTTCGAGGTGGTGCCCGGCATCACCGCGGCGCTGGCCTGCGCGGCCTATGCCGGCGTGCCGCTGACCCACCGCGAACACGCGCAGTCGGTGCGCCTGGTCACCGCGCACTGCCGCGATTCACTGGACACGCTGGACTGGGACGCGTTGGCGCGCGAGCGCCAGACCCTGGCCTTCTACATGGGCGTGGCCGGGCTGGAGACGATCCAGTCGCGCCTGCTCGGCGGTGGCCGCGACGCCGCCACGCCGTTCGCCCTGGTCGAGAACGGCTCGCGCCCGGAACAGCGCGTGGTCACTGGCCGGCTCGACGCGCTTGCCACGTTGGCCCGCCAGCATGCGGTGCAATCGCCGGCGCTGCTGATCGTCGGCGAAGTCGCCGCGCTGGCGCACGAGCTGCACTGGTTCGGCCAGGCGCCGCTCGGCCCGCCACCCTCACTTTCCGCAAAGCCCGACGCCGCCACACTGGCGCACGCCGCCTGACCGCCTCCACGGAGATTCCCGCATGGCCCTGTACGACAGCATCCTCGACACCATCGGCCGCACGCCGATCGTCAAGCTCAACCGGATCGCGCCTGACCACGTCACCCTCTACGCGAAGGTCGAGTCCTTCAATCCGGGCGGCTCGGTGAAGGATCGCCTGGCCCTGGCCATCATCCTCGACGCCGAACAGCGTGGCGTGCTCAAGCCCGGTGACACCATCGTCGAAGCGACTTCCGGCAACACCGGCGTGGCGCTGGCGATGGTGGCCGCCGCGCGCGGCTACAAGTTCGTCGCCACGATGGTGGAGACCTTCTCGATCGAGCGCCGCAAGCTGATGCGCGCCTACGGCGCCAAGGTGATCCTGACCCCGGCCGCCGAGCGCGGCAGCGGCATGGTGCGCAAGGCCAAGGAACTGGCCGAGCAGCACGGCTGGTTCCTGGCCAGCCAGTTCGCCAACCCGGCCAACCCGGCCTACCACCGCAACACCACCGCCGCGGAAATCCTGCGCGACTTCGCCGGCCAGCGCCTGGACTATTTCGTCAGCGGCTGGGGCACCGGCGGCACGCTCACCGGCGTGGGCGAGGTGCTGCGGGTCGCGCGCCCGGACACGAAGATCATCGCCACCGAACCGGCCGGCGCCGCGCTGCTGAAGGGCGACGAATGGAAGCCGCACAAGATCCAGGGGTGGACGCCTGACTTCGTGCCGGAAGTGCTGAACCGCGAGGTCTATGACGAGCTGTATTCGATCGGCGACGACCGCGCGATCGAAGTCGCGCGCCGGCTGGCCGCCGAGGAAGGCATCTTCGTCGGCATTTCCGCCGGTGCCACCGTGGCCACCGCGCTGGACGTGGCGGCGAAGGCCGCGCCGGGCTCGGTGCTGCTGGCGGTTTTGCCGGATACCGGCGAGCGCTACTTCAGCACGCCACTGTTCGCCGACATCAACGAAGGCTCGGACGACGACTGGCTGGCCGGCCTGCCGTAAGCGACATCCGCGCTGCCAGGGAAAAAGGAAAGGGCCGCGATCGCGGCCCTTTCCCATGGCGGATTACAGCTTCATCGTCGCCGACAGCATGTAGCGCCGGCCCATCGCGTCGCGCACGAACGGGAACGGGCCGATGTCGTCGGTGAGGTTGTCCACCGACAGGTTCATCTTCCAGCGATCGCTGAAGCGATACCCCACGTTGGCGTTGACCGACAGATAACCATCGATGCGCAGGTAGTCGCGACTCTCCACCGTGGTGTTCGGCTTCGCCGGGCGGCTCGGCGTGTAGGTCGCGGTTGTGCCCAGGCTCCATGGACCGGTGGCATAGCGTGCGCTCCACTGGTACTTGCGGCTCTCACCGTCACCGGTGTTGGCCTGGTCCACCGCCGGGATACCCGGCGCGGCGGCGCGTTCCCACACCTGCGGGAAGTACGCGTACACACCCAGGTCCACGCGGCCCTTGCCCCAGCCCAGCCGGTCCAGGTCGAGCCGGTAGCTGGCCTCGGCGGTCCAGCCGCGGAAGTTGATGTACGGGCCGTTGACGTAGGTGGTGTCGATGTTGGTCGCCATCGCGGTGACCGGATCGCGCGTCACCATGCTGCAGTAACGGTTGGCATGGGCGACATCGGAGGCGTTGAACGTATCGGAATCAAAGCAGCCGGACAGGATGTCGGTGGTGCCGACCGAATCGATGATGTCGCTCAGGTCGATGCGGTAATAGTCCACCGCCATGCGCAGGCCTTCGGCCCAGTCCGGCTGCAGCACCAGGCCGGCGGTCCAGGAGTCGGCCTGCTCGTTACGCAGCTGCTGGCTGCCCACCAGATGACCGGGGATGCTGCTCGTCGGCCCCTGGAACGATGCCGGATCCACCGACGGGTAGCCGGAGAAGAACGCCGCGCAGTTCGCGCTGCGCTGGTCCGGGCGCGGGCCGCTGGTGATGTTGGCCGCCTGGCAGGGCTCGGTGACGAAATAGAACGCCGCCTGGTCGGCATACAGCTCCACCAGCGAAGGCGAACGGAACGAACGGGTCTGGTTGGCGCGCAGCTGCACGCCGGCCACCGGCTCGTACTGGAAGCCATAGGTGTAGGCGGTGAACCAGCCGTTGACCGAGTTGTTCACCCGTCGCAGCTTGGCGGTCACATCGAAGCGGTGCAGGCCGGGAATGCCGGTCTCGCTGTCCACCAGCGGGGCGAAGACTTCGCCAAAGAACTCGTTGCTCTGCACCGTGCCACGCGAAGGCGAGATCGCGACCGAGCGCCCCAGGCCCTGCTGCTGGAAGCTGCCCGGATCGAAGCTGCCCTGTTCGCGCCGGTATTCATAGCCGGCGTTGAAGCTCATCATGCCGCCCGGCAGTTCGACGATGTCGCCGGTCAGGTTCGCGTTGAACACGGTCTGCGCGAGCATCGCGCGGGTCCGGGTCGGCACCGTCACGTAAGCCAGCGCGTCGCGCGAAGCGCGGCCCTCGCCGAAGATGTCCAGCGGCACGCAGGCCGGGTCGGCCACGGTGCCCGGCGCGGAGGCGTCACACACCACGCGACCATCGGCGGTGCGCGTGACATTCAGCGCATTGATGAAGTTCTGCTGCACCAGCCCCTGGCCGGTATAGGTGAAGTCACCGCGCCCATAGACGCCGCTGGCCTCCCAGTCGAAGCCGCGTTCGCCCAGGTTGAAGTGCCCTTCCAGTCCCCCCACCACGCGCCACACGTTGCTGTTCGCACCGGCGTTGTTGATCACCAGGTCGCGCGAGGCACGCGAGAGCTGGAACTGCTCGGCACCGATCGCCTGCAGGGTGTCGCGCGCCTGCTGGGTCAGCAGCGGATGGGTACTCGGAATCTGCAGCATGCCGCTCTGCCCGCCGCTGCCATCCAGTCGCGCGGTACCGAAGCCGGCGGCGTTGTAGATGCTCTGGGCACGGATCTCGCGCGCCTCGCTGTTGGAGGCCGATGCCTCCCAGAAGCCGCGCAGCTGGTCGGTGAAATCGAAGTGCCCGGTCATGTAGGCGGTCTTGCGATCCAGACCGGTGAGGATCTGCGCGGTCTGCCACAGCTGCAGGCCATCGCCGCCGGATGCACTGCCGGTGCCGAAGTTGGTGCCCGGATCGTAGGGCACCAGCTGGCCATTGCGATCGAACTGCAGGTACTGGTCGGCGTTGGCGCCGAAGCCGCGCAGGCGCCCGCTCGAATCGGCGGTATACGCACCGGTCGGCAATGCGACGCCGCCCCAGGTCATCGCCTGCAGGTGGCGGTCGCGGATGTAGACCTGCCCAGGCACGCCGTCGCTGTTGCCGTTGTTGAACGGAATGCCGGTATGCACGCGCCCGTCCTCGGCCGCGACGCGACCCGGCTGGTAGCGCGCGATCGCCGACGCCGACGGATTGGGCTGCAGCGAATAGCCGCGCTGGTAGAAGCGTCGCGCCGACTGCGGCACGCCCTGCGTGCCTTCATAGTCCAGCGCCAGCACGAAGTGGCCGCGCCCCTTGGCGAAGTCGGTGCCGAACAGGCTCGACGCGCTGGTGCGCTGGCCATCGCCACGCTCGGTCATGCCATAGCCAAGCCCCACTTCCACGCCGTCGAAGCGGTCGCGCAGGATCACGTTGCTCACGCCGCTGATCGCATCCGAGCCATAGGTCGGCGCGCCGCCGATGCTGATGTTCTCGGTGCGGTCGATCAGGTTGGTCGGAATCACGTTGAGATCGACCTGGCTGCCGGGCTCGCCCGGGCCGAACACGGTCGGCGGATTGGCGCTGACAAAGCGGCGCCCGTTGACCAGGGTGAGCAGTCTGTTGGAGCCCAGGCCGAAACGGCTGGCGAAATTGACGCCGGCGCCGAACGAGGACTGGTCGCCCTCCGAGGAGGCATCCAGGCTGAAACTCGGCGTGCGGTTGAACGCGGTGGCGAGGTTGGTGATGTTGCCGTCGTCCAGTTCCTGGCGCGAGATCACCTGCGCCGGCTCCAGCGTATCGAAGCCCGCGCGCGGGATGCGCGTGCCAGTCGCGCTGACCTGCACGCGGTCGAGCGTGGTGGCCTTGACCTCCTGCGTCCGCGTGCCTTCGCCGGCGCGGCTTTCGTCGGCGACCGGCGGCGGCGCATCCTGCGCGGCGGCCTGGGCCGAGATCGCCAGCAGCAGGCTGGTGGCGAGGATGTTTCTGCAAAATCGATGATCCATGGCGTGCTCCAGTTCGGGCGCGGCCGGGCGGAGGCCGCGCGATTAACGAACCGGAAACATTTCATGTGACGCATGCCCACCGGAATGCGATTTTTCTTCTTGATCATCGGGTTGCCAGCGCTACTGACTGCGGTTTCGCATTGACAAGTCGCAGGATCGGAGACGCCCGTCGCCTATCGTCGCCGTCCATCCGGCGACCGCCGCCGGCCCTCACATCGCCCTCATCGGGGCCACCAGAAGATCGCGGCATGAGCATTGAAGTCTGGCAAGGGGACATCACCACACTCGACGTCGACGCCATCGTCAACGCCGCCAACGAGACGTTGCTCGGCGGCGGCGGGGTGGATGGCGCGATCCATCGCGCGGCCGGCCCACGGCTGCTCGATGCCTGCGCACGCTTGCCGGAAGTGCGCCCGGGCGTTCGCTGCCCGACCGGCGAAGTCCGCGCCACGCCGGGGTTCGACCTGGCGGCGCGGCATGTCATCCACACCGTGGGCCCGGTGTGGCGCGATGGCGCGCACCACGAGCCGGAACTGCTGGCCAACTGCTATTGGCAGTCGCTGCGGCTGGCGGAGCAGATGGAGCTGCATTCGATCGCCTTCCCCGCGATCAGCTGCGGGGTGTACGGCTATCCGCTGCAGCTGGCCGCGCGCGTGGCGGTGAGCGAGACGATGGCCTGGGAGAAGTCGCACAAGGTGCCGCGGCGCATCGTGCTGGTCGCCTTCAACGATGCCACGCTCAAGACCTACCAGCAGCTGCTGTCGCAGGCGTTGCCGCAGGTCGCCTGAGCGCGGCGGCGGTGCATAAAAGAACGCCGGCTTGCGCCGGCGTTTTTCATGGTGCATGGAATGGCGCGGTGATCAGCCCTTCCACTGCCCCAGCGCGGCCAGGCCGTTCTCGCGGGCGCGCTCGTAGACCACCTGCTGGGCCTTGGCGAAGTTGCCCTTCATGTCCTTGGACCACAGCTTCAGCGCGGCCTGCTGCATGGCGCGGCCGTAGGAGAAGCTCAGCGGCCACGGCAGGTTGCCGAGCTTGTTCATCGCGTTGAGGTGCGCGGTGGACTGCTCGTCGGTCTGGCCGCCGGACAGGAACACGATGCCCGGCAGGATCGCCGGCACGGTGCTCTTCAGGCACATCACGGTGGACTCGGCCACTTCGTCGATGCCGGCCTGCTCTTCGCTGCCCTTGCCGGCGATGACCATCGAGGCCTTCAGGATGGTGCCTTCCAGCACGACGTTCTGCTCGTACAGTGCGCCGAACAGCGAACGCAGGGTCGCCTCGGTGACTTCGTAGCAGGTCTCGATGTCGTGGTCGCCGTCCATGATCACTTCCGGCTCGACCATCGGCACCAGGCCCTGCTCCTGGCACAGCGCGGCATAGCGCGCCAGCGCGTGGGCGTTGGCCTCGATGCAGGTGCCCGACGGGATGTCCTCGCCGATGTTGATCACCGCGCGCCACTTGGCGAAGCGCGCACCGAGCTTGTAGTACTCCTCCAGGCGCGCGCGCAGGCCGTCCAGGCCTTCGGTCACCAGCTCGCCGGGCATGCCGGCCAGCGGCTGGGCGCCCTTGTCGACCTTGATGCCCGGGATGATGCCGTGCTCGCTCATGTACTTGGCGAACGGCACGCCGTCCTTGGTCGACTGGCGGATGGTCTCGTCGAACAGGATGGCGCCGGAAATGTAGTCACCCAGCTTCGGGGTGGTGAGCAGCAGCTCGCGGTAGGCGCGACGGTTCTCTTCGGTGTTCTCGATCCCCACGCCGGCGAAGCGCTTGGCGATCGTGCTGGTGGACTCGTCGATGGCGATGATGCCCTTGCCCGGGGCGACCATGGCCTGGGCGATTTCGGCAAGCTGTTCGATGCTCATGTGTTTCCTGTGGCAGCAGCGGGGGAGAAAAGAATTATACCCATGAACGCATACAGCCATTCCTTCACGGAATGGCTGCAAACGTTTACAGATTTATCGGCTATGGCTGCCGATGACCGTCCCGCCAGTTCGACGGGACAGTCGCCGGTCACGGCGCGGGCTTAGAGCTCGCCCAGGCCCGAGGCGCGGCCGTCGGGGCCGACTTCCAGCAGGCGCAGCGTGTTGGTCGCGCCGTGGGTTTCCATGTGCTCGCCGCTGGTGAACACCACACGGTCGCCGCCGCTCAGCAGGTTGGCCTCGACCAGCACGCGGATGCTACCGCGCGCGGCTTCGCGCGGGGTCAGGCCGCGGCTGTCGAAGTTGATCGGGAACACGTCGCGCATCATCGCCATCTGCCGGCGCGCGCCGTCGTGGCGGGTCACCGCGTAGATCGGCGCCTTGGCGCGGAAGCGCGACAGGTAGCGCGCGGTGCCGCCGGATTCGGTCATCGCGACGATGGCGCGCACGCCGACGTGCTCGGACAGGAACATGGTCGCCATGGCGATCGCCTGGTCGGCACGCTCCAGGCCACGCGGGGCCTTGCTGAAGTCGGCATCGGTCTCGAACTGGCGCTCGGCGCCGAGGCAGATGCGCGCCATCGCTTCGACCGCCCGCACCGGGTAGGCACCGGCGGCGGTTTCGGCCGACAGCATCACCGCGTCGGTGCCGTCGATGACGGCGTTGGCGACGTCCAGCACTTCGGCGCGGGTCGGGATCGGGCTTTCGACCATCGACTGCAGCATCTGGGTGGCGGTGATGACGACTTTGTTCTGCGCCAGCGACTCGCGGATGATCTTCTTCTGCAGGCCCGGCAGTTCGGCGTCGCCGATTTCCACGCCGAGGTCGCCACGGGCCACCATCACCACGTCGGAGGCTTCGACGATCTCGGCCAGGTTCTCGATCGCTTCGGTGCGCTCGACCTTGGACACCAGGGCGGCGTCACAGCCGTGCTCGCGGGCGATGCGGCGGGCTTCGTTCATGTCGGCGGCGTTGCGGCAGAACGAGACGGCGATGAAGTCGACGCCGATCTTGGCGACGATGCCGATCAGTTCCTTGTCGCGCTCGGTCAGCGCGCCCAGCGACAGGCCGCCACCCTGCTTGTTCAGGCCCTTGCGGTCGGACAGCACACCGTCGTTGAGCACGGTGCAGACGATGCGCTCGCCCTGCACTTCCACCACGCGCAGCTGCATCAGGCCGTCGTCGAGCAGCAGGACGTCGCCCGGGCCCACGTCCTGCGGCAGGCCGAGGTAGCTCACACCCACCTGGCTGTGGTCACCAGCCGGGGCGTTGGGGTCGGCGACGAGGTCGAAGCGGTCGCCGGTCTTCAGCACGATCTTGCCTTCGGCGAAGCGCTCGATGCGGATCTTCGGGCCCGGCAGGTCGGCCAGGATGCCGACTTCAGCGCCCACGCGGGCGGCGGCGGCACGCACGTCGGCGGCACGCTTGGCCTGGCCGGACGGGTCGCCATGGCTGAAGTTCAGACGCACGACATTGACGCCGGCGCGGAACAGATCCTCCAGCACGCCCGGCGGATCGGTGGCCGGTCCGAGGGTGGCGAGAATCTTGGTGCGGCGCTGGCGTTCGGTCATGACATTGGGCTCCCCGGAAAAGTCCGGGAAATTAGCACATGCAGGCACACGACTGGATGGATTTGCGATATAGCCTGCAGGCAATTGTGGAATGGCTGTTGCAACGTGCGGGGGCGCATGGAGCGAACTGCTGTTCATTGCTTGGTTTTGGTGTGCGCGGGAAGCGTCGGCTCG
>DJAN01000050.1:8898-10521 GCA_002429615.1 Lysobacteraceae bacterium UBA6001
AGCGTCGGCTCGCAGGGTCTGGCGCGCGGCCGATGGGGCCATGCCCTTTCCGCGACACGCCGTGAATCCATCCATGGAGGCTCGAAGGCGACATCCATGTCGCCTACGGTCGCGGAAAGGGCATGGCCCCACCGGCCCGACAGCACAGCGCAGTCGGATCGGAGATCAAATGCGGGGCTACGGGGCTACGGGGCTGCGTCAGACCAGGGTGAGCAGATCCGCTGGCGATTGCGCCAGCACGTCCGCACCCGCCCGGGTCAGCTCGGCTTCGTCGCCGAAACCCCACAACACGCCGATGCTGCGCAGGCCATGCGCCCGCGCACCCTCGATGTCCATGCGGCGGTCGCCGATCATGATGCAGTCCGCCGGGGTCAGGTGGGTGCGGTGCAGGGCCTCGGCCACCAGGTCCGGCTTGAAACGGCGTGCGCCGTCGTCGCTGGCGCCCACCACTTCCTCGAAACAGCCGCCGAACGGCAGGTGCTCGACGATGCGACGGGCGAACCGCTCGTTCTTCGAGGTCACCACCGCCAGCCGGTGCCCGGCGGCGCGCAGCGCCGGGATCACCTCGGCGATGCCCGGGAACACGCTGTGCTCGGTCCAGCCCACCGCGTCGTAACGTTCACGGTACAAGGCCAGGGCCTGTTCGACCATGGCCTCGTCACCGGCGAAACGCTCGTGGAAGCTGTCGCGCAGCGGTGGGCCGATCCAGCCACGCAGCTGGTCCATCGAAGGCAGCATCTGCCCCAGACGGTCGAAGGTGTGGACGATGCCGCCGACGATCCCGGGCTCGGAATCGATCAGCGTGCCGTCCATGTCGAAGAACAGCGTGGCCGGTTGCGCGCTCACTGGCCGCGCGCTTCCAGCGCGGCGACCGCCGGCAGGACCTTGCCTTCCAGGAACTCCAGGAACGCGCCGCCGCCGGTGGAGATGTAACCGACCTGGTCGGCGATGCCGTACTTGTCCACCGCGGCCAGGGTGTCACCGCCACCGGCGATGGAGAACGCCGGCGAGGCGGCAATGGCCTTGGCCAGGGTCTCGGTGCCACGGCTGAAGGCGTCGAACTCGAACACGCCGACCGGGCCGTTCCACACCACGGTGCCCGCCTTGGCGATCAGCGCGGCATAGCGCGCGGCGGTATCCGGGCCGATGTCGAGGATCAGGTCGTCCTCGGCCACGGCGTCGACCGCCTTCACGGTGGCTTCGGCGTCGGGCATGAACTGCTTGGCGACCACGACGTCGCTCGGCAGCGGGATGTCGGCGCCGCGCGCCTTGGCCGCGGCGACGATCCGGTTCGCGGTCTCGATCAGGTCCGGCTCGCACAGCGACTTGCCGACGCCGTAACCGGCCGCGGCGATGAAGGTGTTGGCGATGCCGCCACCGACGATCAGCTGGTCGACCTTGTCCACCAGGCTGGTCAGCAGCTCCAGCTTGGTCGAGACCTTGCTGCCGGCGACGATGGCCAGCAGCGGGCGCGCCGGCTGCGCGAGGGCCTTGGCCAGGGCGTCCAGCTCGGCCATCAGCAGCGGGCCGCCGGCGGCGACCGGAGCGAAGCGGATCACGCCGTGGGTCGAGGCCTGCGCGCGGTGCGCGGTGCCGAAGGCGTCCATCACGAACACGTCGCAC
>DJAN01000049.1:0-263 GCA_002429615.1 Lysobacteraceae bacterium UBA6001
CGCCGGCTGCGCCAGCACCGGCGGCGTCCCCGGCAGCACCGTGCCGACCACGGTGCGCGCCGGCCAGTCCTGGGTCATCACCCGCCCGGTCGTCGCCTCGCAGGTGCTGGACACCTGCTCGCGCGACAGCCCGGCGCGCCATCCCGGCGAGGTCACCGGCTACTGGGCACCGAGCCGGCAGCAGATCGACCAGCTGGAAGCCGCGCTGGCGCAGCTGCAGCCGCAGGTCGCCAACCCGGGGGATTTCGATCGCCAGTACGTCG
>DJAN01000049.1:466-1009 GCA_002429615.1 Lysobacteraceae bacterium UBA6001
CATCGAAACCGGTGAGCAGCGCCTGATCTACATCAACGCCTTCAAGCTGCCGGAAGACAGCGAGCTGGATCCGGCACGCACCGCCATCCGCGTCTGCGGTGGCGGCGCGCAGTTCTGGGGCGCGGTGTACGACCCGCAGAGCGGCCAGTTCTCCGCCATCGAGCTCAACGGCGCACGCTGACATCCGCATGCGCAGGGTGCGCCACGCCGCGCCGGAATCGCGCCGATGAAGACCCTCCCGACCTGGGTGTGGATCGGCGCGATCACGCTGTCGGCGGTGGCCGGCATGGTCAACGTGATCGGCTACCTGGGGTTCGCCCACCAGGTGGTCAGCCACCTCACCGGCACCACCAGCCTGCTCGGCGTGGCGCTGGCGCAGGGCCAGTGGCACGACGTGCGTTTCCTGTGGGGCGTGCTGATCGCCTTCAGCCTCGGCGCGATGTGCAGCGGGTTGATCATCCAGGACAGCACGCTGCGCCTGGGCCGCCGCTACGGCGTGGCGCTGCTGCTGGAATCGGCGCTGCTGCTGGCGGCGATCCCGCT
>DJAN01000049.1:1143-12747 GCA_002429615.1 Lysobacteraceae bacterium UBA6001
CTGGCGGCGATGGCCTGCGGCGTGCAGAACGCGCTGGCCACCACCTACAGTGGCGCGCTGATCCGCACCACCCACCTCAGCGGCATGTTCACCGACCTGGGCATCGGCCTGGGCCACCTGCTGCGTGGCCTGCCGCTGCCGATGCGGCGGCTGACGCTGAGCGGCCTGATCATCGGCGGCTTCCTTGGCGGCAGCCTGGCCGGCACCTGGCTGTTCGCGCTGCTGCGCTATGACGCGCTGTACGTGCCCGCCGCGATCACCGGCGTGGCCGGCGGTGGCTATCTGCTGTGGCGGCAGTGGACATTGGCACGCGCGCGGGCGTGATGCGCCGTCGCGGCGGCCGGTGCACAATCGCGGCATGACCGCTCAAGTCCTTTCCGCCCTGACCATCGCGGGCTCCGATTCCGGCGGCGGCGCCGGCATCCAGGCCGATCTCAAGACCTTCGCCGCGCACCGCGTACACGGACTGTCCGCGCTCGCCGCGCTCACCGCGCAGCACACCCGCGGGGTGACCTCGGTGCACGTCCCGCCGACCGACTTCCTGCGCGCACAGATCGATGCCTGCTTCGACGACTTCGAAATCCAGGCGGTGAAGCTCGGCATGCTCGCCAACGCCGCGGTGATCGAGTGCGTTGCCGACGCGCTCGAACACCATCGCCCGCCTTTCATCGTGCTCGATCCGGTGATGGTCGCCACCAGCGGCGCCAAGCTGCTCGCCGACGACGCACTCGATGCCCTGCGCCAACGCCTGCTGCCGATGGCCACGCTGATCACCCCGAACATTCCCGAGGCCGAGCTGCTGCTGGGCCACCGCATCGCCGATGCCGCCGCGGCCGAGCGCGCCTGCGCCGAACTGCTCGACCTTGGCGCCACCGCGGTGCTGCTCAAGGGCGGGCACCTGTTCGAAGGCCAGCGCGTGATCGACCGCTTCGACGACGGCGTGGCGCAGCACGAATACATCCATACGCGGCTGCCGATCGATGCGCATGGCACCGGCTGCACGCTGGCCTCGGCGATCGCCGCGCAGCTGTGCAACGGGCTGTCGCTGGCCAATGCCTGCGAGGCGGCCATCGATTACGTCGCGCGTGCGTTGCAGGGCGGCTATCGCCCCGGTCGCGGCGAGGTGCTGGTGCTCGACCACTTCGGCGCGGCGCGCCACGGATGACGGTCGCCGCACGGGAGATCGAGGCGGTCGGCCACGACGGCCATCGCTGGAACCTCATCGTCCGCATTCCCGCACGGCCACGTGCCGCATTGCTTTGGCTGCCGGCGCTGGGCGTGGCCGCGCGCCATTACGAACCGCTGGCCGACGCACTCGCCGCGCACGGCATCGCCGTGCTGCTGCACGAATGGCGGGGCAACGGCAGCAGCAGCCTGCGCGCGTCGCGCGATTGCGACTGGGGCTATCGCGACATCCTCGCGTGCGACCTGCCGGCGAGCGAGCAGGTGCTGCACGACATCGCCGACGGCGTACCGCTGTTGATCGGCGGGCACAGCCTGGGCGGGCAGCTCGCGTGCTGCTTTGCCGGCATGCAGCCGGCGACGTTCGCGCGCCTGTGGCTGGTGGCCAGCGGCACGCCGTGGTGGCGCAGTTTTCCGGTACCGCTGCGCTATGCGCTGCCGCTGGTGTATCGCTTCCTGCCGTGGCTTGCGCGCCGCAACGGCGTGCTGCCCGGGCGGCGCGTCGGCTTCGGCGGCAACGAGGCCCGCGGCCTGATCGCGGACTGGTCGCGCGTGGGGCTGAGCAACCGCTATGCGGCCGAGGGCATGACGACGGATCTGGAAGCAGGCCTGGCGCAGCTCGCGATGCCGCTCGACACCGTGGTGATGGCGCACGACTGGATGGCGCCGGTGGGTTCGATGCGTGCGCTCACCGCGAAAATGGCCGGCCCGGCACGACTGGATGTCCTGCCTGCCGCGGAAATCGGCGCGCCCGCCGACCATTTTTCATGGATGAAATCCCCAGCGGCCGTGGCCGCCCGGCTGGCCCGCGCGATCACGTGAAAAAAATTTGTTACGGACCGTTGACGGCCACCGCATAGTCCCGCATAATTCTCCTCCTGACGACGCGCCCGTAGCTCAGTTGGATAGAGTACCTGGCTACGAACCAGGCGGTCGGGAGTTCGAATCTCTCCGGGCGCACCAGTCAGAAAAGAGAAAGACGACGAGCTTACCTCGTCGTCTTTTTTTTTGCGCGCACAAAATGCCTGCACCCCTCAGGCCGTCAGCGCGGGCGGTGGCGATGCCTCCTCGCGCAGCGATGCCAGCGCCGCGGTTTCGTAACCGGCCGCGCGCCATGCATCCAGGCCACCCCGCAACGGACGCACGTCGTTGTAGCGATGCTCGCGCAGGCGCGCGGCCAACCAGGCGGCCGAGACTTCATTCGGGCACGCACAGAAGATCACCACGCCCCGCTCGCGCGGCACGCGCGCGAGGATGTCGGCGAGCTGGCGCTCGTCGGCGAACTGCGCGCCGGGAATCGTGTACGGCTCCAGGTCGCGATACCCCGGCGCGCGGATATCGAGCAGCGTGGGCGCCAGCGCGGGATCCTGCATCAGCGCATAGAGTTCATCGACACTGATGCGCGCCGCTTCCAGCGAGCGCATCAACTGCTGGCGCCGCCACCAACGCCATGCCACGTACAGCGCCAGCGCCAGGCCGACCACGCCGAACGCGCGCGCGCCCAGATCGGACAGCAACGCCAGCACGTGTTCCACCTGGCCGGCGAACACCACGCCCAACCCCAACCCCGCCGCCGCCCACAACGCCGCGCCCAGCGCGTCGTAACCGAGGAACGGCCGCATCCGCACCTGCATCGCGCCGGCCAGCGGCACCGAGACCAGCGACAGACCCGGCACGAACTTGGCGAAGGCGAGCACGCGGATGCCGAGGCGGCCATAGAAACGCTCGGTCTTCTTCATGCAGGTATCGCGCGACAGCGACAGCCGGCACAGCGACTGCAACGTGCGGGTGCCATAGCGGCGCCCGGCGAGGAACCATGCGGTGTCGCCGATCACGCTGGCGCTGATCGACAGCAGCCATGCGGCGACCACGCCCAACCACGCATACGCGCCGCCCTGCAGCGTGTAGGTGGCGCCGACCAGCACCAGCGTCGGCATCGCCGGCACCGGCAGGCCCAGCGCCAGTGCGAGCACATTGACGAAGACCAGCGCCAAACCAAACTGCTCGACCAGGGCGTGCATGGGAATTTCCAGAAGGGATGCCGCAGCGTGGGGGCATTATCGCGCCGGGCCAGCGGTCGCGGCGGGATGCTACGTTCCGGCCAGCCGCCGCAGCCAGCCCTCGAACACACCGGGTTCGCGCAGCCGCCGCAGCCACCAGGCCAGCGCCTCGCCCTGCTCGCCGGTACGCCGGGCCAGGTAGAAGGTTTCGTCCGGCTTGGGCTGCTCGACCCCGACCGCCACCAGCGTGCCGGCGGCGATGGCCGCCCGCGCGCACGGCTCGGGCAGGAAGCCGCAGCCCAGGCCCGCCAGCTGCAGCGCGTACTTGCCCTGCATGTCCGGCACGCTGAGCACGTCCTGCGTGGACTGCAGGCCCACGGTGCGCGGCAGCAGGCGGCGTGCCGAGTCCGCCACCGCCACGGCGCGGTGCAGCGCCAGCTCGGCCGCATCGACATGCGTATGCCCGGCCAGCGGGTGCGAGGGCGCCACCGCGAACACGAAGGACACCGTGCCCAAGGGCTCGACCACGTAGCCACCGCCACTGGGCCCCTCGCCGGCCGCGACGAGCAGATCGGCGCGCCGGTCCAGCAGCGCCTCCCAGGTCCCCGACAGCGACTCGCTGACCAGCCGCAGGCGGGTGCTGTCGGCGGCGCCGTAGAAGGCGGCGATGTCGTCGGCCAGCAGCGCGGCGGGGAACAGCGAATCCAGCCCCAGCGCGAACTCCGACTCCCAGCCCGACGCCACGCGGCGCACGCGCACCTCCAGCTCCTGCGCCGCCCGCAGCAGGTGCCGCCCTTCCTTGAGCAGCTCACGCCCAGCCTCGGTCGGGGTCGCCTTGGGGCCGACGCGCTCGAACAGCTGCACGCCCAGGTCCTCCTCCAGCTTGGCCACGGTGTAGGAGATCGTCGACGGCACCTTGTAGAGCACCTTGGCCGCACCGGCGAACGAGCCGCGGCGGTCGATGGCATCGAGAATCTGCAGGGCTTCCAGGCTGAGCTTCATGTTCGAATCCATCGATGATGGCGCTCGAATCTACTCGCTTTTTGTTTCCCGATGAAGCGCACAGACTTATCGCCAAGGAGGAAACGCCTCCGATCGACATCATCGAACATCAAGGAGAAAGACCATGCTGCAGATCCGCAAGAGCGATGCCCGGGGCCGCGCCGAACACGGCTGGCTGTCCTCGCGCCACACCTTCTCCTTCGCCCACTACCACGACGCCCGCTACATGGGCTTCGGCCCGCTGCGGGTGATCAACGAAGACCGCGTCAAGCCGGCCGAAGGCTTCGGCACCCATGGCCACCGCGACATGGAGATCATCTCCTACGTCGTCGACGGCGCCCTGGAGCACAAGGACAGCATGGGGACTGGCTCGGTGCTGCATTACGGCGATGTCCAGCGCATGACCGCGGGCAGCGGCGTGACCCACAGCGAGTTCAACGGTTCGCAGAGCGCGCCGGTGCACTTCCTGCAGATCTGGGTGATTCCCGAGCGCAACGGCATCACGCCCAGCTACGAGGAGAAGCATTTCAGCCCGGAAGACAAGCGCGGCCAGCTGCGCCTGATCGCCGCGCCGGACGCCGCCGGTGGCGCGCTGAAGATCCACCAGGACGCACGCCTGTATGCGTCGATCCTGGATGGCAGTGACCGCGCCGAGTACGCGCTGGAGAGCGGACGCGGCGCCTACGTGCAGGTGATCCGCGGCACGCTGGAGGTCAATGGCGTGGCGCTGGGGGCGGGTGATGCGGTGCAGGCCAGCGACGAGTCGCTGCTGGTCTTCGCCAACGCGCAGGACAGCGAATTCCTGCTGTTCGACCTGCCGCTGCAGGGCTGGCATTAAACCCGCCAGCGCCAGAGCGCCGCTTCGCGCGGCGCCCTGGCCTGCCGATGCGGGCGGAGGCTTTACTTCGCCCGCTGGAATTTGCTTCCATGCCGGTCTCTTTCACCTGGAGCCGTCATGCTCACGCACCACGATGTTGCCTTCTCCCAACTGATCGACCGCGTCGCCCGCTACGGCGCCGCCACCTGCGCCTGGGATGAGCTGTATGCCTGGTTCGGCGCCGAGGAAATCGACGCGACGGTCTGGCGCGCGGTGTACGCCCGCTTCCGCGAGATCTGCACCCACTACGGTTTCGAGGAAGTGCCGGAGTTGCAGGTCTACCGCTTCGACGCCTTCTTTACCCTGATCCGCGAAGGTGCGGACGACGAGGGCGTGGCGATCATCGGCGCCGATGGCGAGCTGGAAGAGGAAGAAGAAGACGAGGAGGAAGGCGAGGCGTAAGCGCACGCCGGCCGATCCTTGAAGCCGCCTCTGGGCGGCTTTTTTGTTGCCCGGCCAAGCCCGCCGCGGCGCGCCTGCGGAAATGAAAAAAGCCGCTGCAAGCAGCGGCTTTTGACATGGCGGAGTGAGAGGGATTCGAACCCTCGATAGAGCTTTTGACCCTATACTCCCTTAGCAGGGGAGCCCCTTCGGCCTCTCGGGCATCACTCCGGGATTTGCATCCTGTCAGCAGTGTTCCGCGACAGGCCGCGAAGAATACCGGCAACAGGGGGTCAACGTAAACCCTTTGTTGTGTATCAGGTGGCGGATTCGTCGTTGCCGCCCGCACCGGACGCCACCGGCTCGTCGCCGCGCTGGATGCGCTGATAGATTTCTTCGCGATGCACCGCCACATCCTTCGGCGCGGTGATGCCAATGCGCACCTGATTCCCCTTCACGCCAAGTACCGTGACGGTGACCGAGTCACCGATCATCAGGGTTTCGCCAACACGGCGAGTAAGGATCAACATGTCCAGAATCTCCAAGGGCCGGCGGTCCCGCCGGCACGCGGCCCCCGAGGGCGCCGCGGAAAAAGGGAATAAAGAGCAGGAATGTTAACTACGGCCCTGCCCCCCATCAAGGTTCGCGGGCGCAGCGTTCAGGCCAAGTGAGGATTGACCCACGCCGGAACGCCCTGCAGGGCGGGCGCAAGGGCGGGCCCGTCCTCGCCACCACCCTGGGCGAGGTCCGGGCGGCCGCCGCCCTTGCCACCGATCTGACCGGCGACATGGGCGAGGAGTTCCCCCGCCTTGACCTTGCCCATTGCGGCACCGTTCACGCCGGCCACCAGGGCGACCTTGCCGTCCTGCACACCGGCCAGCAGGATCACCGCATCGCCCAGCTGCTGCTTGAGGCGATCCATGGCGTCACGCAGCGCCTTGGCGTCGAAGCCATCCAGGCGCACCGCCAGCACCTTGATGCCGGCGACCTCGACCGCCTGCGCCCCCAGGTCCGCGGTGGCGCCGGAGGCGACCTTGGCCTTCAACGCATCCAGTTCGCGTTCCAGGCGCTTCTGGCGCTCGCCGAGCTGACGGATCTTGTCGACCACGTCCTGCGCGCTGCCGCCCACCAGGTCGGCCGCCTCGTGCAGGCGGCGCTCCTCGTCGGCCACGTAGTCCAGCGCGCCCTGCCCGGTCACCGCCTCGATGCGGCGCACACCGGCGGATACACCGCCTTCGCTGGTGATCTTGAACAGGCCGATGTCACCGGTGCGCGACACATGCGTACCGCCGCACAGTTCGGTGGAGTAATCGCCCATCTTCAGCACGCGCACGCGCTCGCCGTACTTCTCGCCGAACAGCGCCATGGCACCGAACTCCAGCGCCTCCTGCATGCCCATGTTGTGCACTTCGGCGGCGTTGTTGGCGCGCACCTGCGCGTTGACCTTGCGCTCGATCACCGCCAGTTCTTCGGCGCTCATCGGCTGGAAATGCGAGAAGTCGAAACGCAGGCGATCCGGCGCGACCAGCGACCCCTTCTGCTGCACGTGGGTGCCCAGCACCTCGCGCAGCGCCGCATGCAGCAGGTGCGTGGCCGAGTGGTTGAGGATGGTGGCACCGCGGCGCGCGCCATCGACGCTGCCGGACAGCACATCGCCCACGCGCAGCGCACCGGTGACCAGGCGCCCCATGTGGCCATGGAACTGGCCGGCGAACTTGTGCGTGTCGTCGACCGCGAAGTCGATGCCGGCGCCGAGCAGACGGCCGATATCGCCGACCTGGCCGCCGGACTCGGCGTAGAACGGCGTGCGGTCGGTCAGCACGATGGCTTCGTCGCCGGCGCCGATCGCCTCGACCGGACGCCCGCCCTTGAGCAGGGCGACGACCTTGAGATCGCCGGCGTCGAGCTGATCGTAGCCGAGGAACTGGGTCGGGCTGAGCTGGGCGACCAGTTCGGCCGGTAGCGCCGTGCCGCCACCGAACTTGCCGGCGGCGCGCGCGGTCTCGCGCTGCTGCTCCATCGACGCCTCGAAGCCGGCCATGTCCACTTCCAGGCCACGCTCACGCGCGATGTCGGCGGTGAGGTCGACCGGGAAACCGTAGGTATCGTACAGACGGAACGCATCGGCGCCGGCGATGGTCAGCCCGGAACGCGAGGCGATTTCGTCGAAGATCTTCATGCCGGCATCGAGCGTTTCGGCGAAGCGCTCTTCCTCGGCCTTGAGCGCGCGCTCGACGGTGTCGCGCGCGGCGGGCAGTTCCGGATAGGCCTCGCCCATCAGGTCGGACAGCGTACCGACCATCTTGTGGAAGAACGGCTGGCGCACGCCCAGCATCCAGCCATGGCGCAGGGCGCGGCGGATGATGCGGCGCAGGACATAGCCACGGCCTTCGTTGGAAGGCAGCACGCCGTCCACGATGAGGAACGAGCAGGCGCGGATGTGATCGGCGATCACGCGCAGCGACTTGTTCTCCAGGTCGGCGGTAGCGGTCAGCTCGGACGCCTGGCGGATCAGCGTCTGGAACAGGTCGATCTCGTAGTTGCTGTGCACGTGCTGCAGGATCGCGGCGAGGCGCTCCAAGCCCATGCCGGTGTCCACGCACGGCGCCGGCAGCGGCATCAGCGTGCCATCCGGCTGGCGATCGAACTGCATGAACACCAGGTTCCAGATCTCGATGAAGCGGTCGCCATCCTCGTCCGGCGACCCGGGCGGGCCACCGGCGATGTGCGCACCGTGATCGTAGAAAATCTCGGTGCACGGGCCGCACGGGCCGGTGTCGGCCATCTGCCAGAAGTTATCCGAGGCGTAAGGCGCGCCCTTGTTGTCGCCGATGCGCACGATGCGCTCTTCCGGCACGCCGATCATGTCGCGCCACAACGCGAAGGCTTCGTCGTCGGTGTGGTACACGGTGACCAGCAGGCGCTCGGCCGGCAGCTTGAACACCCCGGTCAGCAGTTCCCAGGCCCAGGCGATGGCGTCCTTCTTGAAGTAGTCGCCGAACGACCAGTTGCCCAGCATCTCGAAGAAGGTGTGGTGACGGGCGGTGTAGCCGACCGAATCGAGGTCGTTGTGCTTGCCGCCGGCACGCAGGCAGCGCTGCACGTCCGCCGCGCGCACGTAGCTGCGCTTCTCGGCGCCCAGGAAGACGTCCTTGAACTGCACCATGCCGGAATTGGTGAACAGCAGGGTCGGGTCATTGCCCGGCACCAGCGGCGCGGACGGCACGATGGTGTGGCCCTTCCCCTTGAAGAACTCGAGGAAGTCGGCGCGGATCTGGGAGGTGGTGAATTTGGCGGGTGCGTTCATGGGGCTGGCAGTCAGGCGGGCGGCGGTGGCCGGCATTCCGTCCTCCCGATATGGGGAGGCGAAACGTCCGTACAACCATAAACCGCCAAGGTTATCAGGCCTTGGCCGCTCAGTCGTCAGGGTCGAAGCGCGTGGCCGCGCGGATGGTGTCGGCATCGAAGCCGCGCCGCGCCAGCAGGTCGGCGGCCTTGCGCCGCTGCGTCAGGTCCTGGGGAACGGCCTCGCCGAAACGGCGGCGCACCAGGTCACGGGCATTCTCGCGCCAGTCACCTTCATAGGTGTCCATCGCCGCCGCCACCGCGTCGCGGTCCAGGCCGTGGGTGCCCAGCTCCGCGCGCACGTGCAGGGGGCCATAACCGCCTGCGGCCCGGGCGCGCACCAGGGACTCGGCAAAGCGGGCGTCATCCTGCCAGCCCTCGCCGGCCAGGCGCGCAACCGCCGCATCGGCATCCTCCGCCTCCACCCCACGCCCCTGGAGCTTGCGGACCAGCTCCTTGCGTGAGTGCTCACGGCGCACCAGCAGGCCGAGTGCCCGCTGCACCGGCGTGGGCTCCGGCCGTGGTCGGCGACCGCGGCGGCGGCCTTCCGCCTCGTCATTCATGAACGCCCCCCGGGTCATCCAGAGACAACACGCCATCCTTGGCGCCTGCCCTCCTGGCTTGCATAAAAGCTACCGCGGGAACGACGGCACTGACTCCGCCGCCCCGCGATAGAGGAAAACTTACTCGTCGTCGCCGTCGTCGCCTTCTTCGCGCGCCGCCTCGTCCGGCTGGAACTTCTCGCGCAGCTCGGCTTCGAGCCTGGCCGCGACCTGCGGGTTGTCGCGCAGGTAGCCACGGGCGTTGTCCTTGCCCTGGCCGATACGCTCATCGCCGTAGCTGTACCAGGCGCCGGCCTTCTCGACGAGCTTGGCTTCCACGCCCATGTCGATCAGCTCGCCCTCGCGGCTGATGCCCTCGCCGTAGAGGATTTCGGTGATGACCTGCTTGAACGGGGGCGCCAGCTTGTTCTTGACCACCTTGATCTTGGTCTGGTTGCCGATGATCTCGTCGCCCTTCTTGATCGCGCCGATGCGGCGGATATCCAGGCGCACCGAGGCGTAGAACTTCAGTGCGTTGCCGCCGGTGGTGGTTTCCGGGCTCTGGCCCGGCATCATCACGCCGATCTTCATGCGCAGCTGGTTGATGAAGATCACCAGGGTGTTGGAGCGCTTGATGTTGCCGGTGAGCTTGCGCAGCGCCTGGCTCATCAGGCGGGCCTGCAGGCCCGGCAGCTGATCGCCCATCTCGCCTTCGATTTCGGCCTTCGGGGTCAGCGCGGCGACCGAGTCGATGACCAGGATGTCCACCGAGCCGGAGCGCACCAGCATGTCGGCGATTTCCAGCGCCTGCTCACCGGTATCCGGCTGCGACAGCAGCAGGTCGTCGACATTGACGCCCAGCTTGGCGGCGTAGATCGGGTCCAGCGCATGCTCGGCGTCGATGAAGGCGGCGGTGCCGCCCTTCTTCTGGCACTCGGCGATGGCCTGCAGCGTCAGCGTGGTCTTGCCCGAGGACTCCGGCCCGTAGATTTCGACGACGCGGCCCTTCGGCAGGCCGCCGATGCCGAGCGCGATGTCCAGCATCAGCGAACCGGTCGGGATGGCCTCGACGGGCTCGACGACCCGATCGCCCATGCGCATCACCGAGCCCTTGCCGAACTGCTTTTCGATCTGGCTCAGGGCGGCGGAAAGGGCGCGCTTCTTGTTCTCGTCCATCTGGGTGGTCCTCGTCAGTGATTTCGGTATGGCGTCAATCTAGGGGGTGCGTATCGCACAGGCTGAGACTGCCGGCGACGCATTCAATTTATTTTTCTTGGAGGGCCCGGGGCAGCGGTCTGAGCCGTGACCGGCCATCGGGGAACGATGGCCCGAAAGCTGGGAAAAGACTCAACGATTCGGTCTCAGCAGGCCGCAGTAGAGCCCTTCGATGGCGAACTCCTGGTCTGGCAGCACCTCGATGGGTGCGTAGTCCGGGTTGCGCGGCAGCAGGCGGATGCGGTCCTTGCCGATCTTGAGCAGCTTGACGGTGATCTCCTCGTCGATCCGGGCCACCACGATCTGGCCGGAGCGCGCATCGCGGGTGCGGTGCACGCCGATGAGGTCACCGTCGAAGATGCCTTCGTCGATCATCGAATCGCCCTGCACCTTCAGCAGGTAGTCCGGCGCGGGCGAGAAGAACACGCGATCCAGCACCACGAAGTCTTCCGAACCGATATCGGCCCCGATCGGCAGACCGGCGGCGACCCGGCCGAGGACCGGGAGGCGCAGCACGTCGTCGGCGCGGATGGCCTCGTCGTTGGCGGCGGAAGCCACCGGCGCTTCGGTGGCCGGGGTGACCAGGCGGATGCCGCGGGCCTGGCCGGGTACGCGGCGGATGGCGCCGGCCTGTTCCAGCGCCTCCAGGTGGTACTGGGCCGCGCGCACGCCCTTGAAGCCGAAGGCGCGGGCGATCTCGGTCTGGGAGGGCGGCACGCCCTCGCCTTCGATGCGCTCGGCGATCATGGCGAGGATGGCTTGCTGGGTATCGGTCAGGTCCATGGTTAGTAGTATTACTACTAACGATGGGGTCGTGCAATAGGGTGTTGGGGCCTGTGGGGTTTTCGTCCCTCTGTCAGTTCGCCGCCGATTCGCTTTTCCGGTCGCGGCTGAAGCCGCTCCTACAGGTTGGATGCTTGCGAGCGGCAGTCGGGGGCGAAGGAACGGCGAGTCGCAGCAACGGGAAATTGGCCGCTGGTTTCCGGTCGCGGGCAACTGTCGGGCCTGCGGGGGCGGGGCCCTTTCGGGACCGTTGGCGCCATGGATGGCGCCATCGAGC
>DJAN01000052.1:0-303 GCA_002429615.1 Lysobacteraceae bacterium UBA6001
TCGTCCACTTCCTTGCGCGTATTGCAGAACACCACCGCCGACTCCGGCCGGTGCTTGAGCAGCAGCCCGGCCACCGCCTTCTGCCGATGCGCCGGCTCCACTTCGAAGAACAGGTGCTCGATCTGCGGCGCGCTCTCGCCCCCCTCGACGGTGACCTCGACCGGCTCGCGCAGCAGCTGGCGCGCCAGTTCGCGGATGGCGTCCGGGAACGTGGCCGAGAACAGCAGGTTCTGCCGCTCCTTCGCACAACGCCCGGCGATCTCGCGGATCGGCTCCTCGAAACCCATGTCGAGCATGCGGTCG
>DJAN01000052.1:520-4493 GCA_002429615.1 Lysobacteraceae bacterium UBA6001
GCGGTCGGCTTCGTCGAGCACGAAGCCGCGGACCGCGCCGAGGTTCAGCACGCGCTTGCGCGCCAGCTCCTGCACGCGCCCCGGGGTGCCGACCACGACCTGCGGGTCGTGCGCCTGCAGCGAGGCGATCTGCGGCTCCAGCGAGACGCCGCCGGTGAGCACGCTGAGCTTGAGGTTCGGGATGCCGGTGGCCAGCTTGCGCAGCTGCTGGCCGACCTGGTCGGCCAGTTCGCGCGTCGGGCACAACACCAGCGCCTGGGTCCGGATCACCGAGGGATCCAGCCGCTGCAGCAGCCCCAGTCCGAATGCGGCGGTCTTGCCGCTGCCCGTCGGCGCCTGCGCGATCACGTCGCGGCCTTCCAGGATCGGTGGCAGTGCCAGCGCCTGGACGGGGGTGAGGGTGGTGTAGCCGAGGGCATCGATGCCGGCGGCCAATGCCGGCGAGAGCGGCAGGGAAGCGAATTCAGTCATGGCGCATTTTCGCAGATGCGACGCCATCGTGCCCGGCGGGGTTCAGCCCAGCAAGGCGCGTATGCCGAGGTTGATCGCCGCCCCGCCCACCAGCAGCCACGCGAACAGCAGTGCGCCGAGCAGCAGCGGCCGCAGTCCCGCCCGGCGCAGCTCGCCGGCATGGGTGCCCAGCCCCAGCGCGGCCATGGCCATCGCCAGCAGCGCGTCGTCCAGCCAGACCGCCGCTGCCTGCCACGCCGCGGACAGCGGCCACAGCGAATGCAGGGCGGTCAGCGCGAGGAAGGCGAAGGCGAACCAGGGCACGGTGACGCCCCGCAGGCCTTCACCGCTTCCGCGCGCGCGCCACAGCGAGAGGCCCAGCAGCACCGGCGCCAGCATCATCACCCGCACCATCTTGGTGATCACCGCCGCCGACTCCGCTTCGCCGCCGATGGCGCGCCCGGCGACCACGACCTGCGCGACCTCGTGCACGGTCGAGCCGGTGAATATTCCGAAATGCAGTGGCGAGGCCAGCGCGGGCAGGTGCGGCGCACCCAGCCGGTACAGCAGGGGATAGGCGAACATCGCCAGCGTGCCGAACACCACCACCGTGGCCACGGCCACCGCGACCTGCTCGGCGCGTGCGCGCAGCACCGGGCCGGCGGCCATCACCGCGGCCGCGCCGCAGATGGCGCTGCCGGCACCGATCAGCAACGCCGCCTCGCGGGGCAGGCCGAACGCGCGGGGTCCCCACCAGGCCGCAAGCCCAAGCGTGCTGGCCAATACCAAGGCGTCGATCACGACCCCGGCCAGGCCGACGTGGCCCACGTCCTGGAAGGTCAGCCGCAGCCCATACAGCACCACGCCAAGGCGCAGCAGGCGTTGCCGGGACAGCGCCACGCCCGGCGCGAAGGGCGTGGCCACGCGCGGGTAGACGGTGTTGCCCAGCAGCATCCCCAGCGCGATGGCGAGCGTGAGCGGGCCGAGCCCATGGGCGCGCAGCCAGGGTGCCTGTGCCAGGCCGAGCGATGCGGCGGCCAACGCGGCACACAGGAACAGCCCGGCAAGCGGGCGCGGTGAGCGGGGGGCGGGGGGGGCCAGGACGGAGAGGGAAGACATTCGCAGCGTGGGACTTGGAGAGCGGGTACAGCCTGCGCGCGTCCTTGTTATTCGTAAAATGGATTATCTTTCTTATGTTGACCTTTAAAGCAGGTATGCGGCATGCATCTGACCTTGCGCCAACTGCAGATCTTCCTCGCGATTGCCGAGACCGGCAGTACGACGGCCGCCGGGGCGCGGCTGCCGTTGTCGCAGTCGGCGACCAGCGCTGCCCTGGCCGAACTGGAGGCCGGCCTGGGGGTTCCACTGTTTGACCGGTTGGGGAAGCGCCTGCTGCTCAACGAAACCGGGCGGGCGCTTCTGGACCCGGCGCGCGCGCTGCTCGACGATGCCGCGCAGATCGAGCACCGCTTCGGCGGCGCGCGCGATGGGCAGCTACTGCCGGCGCGCGTGCGATTGGGCGCCAGCACCACCATCGGCAATTACCTGATGCCGGAACGCATGGCGCAATGCCTGGTTCGCTGGCCCGCCATGGAAGTGTCGTTGCGCATCGGCAATACCCGGGAGATCGTCGAGGCGGTGCTGCGCCTGGAAGTCGATGCCGGTGTGATTGAAGGTCCCTGCCACGAGAGCGAGCTGGAGGTGTTGCCCTGGCGCGACGATCCGCTGCTCGTGCTGGCCGGTGCGACCCATCCGCTGGCGAATGGGCGCCAGCTGTCGATCGCCGAGCTGCGCTCGCAGCGCTGGCTGCTGCGCGAGGTCGGTTCCGGCACCCGGGAGTCGGTCGAGCAGGCGCTGCTGCCACATCTGGGTGGGTTTGAGCACAGCCTGCAGCTGGGGAGCACGGAGGCGATCAAACAGGGCGCTGTTGCCGGCCTTGGCATCACCTGTCTGTCGCGCAGCGCGGTGCAGGACCAACTTGCACTGGGAAAGCTCGTCGTGCTGACTTCACGCCTGCCCGCATTGTCACGGCCGCTCTACCGAATACGCCATCGGGGACGGCCGTGGTCGGATAGCGTCCGACATCTGCTCGATGGACCCCACGATGGCACGCGTTTCTCATAACGCTGAATTGGTGGACGCAGTTCCCACGTTCAAGTTTCCAAATCAATGCATGCGCACGTTGACTTGCCGTAAGAACTACTGAACAAAAATCGGGTTTCCGAATTCATATTGGACGCTTTCCCTAATTCAATGCATGCGAAAAGGAGTCGAGCAAGCTTTAAAATTATTTGCTATTTCAGCTAGTTATAGCGACAGACTATGGCAGGCACGGTGATCCCGGCGGAGGTGCGTTTACCGCAGTGACACCGGAGTGCGATTTTTCACATATACCCCCCGAGCCCCGATTCCGATCATTCAGCCACCTTCTTAACCGGTGGCTTTTGCAATGAATAAGATTTATCGCTTGGTATGGAACCGCACCCTTCGGGCTCCCGTGGTGGCGTCGGAACTGGCGACGCGCTCCGTTTCTGGTAGTTCGCGTCTCAAGGCTGCAACGCCTGTCCTGCCAGCTTTGCTGGCGACGGCTGTGGTCGGCCTATTGGCGGTTCCGCCGGACGCGCAGGCCATTGTGACCATTACTCGACAGGCTGTCGGGGGAACAACCTGTGAGTCGGATGCAGACGATGCGAACGGTACCTTCAGCATTTCCGACGATCCCCGTTGCCATCCTGCTGCGGGTAGCGGCCCTAGCGGCGTAGGTAATCCCGGAAAGAACATCGTCATGTATTCGTCGCAGAAGACGGCTCTGGATGAAGACTCGATTGCGATTGGTGGCTATCTCGACGTCTGGAAGCCGGCGACCTTCTGGGGCGGAATCGACATGCAAGGCACCGTCATCAGCAATCTCAAGCCCGGCGTGAAGGATGGCGATGCGGCCACCGTCGGACAGGTGAACAAGGTTGCTGGCGACCTTGCCAACATCACGGGTGGCGGTGGCATCAAGTACTTCCGTGCCAACTCCAGCCAGCCCGACGCTGTGGCAAAGGGCGCCAACACCGTGGCGATTGGCCCGAACGCTGTCGCGGAAGGTGGTTATTCGCAAGCCATGGGTGGCAACGCCAACAGTGCGGGTAGCACGTCGGTTGCCATCGGTGACCGCGCCAATACGGCGGCGGCTGCAGCTCGCTCGGTGGCGCTGGGCGCCAGTGCGAGTGCAAAGGCTGAATCCTCGGTGGCATTGGGTGATGGCGCGGTAGCAGATCGTGCGAACACGGTGTCTGTGGGTTCGGCTGCGAAGCAGCGCCAGATCGTGAACCTGTCCAAGGGCGTGGCGGACACCGATGCGGTGAACGTCTCGCAGCTCAAGGGCGTGACGAGCTCGCTGGGTGGCGGCGCCGGTGTCGGCGGCGACGGCAGCGTGCTGCCGCCGAGCTACAGCGTGGGTGGCAAGACCGTCAATAACGTTGGCGATGCGCTGACCGAAGTCGATGGTCGCGTGACCAACCTCGGTGACACCGTC
>DJAN01000072.1:0-2922 GCA_002429615.1 Lysobacteraceae bacterium UBA6001
GCGCCCTGCTTGCCCTGCCAGCGGCCTTCGTGGCCTCCCCCGCGCAGCATGCGGGCGCCAATGGCCAGCACGACGACCACTGCCACCACGAGCAGCGAGATCTTCCAGAAACGCGACATTCGACAACTCCTGAGGCGGATGGGGGCGGGGGAGCCGGGCTCCCTGGCAAGCCGGCAAGCTTATCGCCGGATCGTGGCGATTGGACCATGACTGACGGGCCAGTCTGACCACGCCAGGTCGCTTTGGTTCATCCCGCCGACACCCCCTGCAACGCGCGGGAGCGCCTTTGGTTGACCGTGGTCCGTGTGCGCGGGCGCGTGCTGGATTAGATTGTCGGTTCCCACCCCTTTGAGAGTCCGTGATGCCCCTTCCGCGCGTTTGGGCCGGTGCCCTGCTGCTGAGTCTTCCCTGGATGGCCGTCGCCGCGCCTGCTGAGCGCCCCGAAGTCACCGCCGCGGCCGCCAAGCTGCAGGCGCAGGTGGTGAGCTGGCGCCGTGACTTCCACGAGCACCCGGAGCTGTCCAACCGCGAGGAGCGCACCTCGGCCCAGGTCGCCGCGCACCTGCGCAAGCTCGGCCTCAAGCCGCGCGTGGGCATCGCCCACCATGGCGTGGTGGCGATTATCGAAGGCGGCCTGCCGGGCCCAAAGATCGCCCTGCGCGCGGACATGGACGCGCTGCCGGTGACCGAGCAGACCGGCCTGCCGTTCGCCTCCAAGGTGAAGGCCGAATACCGCGGCGAGCCGGTGGGCGTGATGCACGCCTGTGGCCACGACGCCCACACCGCGATCCTGCTCGGCGTGGCCGATGCGCTGGTGGCGATGAAGGCGCAGCTGCCGGGGCAGGTCATGCTGATCTTCCAGCCGTCGGAAGAGGGCGCGCCGGGCAACGAGGAAGGCGGCGCCTCGCTGATGCTCAAGGAAGGCCTGTTCGCCGACTTCAAGCCGGAGGCGGTGTTCGGCCTGCATGTGTTCTCCAGCGTCCAGGCCGGGCAGATCGCGGTCCGAGGCGGCCCGCTGATGGCCGCCTCGGACCGCTTCAACATCAAGGTGATCGGCCGCCAGACCCATGGCTCGGCGCCGTGGAACGGCATCGACCCGATCGTCGCCAGCGCCGACCTGATCAGCGCCGCGCAGACCGTGGTCAGCCGCCAGGCCAACATCGCCAAGCAGCCGGCGGTGGTGAGCTTCGGCGCGATCAAGGGCGGCATCCGCTACAACATCATCCCCGACGAGGTGGAGATGGTCGGCACCATCCGCACCTTCGACGAGGGCATGCGGCAGAAGATCTTCGCCGACCTGAAGAACGTCGCCGAGCACACCGCCGCCGCGCACGGCGCGCGTGCCGAGGCGCAGGTGCCGGACCAGGACGGCAACCCGGCCACCATCAACGACCCGGCCCTGACCGCGAAGATGCTGCCCAGCCTGCAGGCGGTGGTCGGTGCCGGCAACGTCTACGAGCCGCCGCTGCAGATGGGCGCCGAGGACTTCTCGTTCTATGCGCGCGAAGTGCCCGGCCTGTTCTTCTTCGTCGGTTCGACCAGCCCCGGGATCGACCCGGCCACGGCGCCGAGCAACCACTCGCCGAAGTTCCTGCTGGACGAGAAGTCGCTGGACATCGGCCTGCGCGCGCTGCTGCAGGTGTCGCTGGACTACCTGCACGGCGGCCCGGCGTCCTGACGGCGGGCCTGGGCGGCGCCTGGACGGGCGCCGCTCAGCCGCGGCGGGCGGCCCGGTAGATCAGCCAGGGCGTCACCACCGCCAGCAGCACGAACGCCAGTGTCCCGAGCGTCACGCGGGCGTATTCCCGTGGCGTCTGCGGGACCATGAACTCGCCGGGCGCGACCATCCAGGCGCCCAGCGCGGTTTCCAGCCCGATCACGACCAGTGGCGAGCAGACCACGATCATGCCGACGACCCGCATCCATGGCCGGGTTCGCGAGGTGGTGATCTTCCCCAGCACGTCGGCCGCGGCGAAATTGATCTGCAGCGGGTCGGTGGTGGAGCGGAACGTGCGCGGTTCCGGTTCCGGCGCGGAGGCGACCGGCTGGTTCAGGTCCAGCGCCCTCGCGGCCGGGCTGACCAGTTCATCCACGTTGGTGCGCGCCAGCAGTTCCTTGAGCTTGTCGTCCATGCCGTTTTCCCCTGCGGATCCCCCCGCCGACCGCACCAGTATCTCCGCGACGCCAGCGAGCGCCAAGCGCCGTCCCCCATACACCTTCCGGCCAGCCGCTGGCCGCTAAAATGCGGCAATGAACACCCCCGCCGATTCCAGCCTCGGGCGCGAGGTCGCCTACCCGACCCGCTACGACCCCTCGCTGCTGTTCCCGATCCCCCGCCTGCCCAGCCGCGAGTCGATCGGCATCGATCCGTCCGCGCTGCCCTTCGTGGGGCTGGACCGCTGGCATGCCTATGAGCTGGGCTGGCTGGACGCGCACGGCAAGCCCTGCGTGGCCACCGCCACCCTGTACGTGCCCAGCGACTCGCCGAACCTGATCGAGTCCAAGTCACTCAAGCTCTATCTCAACTCGCTCAACAGCACCCGCTTCAACAGCCCGGCGGCGGTGCGCGAAAGCATCGCCACCGATCTGTCCGCCCGCGCCGGCGCGCCGGTGAGCGTGGAGTTCGGCCTGCCGCCGATCGCCGCGGACGCCGACGAGACCAGCATCGATGGCCTGGACGTCAGCATCGACGACTACGGCCCGCCCAATGCCGGCCATCTGCGCACGCGCCCGGGCGAGGAGGTGGAGGAGACGCTGGTGTCGGCGCTGCTCAAATCGAACTGCCCGGTCACCGGCCAGCCGGACTGGGCCAACGTGTCGCTGCGCTACCGCGGCGCGCCGATCGATGCCGAAGGCCTGCTGCGGTATCTGGTCAGCTATCGCGACCACGCCGAATTCCATGAGCAGTGCGTGGAGCGCATC
>DJAN01000072.1:3075-3627 GCA_002429615.1 Lysobacteraceae bacterium UBA6001
GCAGTGCGTGGAGCGCATCTTCCACGACGTCTCGCGTTGCTGCCGTCCGCAGTGGCTGGTGGTCGAGGCGCGCTATACCCGGCGCGGTGGCCTGGACATCAATCCATGGCGCGCCACCCCGGGCGCCGAGCCGCCGCCCGCATTGCGCGACGCGCGACAGTAACAACCGCAACCGATGGCGCGCGCTGGCTTCACGCTGGCGCGATCCGCTTTTAACGTTTGCCGTGCAACCGTGATCCCACGCTGTGGCATCACGGAACCTGTCCATGACCAGCAACGACAAGAAAGCGGATTTCTCGGGCGTGACGTCGAAGGTCGACAGCACGGCCGAGATCGTGCCCAAAGCTGATTTCTCCGGCGTCACCGCCAAGGTGGACAGCACTGCGGAGATCGTCGGCGAACAGTCCTACACCGTGCAGAAGGGCGATTCGCTGTCGAAGATCGCCAAACAGCACTACGGCGATGCCAACGCCTGGCAGAAGATTTTCCAGGCCAACCGCGACGTGCTGGACGACCCGGACAAGATTTTCCCGGGCCAGACCCTGCGCCTGC
>DJAN01000072.1:3816-3940 GCA_002429615.1 Lysobacteraceae bacterium UBA6001
GGCCAAATCCTGAGCGGTTGTCTTCGCCCCGCCCCGCGCACGCCATCGAACCCGGAGGATTTTCCATGCGGAACCCCCAGACCCTTACCCGCACGCTGATCATCGGCCTGGCCGCCGGCCTCGC
>DJAN01000173.1:0-10847 GCA_002429615.1 Lysobacteraceae bacterium UBA6001
CGGCGCGCCGGGAGCGGCGGTGGCCGCACCCTGCTCGGCGGCGCCCGTGGCGTCGTCGGCGGCCGGCTTGGCCAGCTTGACCTTCAGCGTGAAGACATACGGCAGGGTCTTCGCATCGACGATCGCGCTGACCTTCTTGCCGGCGTCCTGCGCCTTGGCTTCGATGATCGACAGGTCCGGATTGGTCATCCAGCCCGAGCCCTCCAGGTTGCGCATGTACGCACTGACGCGGGCGTTGGACTGCGAACGGCCTTCCAGGGTGAGGATTTCACCCTCCTGCTTGAGCGAGGTCAGCACCACGCCGTCGGGGATGGTGCGCACCAGCGAATCGAACAGGTGCACCATCTGCGAGCGGTTGGCCTGCAGTTCCTCGATCACCCGCTTGCGCGCGAGCAGGCGGTCCTTCTTCTTGTCGAGTTCCTCGATCTCACGGTTCTGCGCCTTGACCTTCTCGATCTCGGCGGTGAGGAACTTGTTGCGGTCCTGCTGGCCCTCGACCTGGCGATCGAAGTAGAACCAGATCAGCGCCGAGAGCACGACGCCGGCCACGGCGGCGAAGCCGAGCATGCTGAAGAACTCGCGCTCACGCTGCTTGCGGCGCTCCGCGCGCCAGGGCAATAGGTTGATTCTGGCCATCAGTCGAAGCTCCTCAGGGCCAGGCCGGTGGCGATCATCAGCGCCGGGGCATCCTGCTGCAGCGCCTGCGCCTGCACCTTGGGACCGAGGGTCATCTGCGACAGCGGGTTGGCGACCACGGTGGTCACGCCCAACTGCTCTTCGACCATCTCCGGCAGCCCGGCCAGCGCCGCGCAGCCACCCGCCAGGACGACGCAGTCGACCCGGTTGAATTCACTGCCCGCGTAGAAGAACTGCAGCAGTCGGCTGATCTGCTGGACAGTGGCTTCCTTGAACGGCTCCAGCACCTCGACCTCGTAGCTCTCCGGCAGCCCGCCCTGGCGCTTGGCCATGCCGGCTTCCTCGTAGGTCAGGCCGTAGCGACGCATCACCTCGTCGGTGAGCTGCTTGCCGCCGAAGACCTGCTCGCGGCTGTAGAGGCTGCGGCCACCGCGGATCACGTTGAGCGTGGTCATGGTGGCGCCGATGTCGACCAGCGCGACCAGGCCGTCGTGCGGCACCGGCAGCTCGCTGGACAGCAGGGCGAAGGCGTTTTCGACCGCGAAGGCCTCCACGTCCATCACCTTGGCGGTCAGGCCACCCAGTTCCAGCGCCGACTGGCGCAGCTCGACGTTCTCCGAACGCGAGGCGGCCAGCAGTACCTGGACCATCTCCGGGTTGTTCGGAATCGCGCCGAGCACCTCGAAATCGAGGTTCACTTCCTCGATCGGGTACGGAATGTAGTTGGTGGCCTCCAGTTCGACCTGGGCCTCCATGTCGTTCTCGTCCAGGTCCGCCGGCATCGGGATCAACTTGGTGATCACGGCCGAACCCGCCACGGCGGCCGCGGCGTTCTTGGCCTTGCTGCCGGAGCGGTTCATGGCGCGACGAATGGCTTCGCCCACCGCCTCGACCTCGACGATGTTCTTCTCCACCACCGCATTCGGTGGAAGAGGCTCAACCGCGTAGTGTTCCACGCGGAAACGGTTGCCGCTACGGGAAAGCTGCAACAGCTTTACCGCAGTCGAACTGATGTCGACGCCAATGAGCGGCGACTGACTCTTGGGAATAAGCCCCACGGAAACTCCCCTGCCGACGGGCACTTGGACGCGCTTTGTGCGCCCGCGCATTAATAATTAGTTTTTTGCAATTGGCAACCACCCCGCGCGAAAGCCGAGAAGCCCGTCACGCCTGCCCCGTGCCTACCCCATGCCTGCCCGGCGAGGGGGTTCCCCAATTGCGTTCCCCGAGTCCGGCCCCAGCCAGACCCGCGTAATCTATACTCTGCGGCCAAGAAATCTGCAATCGGAATCTGCTTGATGCCCCGTTTCCGTCGTTGGCTGGGCTGGATCCTGGCCGGGTTTGTCGTGCTTGCCCTGCTCGGCCTCGTGGCCGCCGGCGGGGTC
This sequence comes from Lysobacteraceae bacterium UBA6001, assembly GCA_002429615.1. Lineage (GTDB taxonomy): Bacteria > Pseudomonadota > Gammaproteobacteria > Xanthomonadales > Xanthomonadaceae > Stenotrophomonas_A. The sequence continues at coordinate 2,022 of DJAN01000173.1, forward strand.
TACTACACCCTGTCCTCGCGCCTGCCGGACGTGCAGTCCCTGCGCCAGGTGGAGCTGCAGGAGCCCATGTACGTCTATGCCAGCGACGGCCGGCTGATGGCGGTCTATGGGCAGGCGCGGCGCTATCCGATCCAGATGAAGGACGTGCCCGAACGTCTCAAGCAGGCCTTCCTGGCCACCGAGGACGCGCGCTTCTACGAGCACGGCGGCGTCGACTACAAGGGCATCGCGCGCGCGGTCTGGCTGCTGGCCACCACCGACGACAAGCGCGTGCCGGGCGGCTCGACCATCACCCAGCAGGTCGCCCGTCAGTTCTTCCTCAGCTCCGAGTACAGCTACACCCGCAAGATCAACGAGATCCTGCTGGCGCGCAAAATCGAGAGCGAGCTGAGCAAGGACGAGATCTTCGAGCTGTACCTCAACAAGAGCTTCTTCGGTAACCGCGCCTACGGCGTGGGCGCCGCCGCGGAGTACTACTACGGCAAGAAGCTCAACGAACTGACCCTGGACGAGATGGCCTCGCTGGCCGGCATTCCCAAGTTCCCGTCCAGCGGCAACCCGATCAGCAACCCCGAGCGCGCCCGCGAGCGCCGCGACTACTACGTCCTGCAGCGCATGGCCGACCTGGGCTTCGTCAGCCAGGCCGAGGCCGACGCGGCCAAGGCGGTGCCGATGCACGCCAAGCCGCACGAGCCGCCGGTGGAGGTCTACGCGCCTTACGTGGCCGAGCTGGTGCGCCAGGAAATGATCGCCCGCTACGGCGGCGAGGTGCTCGACAAGGGCTACCGGGTCACCACCAGCATCGATGCCAACCTGCAGCAGGCGGCCGACGTGGCGGTGCGCGACGGGCTGATCCTGTACGACCACCGCCACGGCTGGCACGGCGTGGAGCAGCATGTGGACGTGGCCGCCGATGCGGACGCGGCGACGCTGGCCGGGCACCTGGCCGGCATCGTGCCGCAGTCGGGCCTGCGCCCGGCGATCGTCTCGGCCACGCTGCCCGATGGCGGGGCCAAGCTGGTGCTGGCCGACCACAGCGAGCTCAGCCTGCCGGCCGCCGCTACGCGCTGGGCCAACAAGACCCCGGCCGCCCTGCTCAAGCGCGGCGACATCGTGCGCGTGCGCGCCGGCGACAAGGACGGCGAGTGGGTCATCGACCAGATTCCGCGCGGCCAGGCCGCGCTGGTCTCGCTGGACGCCAACAACGGCGCGCTGCGGGCGATGGTCGGTGGCTTCAGCTTCGCCGGCAACAAGTTCAACCGCGCCACCCAGGCGCGTCGCCAGCCGGGCTCCAGCTTCAAGCCGTTCGTGTATGCGGCCGCGTTCGAGAAGGGCTTCAATCCCGCCTCGATCGTGCTGGATGCGCCGGTGGTGTTCCGCGACCGCCGCGGCAAGACCTGGTCGCCGCAGAACGACGGCGGCGGCTTCAAGGGCCCGATGCGCCTGCGCGAGGCGCTGGTGCAGTCGCGCAACCTGGTCTCGGTGCGCCTGCTCGATGCCATCGGCGTGGACTTCGCCCGCCAGTACATCGCCCAGTTCGGCTTCGAGCCGGCCGAGCTGCCGCCGAACCTGTCGATGTCGCTCGGCACCGCCTCGCTGACCCCGTTGTCGGTGGCGCGCGGCTACGCGGTGTTCGCCAACGGCGGCTCGCGCGTGGACCCGTGGATCATCGACGAGGTCCGCGACCGCGACGGCACGGTGCTGTTCAAGGAAAACCCGGCGGTGGCCTGCCGCACCTGCGCCACCAGCGGCGGCAACGCCGCGCCGGTGAACCAGGTGGTGGACGGCTTCAACTTCGGCGCCGCCGCCGCGGCGAAGCCGTCCGCCGAAACCACGCCGATCCCGGCCGCCAGCGATACCAAGATCGCCCCGCGCGCGATCGACGAGCGCACCGCCTACCAGCTGGTGTCGATGATGCGCGACGTGGTCCAGCGCGGCACCGGCACCGCGGCCAAGGTGCTGGGTCGCGAGGATGTCGGCGGCAAGACCGGCTCGACCAACGACCACCGCGACGCCTGGTTCTCCGGCTTCGGCGGCCCGCTGGCGACCACCGTCTGGGTGGGCCGCGACGACTTCAAGTCGCTGGGCTACCGCGAGTACGGCGGCAAGGCCGCGCTGCCGATCTGGATCGACTACATGCGCGTGGCGCTGAAGGACGCGCCGATCACCGCCAACGATCCGCCGGACGGCATGACCCAGGCGACGCTCAACGGCGCGGTGGAATGGGTCAAGAACGAAGACCTGGATCGCCTGCAGGACTACGACTACGGCCTGCAGGACCAGCAGGCGGACGAGAAGGCGTTCGACATCTTCTGACGCCCGCTTCCCGCACGGTGGTACCGCCAAGGGGCGCCCAAGGGCGCCCCTTGGCGTTTCGGCGCGCATATCCGGCGCTGTCTTCGCATCGACCCACAATCTTCACGCCGATGCGCTACATTCGATCCCGGTTCCAGCCACGGGGGATATGGCCATGCATCACGCGCGCCAGCACGCCGAAACCCGCACCCGGGAACGCCGCCACCGCCTCGCCCACGAGGCCGCGCGCCTGATGGCCGAAGGTGGCATCCGCGACTTCCACCAGGCCAAGCTCAAGGCCGCCAGCCGGCTCGGCATCCACGACGATGCCTCGTTGCCCCGCAACCGTGAGATCGAAGAAGCCCTGCGCGAATACCAGCGCCTGTTCGCCGGCCCCCAGCATGCGGAGGGGCTGCGCCAGCGGCGCGAGGCGGCGCTGCGTGCGCTGGAGTTTCTGGTCACGTTCTCGCCTCGGCTGACCGGACCGGTGCTGGAAGGCACGGCCGATGCGAACTCGCCGGTGCAGCTGCAGCTGCACAGCGACGATCCGGAGGCGGTGGCGCGCTTCCTGGAGGAACACCGCATTCCCGCCGAACCACGTACCCGCCGCCTGCGGCTGGACCGTGAGCGCGCCGATGACTTCCCGGTGTGGTTGTTCAGTGCCGAGGAGCTCACCTTCGATCTGGTGGTGCTGCCCTACGACGCGCTGCGCCAGGCGCCACTCTCGCAGGTGGACGAAAAGCCCATGCCACGCGCGTCGGCCGCGCAGTTGCGAGAGTTGCTGGCGCAGGAGGAGATCCTTGGCTACATCGGCTGAAGGCGGGGCGCCCGGCAAAGGCATGGAGCGCCGCATCATCGGCGTGTGGCTTGGGCTTTTGCTGCTTGTCTTGCTGGTCGCGTCTGCCTGGTATAGCGGTGGCTCACGATTGCGCGACGCAGGCGCGACCGGGCCCTGGATCGGGATGCCGCCGGGCGGCTCGGATCTCGCTGACTGGCAAACCCGCAAGATCGTCGAACAAATGATTCGAATGGGTTCACCCGATGCGGATCTGCTGCTGGGTTGTGGCCAGGCCCAAGGCTTGGGCAAAGAGATTTATGTCGCCTCGTTAACCAACGGCGCCGGCGCGGACGCTTGGCGGATCGTTCTGCAGGCAAGCAACGAGGAGATCGTGGCGGATGCCTCACGCGAGGCGTTTCAACCGCCCCCGCCACCGGGATCGCCGGTCGGCCGGCGTGCGGCGCATCAGGATGTATTGCGCCACATGCGCCGCAGCGACCTTGGCGAGATTCGCGACGCATGGCGCGTCAGTTCCCTGTGGGGCGACGATCCGGGTAAGCCGCTCAGCCGGGAAGGCAACCCAGTTCGCCTGGAAGCATGCATCGACGGCCGTTATGCGATCCGAACGCAGCCGGCCGACAAAATGGGCGCAAGGTTGCACGCCGCGTTCGTTCACGCCCTGTCGTTGCCCGCCGAACCGGTTCCGACGGATCCTCGTTGAGCGCCCTGAACGCAGAAAGGCCCCTTGCGGGGCCTTTCTGCGAAACGACTGCGGCAGGCGCTTAGCGCTTGTCGTTGGCCTTGTAGTCGCGCACGTCGTAGCCGGTGTAGATCTGGCGCGGACGGCCGATCTTCATTTCCGGGTCGACCTGCTGCTCCAGCCAATGCGACACCCAGCCGGAGGTACGGGCGATGGCGAACATCACGGTGAACATCTCCACCGGGATGTTGAGCGCCTTGTAGATGATGCCCGAGTAGAAGTCGACGTTCGGGTACAGCTTGCGCTGCACGAAGTAGTCGTCCTTCAGCGCGGCCTCTTCCAGCTTCAGCGCCACTTCCAGCAGCGGGTCGTTCACGCCCAGCTCGCCGAGCACCTTGTGGGTCATCTCGCGGATGATCTTCGCGCGCGGGTCGAAGTTCTTGTAGACGCGGTGGCCGAAGCCCATCAGGCGGAAGCTCGAGTTCTTGTCCTTGGCCTTGGCCACGGCGGACTCGACGTTCTTCGCATCGCCGATCTCTTCCAGCATCTTCAGCACGGCTTCGTTCGCACCGCCGTGGGCCGGACCCCACAGCGCGGTGATGCCGGCGGCCACCGAGGCATACGGGTTGGCACCGGTCGAACCGACCAGACGCACGGTCGAGGTCGAAGCGTTCTGCTCGTGGTCGGCGTGCAGGATGAACAGCAGGTCCATGGCCTTGGCCACGACCGGGTTCATTTCCAGCGGCTCGCTCGGCACCTCGAACATCATGTGCAGGAAGCGGTTGACGTATTCGAGGTTGTTGCGCGGATAGCGGATCGGCTGGCCAACCGAATAACGGTAAGCGGCGGCAGCCAGGGTCGGCATCTTGGCGATCAGGCGGATCGCGGCCTGGCGGCGCTGTTCCGGATCATCCAGGTCGAGGTTGTCGTGGTAGAACGCCGACAGCGACGCCACCGAGGCGGCCAGCATGGCCATCGGGTGGGCGTCGTAGTGGAAACCCTTGAGGAACGACTTCAGCGACTCATGCATCATCGTGTGATGCGTGACCTCGTGCTCGAACTTGGAGAATTCCTCCTTGTTCGGCAGTTCGCCGTTCATCAGCAGGTACGAGACTTCGAGGAAGTTCGAGTGCTGGGCCAGCTGCTCGATCGGGTAGCCGCGGTACAGCAGCACACCGTTGTCACCGTCGATGTAGGTGATGGCCGACTTGCAGCTGGCGGTGGCGGTGAAGCCCGAGTCGTAGGTGAAAAGACCCGTTTCCTTGGTCAGCTTGGAAATGTCGACGCAGTCGTTGCCCAGGGTGGGCTTGAGTACCGGCAAAACTACCGACTTGTCGCCGGCGTTGAGCGTGACCTGATCAAGATCGGACACAGTGTCGCTCCTCACATTATGGTTCGCCTGCACGGTGGGGCCGGACAGGCATTGATGGCTGTCCAGGGGGAAATATTCCCTGGATGTGCGTCATTATCGCACAGCAGCATAGGTGGGGAACTCAGACTGAAGTCGAACGCCGGCCCGCAACGTTGCGTTGCAGCCAACCGCCAGAAAGCGCAAAAGCGACGGCCGCACCTGAGCGCGGCCGTCGCCTGGATCGGTTTTTCACGCCCGCGAACGGGCGCCGTATCGACGGATCAGCGCGCGTAGCGCTTCTGGAACTTGTCGATGCGGCCGCTGGTGTCGATCACCTTGTGCTTGCCCGTATAGAACGGGTGCGAAGCCGAGGAGATTTCGACCTTGATCAGCGGGTAATCCTGGCCGTCTTCCCACTTCACGGTCTCTTTCGAGGCCATGGTCGAGCGGGTCAGGATCTTGAAATCGGAAGTCACGTCGTGGAAAACGACGTCGCGGTAGTTCGGATGGATGTCGGCCTTCATGGCTCGCACCGTAGGGGGCTGCTGGACAAGAGCGGCATTATATCCATGCCGCCCTCTCCAGGCAAGCGGCGTATCAGGCCGCCGCCAGCGCCGCCCGCACCAGGCCCTCGAAGCGGGCCTGGTCGTAGCCGATCAGCAGGCTGGCGTTGTCGGCCAGGCCTAGCTGGCGGTTCCAGTCCACCACGGTGGCGCCACGGGTGTGGGTGCCCGCCAGCTCGACCTGCAGCGGGCGCTGCTCGACCCGGGTCGCCGCATCCGGCTCCAGCGCCCACGCCATGGCCAGCGCATCGGCTGCGTACCAATGCTCGCCGCGGCTGTCCTCCGACCACAGCCGGGTCTTGCGAGAGATGTCGTCATAGAAGCGCGCGCGGTTGGAATCCGCCGCCAGCCACTGCTCCACCTCGCGGTGTGGCAGGCCATGGGCGACGGTGGCTTCCCAGTCGGCGACCTCGATGTGCGGGAACGCGGAAAACACGATGTGCGCCGCTTCCGGGTCGAAGGCGATATTGAATTCGGCCTGCGGGGTGATGTTGCCGTGGCCGTTGATCGCGCCGCCCATGACCAGGAAACGTCCGACGCGCTGCGGCAGCGTCGGGTCGAGCTTCAGCGCCACCGCGATGTTGGTCAGCGGGCCGAGCGCGACCAGCAGCAGCTTGCCCGCGTACTGGTGCGACAAGCGCAGGATCGCCAGCGCCGCATGCTCGGCTTCGACACCGCGCGCGGCCACGGCATAGCCGACGTCGCCGAAACCATCCACGCCGTGCACGTGCGCGGCATCCACCGCGGGGTGCAGCAGCGGATCCGGGCAGCCGGCATAGACGGGCACGTCGGTGCGGCCGGCGATCTCGCACAGCTTCAGCGCATTGCGCACGGTGTGGTCCAAACCGACGTTGCCGGCGGCGATGGTCAGCCCGATCACCTCGTGGCGCGTATCGTTGAACGCCATCAGCAGTGCCAGCGCGTCATCCACGCCCGGGTCGGTGTCGATCAACAGCGGAATCTTCTCGCTCATCTTTTCGGTCTTCTGGGTCAGACCGGCGAGTCTGTCACCGTTGCGATGACAAACCAAGCCACGCGGGGCCCGCGCTCAGGCCAGCGCGTCCAAGGCCTGGCGCAGTGCACGGACCTGTTCGACATCGGTCTGCAACACCGTGGGCGCGAGCCCGGGCAAACGTGTCGACGCGGGCGTCGGGCGCGGGCCGCGCGCGGAGGCATGCACTTCGGAGACACCGCCGTCGCGCACGATGGCAGCGACGTTGGCGGCGTTGATCCCGGCGCCCGCCATCACCGCGATGCGCCCACGCGCCTGCGCCACAAACGCGGCGATGGCTTCGGCGCCGGCCAACGCATCAGGCTGCGCGCCGGAGGTCAGCACGCGCTCGCACCCCAGCGCGATCGCCGCCTCAAGTGCGCGCGCCGGATCGTGGGCCACGTCGATGGCGCGATGGAAGGTCACGCCAAGCGAACCTGCCGCCGCACGCAGCGCCGTGCAGGTCGGCATATCGACGTCTCCTCGCGCATCCAGTGCCCCCAGCACCACGCCATCGCAGCCCAGGCGCACGCAGTGCTCGATGTCGCGCAGCATCACCTCGCGCTCCATCTCGTCGTAGATGAAGTCGCCGCCGCGCGGGCGGATCAGCACGTACAGCGGAATCCGCAGGCGATCACGCGCAAGCGCGATCGTCCCATGCGAGGGCGTGCAGCCGCCGTCGCCGAGGTTCTCGCACAACTCCACGCGGTCGGCGCCGCCTGCCTGCGCGGCCAGTGCCGAGGCCAGTGAGCCGGCGGCGATTTCCAGCCGTGGCGTGGCGCTCACTTCTGCTCCGTGGTGTACACCGAGCCGGCGTCGTGCAGCACATCGTGCGGACCGGGGCCCTTGTCCTGCAGCGCATAGACGAAGCCACGATGCAGCGCGAACGCGCCGACACGGCCATCGCGCGCCAAGGCCAGGAAACACACCTGCAGACGCTTGCTGTCCTCCGGGCGCTTGCGCACGACGCGGTCGATCGCCTCGCGGCACGCATCGGCCGGCGAGTAGCCCTGGCGCATCAACTCCACCACCAGGAAGCTGGCGGCATTGCGGATCATCTCCTCGCCCACGCCCGACGCGGTCGCCGCGCCAGCTTCCTGGTCGACATACAGGCCGGCACCGATGATCGGGCTGTCGCCAACACGGCCATGCAGCTTCCACGCCATGCCGCTGGTCGTGCATGCGCCGGCCAGGCGGCCCTGCGCATCCATCGCCAGGATGCCGAGCGTGTCGTGGTTGTGGCTGTCGCCGGGGCGCGTCATCCGCTCGGCATTGATCTGCGGCGCGTACTGCGAAGTCTTCAACCATTCCTGCCAGGCCTGCCGCGCGCTGTCGGTGAGCAGCGGGGTCTTGCGAAAACCCTGGGCCAGCGCGAACTGCTGCGCACCCGCCCCCACCAGCATCACATGCGGACTCTTTTCCATCACCGCGCGCGCGACCGACACCGGATGGTCGATGTCCTCCAGCGCAGCCACCGCGCCGCAGCGGCCATCGCCAGCCATGATGCTGGCGTCCAGGGTCAGCACGCCGTCGCGATCCGGGTTGCCGCAGCGCCCGACGGTGGGATTGCACAGGTCGCTCTCGGCCCAGCGCGCGCCCGCCTCCACCGCGTCCAGCGCGCTGCCGCCGCCCGCGAGCACTTTCCAGGCGGCCGCATTGGCGCCGACACCGAAATCCCAGGTCGACACCACGCGCGGACCCGGCACCGCCGCGCCGGTGATGGCTGCCGCGGGCAGCGCGAGTGCGGCACCGGCCGCCAGCGAGGACTGCAGGAAGCGACGTCGGGTGGCCATGCGGTTCCTTGGGATGCGGGGCGCGTCAGTGCGCGCCGTGGGAATGACGATGACGCTGCTGGTACCAGGCCGCGGCGCCGACCAGGCCGAGCTGCCCATGGTCGACCAGCCACACCGGCACCTGCGCCAGCACCGGGGCGAGTACGCCCTTGTTGATGAAGCGCGCGCCGAAGGTGCCGTCCAGCAGCTGCGGGCGGATCTGCGCGGGAATGCCACCTGCCAGATACACCGCGCTGGCACCGAAGGTCAGCGCGAGGTCACCGGCGAGGCTGCCGAGCAGGCCGCAGAACATCCGCAGTGTCTCGCTGGCCAGTGCGTCGGAATCGGCCTGTGCCGCGGCGGAGATCGCCGCCGG
>DJAN01000173.1:11129-11349 GCA_002429615.1 Lysobacteraceae bacterium UBA6001
GCCGCCGGGCTGTCGAGCGTGGCGGCCACGCCCTCCAGTTCGCACAGCGCCTGATAGGTGTTGACGAGCCCGGGACCGGACAGGATGCGTTCGTTGTCGACATGCGGCCAGCGTTGCTGCAGCCGCGCCAGCACCGCGAGTTCGCGTGCGCTGCCAACGGCCAGCGCGGCATGCCCGGCCTCGCTCGCCAGCACCTGCGCCGGCGGCCCCGGCAGCCGCA
>DJAN01000243.1:0-801 GCA_002429615.1 Lysobacteraceae bacterium UBA6001
AGCAGGCCGAACAGGTCTCGCTGGCGCTGCTGGCGGTGCTGGAACGCCTGGGCCCGGAGGAGCGCGCGGCCTTCCTGCTCAAGGAAGCCTTCGACTACGACTACGCCCGCATCGGCGAGCTGCTCGGCCATAGCGAGGCCAACTGCCGCCAGCTGGTACACCGCGCGCGCACCCGCCTGCAGGCCGAGCGGCCGCGCTTCGAGGTGCCGCGGGCGCGCCACCGCGAGCTGCTGGCGCGCTTCATGGAAGCCTCGCAGGCCGGCGATGCCCACGCCATCACCGCGCTGCTGGACAGCAACGCGCGGCTGGTCTCCGACGGCGGCGGCAAGGTCACCGCCACCCTGCGCCCGCTGCTCGGCGCCGAACGCATCGCCCGGCTGTACTGGGCGGTGGCGCGGCGTGGGCTGGGGCTGCGGGCCCGGCTGGGCACGGTCAACGGCGAGCCGGCGATCCTGCGCCACCACCCCGATGGCCGCCTGCATTCGGCCACGCTGGCGGTGATCGACGGCGATCGCATCGTCGAACTGCTGACCCTGATGAACCCGGACAAACTGCCGCCGGGCTGATCGCCCGCCGCTGTCACGCGCCATCGCGCTGGCGCGTCCTGGATATCGAAAGCGGCCACCGTGGCCGCTGCTACTGGAGATATCCATGAACTTCCATCGCGTCGACTACACCCAGCACCTGCCCACCGCGTTCAAGGGCCTGTCCACCGCCAGCATGCAGGTCCATGCCGGCAGCATCGGCGCCGAGCTGGCCGAACTGCTGTTCCTGCGCGTTTCGCAGATCAACGGCTGCGCC
>DJAN01000243.1:1004-3993 GCA_002429615.1 Lysobacteraceae bacterium UBA6001
TCGCAGATCAACGGCTGCGCCTACTGCATGGACATGCATTCCACCGCGCTGCGCAAGGCCGGGGTGGAACAGCGCAAGCTCGACACCGTCGCCGGCTGGCATGACAGCCGCTTCTTCGACGCGCGCGAACGCGCCGCGCTGGCCTGGGCCGAAGCGCTGACCCGCCTGCCCGACGGCGCCCCGGCCGATGCCCTGTACGACGGCCTGAAGGCGCACTTCGACGACAAGGAAATCGCCGAGGTGACGATGGCGGTGGCGCTGATCAATGCCTGGAACCGCCTCGGCGTCGGCCTGCAGCCCGAGCTGCCGTAAGCGGCCCACCGGCCGGCCGTGCCGGACACCTGCGTGCAACACGCCGCCGCTACGGTCTGCGTTCCTGGCCCCGCGGAGAAGCGCAATGGACGACAAGCACGGCCTGCCGGTATTCGCCGGCGAGGTCACCCTGCCCCTGGCCGCCAACGACGACGCCGTCGCGGTCCGCCACCGCCTGCTGCTGTGCGCGCCGGACCACTTCGCGGTCGACTACGTCATCAACCCGTGGATGGCCGGGCATGTCCACGACACCGACCATGCCCGCGCGGCCGGCCAGTGGCAGGCCTTGCAGGCACGCCTGGCCGAGCACGCCGAGGTCGAGCTGCTGCCGCCGGCCCCCGGCCTGCCGGACCTGGTGTTCACCGCCAATGCCGGCCTGGTGCGCGGCAACACCTTCGTGCCGAGCCGCTTCCGCCATCCCGAACGCCGCGGCGAGGAGCCGCTGTGCATCGACTGGTTCCGCCGCGCCGGCTACCGCATCCGCCCGTTGCCGGAACCGTTGTTCTTCGAAGGCGCCGGCGACGCGCTGTTCGATCGCGGCCAGCGCGGCCTGCTGTGGCTGGGCCACGGCCACCGCTCCGATGCCGGCGTGGCGCCCGAGCTGGAGCGCATGCTCGGGGTGGAGGTGGTGCCGCTGCGCCTGGTCGATGCCCGCTTCTACCATCTGGATACCTGCTTCTGCCCGCTGCGCGATGGCCGCCTGCTGTACTACCCGGCGGCGTTCGACGACGCCGCGCAGGCGCAGATCGCCGCGCGCGTGCCGCCGCACCAGCGCATCGCGGTCGATGAGGCCGATGCGCTGGCCTTCGCCTGCAACGCGGTCGACCTGGACGATGCCATCGTGCTCAACCGCGCCAGCCCGGCGCTGCGCCAGGCGCTGGCGGCATGGGGCTACCGCACGCTCGACACCGGCCTGGACGAATTCCTGAAATCCGGCGGCGCCGCCAAGTGCCTGACCCTGCGCCTGGATGAGTAAACCTTGCCACCGCCGTCACGGCGGCCGGCCCAGCATGGCGGTCTTCACACCGAGCAAGGATCGCCATGTCCGCTTCCAACGCCCCGATTCCCGACCAGTTGCTGGTCGATGACGTCATCCGCGCCTTGTCGGACGAAGCCGACATCGATGCGGGCGAAATCCTGATCCAGGTCCAGGATGGTCACGTCATCCTCAGCGGCGATGTGCCCGAGCGCGCGATGAAGCTGCGCGCCGAGCGCCTGGTGGCGACGCTGCCCGGCGTGGCGGGCGTGCGCAACCTGCTCAACGTCGACGATGGCAGCGCCTCGTTCGGGCAGCCGGGCGAAGCGGTGCGTGGCGCCGACCACCAGGGCGGCCCGGGCTCGACCGCCGAATTCGACCTGGAAGACGACGGCTGATCGTCGCGCCCCGGTTCCGCTCGCCCCGCCCCGGGGCGAGAATCGACGCATGAGTCCTCCCGCCGCACCGGCGCGCCAGCCCAGCCTGCGCGAACGCTTCCATGCCCTGCGCAACCTGCCGCCGTTCCTGCGCCAGATCTGGCAGACCAGCCCCGGCCTGACCCTGGCCAGCCTCGGCCTGCGCCTGATGCGCGCGCTGATGCCGGTGGCCACGCTGTATATCGGCAAGCTGATCATCGACGAGGCGATCCGGCTGGCCAGTGGCACTCCGGGCCTGCACGACCTCGGCGACGCGCTGGCCGGCGGCCGGCTCGACCACCTGCTGTCGCTGCTGGCGCTGGAGCTGGCGCTGGCGATCGGCTCGGACCTGCTTGGCCGGCTGGTGGCCTATGCCGACAACCTGCTCTCGGAGCTGTTCAACAACGCCACCAGCGTGCGCCTGATGGAGCATGCCGCGCTGCTGGACCTGGAGGACTTCGAGGACCCCGAACTGCAGGACCGCCTGGACCGCGCACGGCGGCAGAGCATGGGGCGGATGAACCTGATGAGCCAGCTGTTCGGGCAGCTGCAGGACGCCATCACCGTGGCCAGCTTCGCCATCGGCCTGCTGGTGTACGCGCCGTGGCTGATCGCGCTGCTGGCGGTGGCGCTGGTGCCGGCCTTTGTCGGCGAATCGCACTTCAACGCGCTGGGCTATTCGCTCAACTACCAGTGGACGCCGGAGCGGCGCCAGCTCGACTACCTGCGCCAGGTCGGCGCCAGCGTCGAGACCGCGAAGGAAGTGAAGATCTTCAACCTGCACCGCTTCCTGGTTGAACGCTACCGCCAGCTCGCCGACCGCTACTACGTCGCCAACCGGGCGCTGGCCCGCCGCCGCGCGCTGTGGGGCACGCTGCTGGCCGCGCTCGGCACGCTGGGCTACTACGTCGCCTACGCCTACATCGCCTGGCGCACCATCCGCGGCGACTTCAGCATCGGTGACCTGACCTTCCTCGCCGGCAGCTTCCTGCGCCTGCGCCAGCTGCTGGAGGGCCTGCTGATCGGCTTCTCGCAGGTCGCCGGGCAGGCGCTGTACCTGGACGACCTGTTCTCGTTCTTCGCCATTGAACCGGAGATCGCCTCGCGTCCCGACGCGGTGGCCGTGCCGAGACCGATCACGCGCGGCTTCGTGTTCGAGAACGTCGGCTTCCGCTATCCCGACGCCGAGCAGTGGGCGGTGCGCCATCTCGACTTCGAACTGCGTGCCGGCGAAGTGCTGGCGCTGGTCGGCGAGAACGGCGCCGGCAAGACCACGCTGGTGAAG
>DJAN01000243.1:4124-4705 GCA_002429615.1 Lysobacteraceae bacterium UBA6001
GGCAAGACCACGCTGGTGAAGCTGCTGGCGCGGCTGTACGACCCGGACGAAGGCCGCATCCTGCTCGATGGCCGCGACCTGCGCGACTACGACCTGGACGACCTGCGCGCCAACATGGGGGTGATCTTCCAGGACTTCGTGCGCTACCACCTCAGCGCGGGCGAGAACATCGGCGTCGGCCGCGTCGAGGCGATGGCCGACCAGCCGCGCATCGAAGCGGCCGCGCGCCGCGCGCTCGCCGACGAGGTGATCGAGTCACTGCCGCACGGCTACGAACAGCTGATCGGGCGACGCTTCAAGAGCGGCGTGGACCTGTCCGGCGGCCAGTGGCAGAAGATCGCCATCGCCCGTGCCTACCTGCGCGATGCGCAGGTGATGATCCTGGACGAACCCACCGCGGCGCTGGATGCGCGCGCCGAGTACGAGGTGTTCCAGCGCTTCAAGGAGCTGTCCTCGCAGCGCACCGCGGTGCTGATCTCGCACCGCTTCTCCTCGGTGCGCATGGCCGACCGCATCCTGGTGCTGGCCAACGGCCGCATCGAGGCCGCCGGCACCCACGAACAGCTGATGGCCGAGGGCGG
>DJAN01000243.1:4933-5109 GCA_002429615.1 Lysobacteraceae bacterium UBA6001
CGCTACGCGGAGCTGTTCGAACTGCAGGCCGCTGGCTATCGTTGAGCCTTCCCGACGACCCGAGGTTCCCCGCATGACCCAGGCCGCCCGTTCCCTGCTGCCGCTCGCCCTGGCCCTGGCCCTGCTGGGCGGCTGCGGCAAGCACGACTCCGCCGCGCCCGCGCCCAGCGCCCGCA
>DJAN01000234.1 GCA_002429615.1 Lysobacteraceae bacterium UBA6001
GCAGGGTCAGCAGCGAGAGCATGGCCAGCGACGTCATCGCCATCGCCCAGCCCGCCGCGCCGATCATCCATTGCACCAGCGGCGCGAAGGCGAACTGGCCGAGCGAGCCGCCCGCGTTGATCAGCCCGGCGGCGAACGACCGGCGCTGCGCGGGCAGGCGATGCGCGGTGGCGCCGATCAGCACCGAGAAACTGCCCGCGCCGGCACCGGCGGCGGCCAGCAGGCCCAGGCCGAACACCAGGCCCCACGGGCTGGCGATCCATGGCGTCACGCCCAGGCCGATCGCCAGCAGCACGCCGCCGCCGGCCAGGACCGGCAGCGGCCCGCGCTGGTCGGCCAGCGCGCCGAACAGCGGCTGCACCGCGCCCCAGACGAACTGGCCGACCGCCAGCGCGAAGCTGATCGCGGCGATGCCGATCCCGGTATCGCGGTGGATCGGCTCGACGAACAGGCCGGTGGTCTGGCGCACGCCCATGGTCAGCATCAGCATCGCCGAGGCGGTGGCGAGCAGGCCCCAGTGGACCCGGGGCACGGCGGCTTGGCGAGGGGCGAGGGCGTCCATGTCCGCACGATAGAGGCTGGCGGCGGTCGCGCAAACCCGGTCTGGGCAGTCCACAGCGTGCCGGCTCCGGGACGGCCCCGGCCGGTTCCGCACCCGCTTTGCCCGGTTTCGTCGCGTGCCCGTTGTCGGCGGCGGGGGGATTGGCCAGATTTCGCGCCGATCTTCGGATGGAGTCGCGCCATGAAGCACGGACTTGCCCTGTTTGCCGCCGGCCTGGTGTTGCTGGTGGGCGCGCTGCTGGTGGCGCACCCGCCGGCGGTGCTGGCCGCCGGGGCCGAGGCCTGCCTGCTGCAGGCGGCCAATGGTGATGCGCTGGCGCGCGGTTGCGCCTTTGGCAACGACGGCGCGCTGGGGGCGCCGGGCATTGCCTTGATCTTCTTCATTGGCGGCGTGGCCGCGCTCGGCAGCGGCATCGTGGCGCTTCGCGTGTCGTGTCCGCCGACGCACGCACGGCGGCGCGTGGGCCTGCGCCTGCACTGAGACCAAAACAAAACGGCCGCCCCGAAGGGCGGCCGTCCGACGCGCGGAGAGAGGGACGCGTCAGAAGAACAGGCGCACGCCAAAGCTCGCGTTGCGGCCCGGCAGCATCACGTCGTCCTTGAGGAACGAGGTGTGCACGCGCGCATCCTGGTTGGTCAGGTTGTTGCCGTCCAGGAACACTTCCCACGCCGTGGCACCGCTGTCCACGTGATAGGCCACGTGGGCATCGACCATGGTGTAGCCGTCGGTCGGGGTCTCGCCTTCGGCCACCTTGTCCTGCTTGGCATAGCGGGTGGCGCCCAGCGAGGCGCGCCAGCGCTCGGCTTCCCAGCGGAACTGCGCGCCGAAGCGCGACGGCGCGATGCGCGGCAGGTTGCCGCCCTCATCCAGGCGCGCGCGCACGGTGTCACCGAACACGCGCAGGTCCCAGGCGCCGGTGTCGTTGTTGGCCAGGTGGAAGGTGGCCTCGCCCTCGAAGCCGTGGAAGATCGCGTCGGCCTGCGACCACTGGCGGATCGGCAGGTATTCGTCTTCCTCGTCGAAGTACCACTGGCCGCCGGTGTCGGCGAGGTAGATGAAGTCGTTGTAGCGGTTGTAGTACGCCGACACCTTCGCATCGACCCAGTCGTTCTGGTAGTTCAGGCCCAGCTCGACCTGGTTGGCCGCTTCCTTCTTCAGGTCCGGGTTGCCGACTTCATACGACAGCGTGGCGATGTGCGGACCGTCGGCGAACAGCTCTTCCTCGGCCGGCGCGCGCTCGGCGTGGTCGAGATTGGCGGTCAGGCGCCACTGCTCGTTGAGGCGGAAGCCGCCGCTGAGCGAGACGCTGCCCGGGTGGAAATCGCGCGACAGGCCGGTCTCGGTTTCGTACTTGACCTGGTCCACGCGCGCGCCGAGGTCGGCCTGGAAGCGGCCCCAGGTGTTGCGCGCCACGCCGAACACGCCGATCGAACGGGTGTCGGTCTTCGGCACGAAGGCTTCCTCGCCGACGGCGGAGAAGGTCGAATCGCTGCCCTGCACGCCGAAGGCGGTCTTCCAGCCGCCGCCGAATTCAAACGAGGCTTCCACGCGGCCTTCGTTGGCGCGCTTGTTGAAGGTGGTGCCCGGCTCGTCGCCTTCCCACTCGGTGTGCTCGTAGTCGGTGTGGCCGAAGCTGTAGCGCAGGCCGCTGCCTTCGCCGAACGGATCGTTGAGGCCGCCCTTCAGTTCGTAGCGGTCCTGCTTCATGTCCAGCCACACGCCGCGCTCGCCGGCGGCGATATCGCCCGGCTCGCCGGGGTTGCCGTAGGTGTCGCGGAAGCGCGACACCGACGCGCCGATGAAGCCCCAGTCGCCGGACATCGAGGCGCCGATCGCGCCGGACTTGCCGTCCACGAAGCTGTTCTGCTGGCGGCCCTTCGGGGTGTCGTAGTCGTTGAGGTTGCGATACACGCCGTCGGCGTGGATCGACAGGCCCGAGCCGTTGCCGGCATCGAGACGGAACATGTCGGTGTTGCCGTCCTTGTCGCCGGCGTCGAAACGCACTTCGGCGCGGCCGCTGAGGCCATCCAACGGCGTCTCGGCGATGCGGCCGTCGACCACGTTGACCACGCCGCCGATGGCGCCGGAGCCGTACAGCAGGGTGGACGGACCCTTCAGCACTTCGATCTGGTCGGCGAGGAACGGTTCGATCGCCGGGGAGTGGTCCTGGCTCACGGTGGAGACGTCCTGCGTGGCGAGGCCGCCGCTGACGATGGCCACGCGCGGGCCGTCCATGCCGCGGATGATCGGGCGGCCGACGCCGGGGCCGAAGTTCGAGCTCTGCACGCCCGGCAGGCCGGCGACGGTCTCGCCCAGGCTGGCGCCGCGCGCTTCATCGAGCTTCTCGCCAGCCAGCACCTCGACCGGGCGGCTCAGCTCGGCGGCGGTGCCGCCCAGCGGGTTGGCGGTGACGGTGACCGCGTCCAGATCCTTCACGTGGCGGCCGGCGGCGGCATTGCCGTCATGGCGCGAATCGCTGGTCGGCGGATCGGTGGCCAGCGGCGCGTCGTCGGCCGCCAACGCCAGCGTCGGCGAGAACAACAGGGCGGCGAGCGCCAGGCACAGCGGGGTATGGAGGGCGGGGAGGGAGCTCTGGGACATGGGGGTCTTCTTGTTATGTTGTATCAATGGCCGGGCACGGCGATGCTTGGAACGTGGGCCGGGACGAAAGTTCAGGGGGAGATCGGGGGAGGGGAGGAGCGGCTGCGGAAATGTTATATTATTCCAGTCCCCGCTGCGTACCCTGCTGGAAGTCATGGCGCGACCCACTCCCCTGCGAGCCTTTCTCGACCGCTTCGGTGCCGGCGGTTCGCTGCTGTGCGCGGTGCATTGCGCGGTATTGCCGATGGTGCTGGCGCTGGCGCCGTCGCTGGGCCTGTCGGTATGGATGGGCGACGGCGTGGAGCGGGCGGTGGTGGTGTTCGTGACTCTGCTCGGGCTGTTCAGCCTGGTGCTGGGCTATCGCCGCCATCGCGCCTGGCGCGCGCTGGGCCTGCTGCTGCCGGGCCTGACCCTGCTGTGGACCGGCCTGCTGTATGCCCCGCTGCACCATTCGGTGGTGCCGCACGCGGTGGTGATGACCCTGGGCGGCACCCTGGTCGGCATCGCCCATCTGGTGAACCTGCGCCTGACCCACGGCCATGTTCACGATGCGAGCTGCGCGCACTGAGGGGGTGTCGTGGTAGGCTTGCCGCCCTCGCGCGAGGGCTGCTGGGCAGCGCCGCGCCGGATCCGTGCCTGACGCACGGGCATCACGCAATCACATTCAGGAGTTGACGATCATGGGTAAGGGTGACCGCAAGACCGCCAAGGGCAAGCGCTACAACGCCAGCTACGGCAATTCGCGCCGTCATGGCGTGACCAAGGTGGCTGTGGGCGCTGCCGCGCCGGTCGCCAAGAAGACCGCGGCCAAGGCCCCGGCGAAGAAGGCCGTGGCCAAGAAGACGGTCGCCAAGGCTGGTTGATCCCGCCTTGCTTCGGCGATGAAAAAACGCGGCGCTTGCGCCGCGTTTTTTTATGCCCGCGCCGCCGCCCTCAGGGCGTGGCCGGCTTCACCAGCAGGTCGGCCAGGCCGCGGTAGATCGGCACGCGGCACACCAGCCCGGACATCGCCCGCGCGAACAGCACCGTGGCCAGGATCGGCAGCAGCAGGTCGCCGCTGTCGGTCAGCTCCAGCGAGATCACCGCCGAGGTCAGCGGCGCCTGGGTGACGCCGGTGAGATAGGCGCACATGCCCAGCAGCACGAAGGTGCGCGCATCCACGCCCGGCATCAGTGCGGCGAGGTTGTGGCCGATGCCGGCCCCCACCGCCAGCGCCGGCGAGAACAGCCCGCCGGGAATGCCCGCCACATACGACACCAGATTGGCGAACAGCTTCATCACCCCGAATTCGTGGCCCACGCCGGGTTGGCCCTGCACCAGTCCACGCGCCTGCTCGTAGCCGGTGCCGAACGCGCCGCTGCCGAACAGGCTGGCGAGCGCCACCAGGGCCAGGCCGCATGCCACCGCCAGCACGATGGGATGCCGCTGCCGCAGCTGGCCCAGCCAACGCGGCTTGCCCGCCGCCGTCGCCAGCACCATGCGGCTGAAGATGCCGCCGGCCAGGCCGCCGACCACCGCGCACAGCGGGATCGCCAGCCATGCCTGTCCCAGCGGCAGGCCCGCGGGCACCTTGCCGAAGTAGGTGTAGTTGCCGAGCAGGCCGAGCGACACCACGCCGCCGACGATCACCGCGGTCAGCAAGGTGCCGGAGAAGCGGTGCTCGAAACGGCCGCTGAGCTCCTCGATGGCGAACACCACGCCGGCCAGCGGCGTGTTGAACGCGGCCGCGATGCCGGCCGCGCCGCCGGCCAGCAGGAAATGGCCGAGCTCGCGCGGATCATTGAAGCCGAAGCGGCGTCCGATCACGTACATCAGGCTCGCACCGACATGCACGGTGGGGCCTTCGCGTCCCACCGAGGCGCCACCAAGCAGCGACAGCGTGGTCAGCAGCAGTTTGCCGGCGGAAACCCGCAGTGACAGGTTGGTCTGGCGGAAGGCGTCGTCGGGCGTATCCAGCGCGGCGATCACCTGGGGAATGCCGCTGCCGCGCGTGGGCCGCAGCACGCCGTGCGTCGCCCATGCGAGCAGGCCGAACACGCCGGGCGTCAGCAGCCAGGCCGACCACGGCGCGAGCGTGACGCAACGCTGGAACAGGGCAAAGGCCGCGTCGCTGGCCTTGGCGAACACGATCGCCACCAGCGCCACCGCCACCGCGCCGCCCCACAGCGCCAGGCGACGTCGCCAGCCTTCGCCGGAGAGCAGGGGATGGGTTGAATCTCGCATCAGCGACATTTTGCCATGTCGCCGCGAAGCCGCCTTTCACCCATCAGCGGGCGGCGGCCGGGGTGCGCAACGCCGGCAGCAGTGTCGCCGCATTGCCGTCGTTCGGCGCGGCGGTGATGCCGAGCAGATGCGCGAGCAGCGGGTAGACGTCGACGTTGTCGAACGGCGGCAGGGTCTTGCCGGCGACGAAGCTCGGCCCGCGCGCGATGAACACCGCACGCATCGACGGCAGCGCCGGGTCGAAGCCATGCG
The DNA here is from genome assembly GCA_002429615.1 of Lysobacteraceae bacterium UBA6001. Lineage (GTDB taxonomy): Bacteria > Pseudomonadota > Gammaproteobacteria > Xanthomonadales > Xanthomonadaceae > Stenotrophomonas_A. The sequence continues at coordinate 5,639 of DJAN01000234.1, forward strand.
AACCGCGGACATGGCCGGCATGGCGCGCTTCGACCTCGTCGGCAGGCAGCGCGTCCCAGCCCTCATGCATCTGGCAGATGATCGGCGGCACGCGTGGATGCGCCCCGTACTGCCAGCGTGCCGGCAGTTCGCCACGGCGCCAGCAGTCGTACTCGGCATGCGCGCCAAGCAGGCGCTTCTCCGCCGCGGCTTGCTTGCCCGGCAGCGGCGCGATGCCGACCGACTGGCCGATCGACACGACCTTGGCTTCGTCCATCGGCACCATGTCCTCCACCGCCACGACCTGCTGCGGCGGCACGGTGGCCATGCCGTGGTCGGAGACCACGACGATGTCGGTATGGTCCAGGCGATGGTCGCGGCGCAGGCGCGATACCAGCCCGCCGATCGCCTTGTCCACGCTCACCATCGCCGCCCGGTATTCGGGCGATTGCGGGCCGTGGTCGTGCCCGGCCTTGTCGACCTGGTCGAAGTACAGCGTGACCAGCGCCAGCGGCTGCTGCCGATCCTCCAGCCAGTCGCCGACCTGCTGTGCGCGCTGCGCCGGCGGCACATGCGCGTCGTATTTCATCCAGTGCGTCGGGCGCACGCCGTCGATGGCGGCTTCGCTGCCCGGCCACGACCAGGTCGCCGCATGCAGGCCGGCCTTCTCCGCCCCCACCCAGACCGGCTCGCCGCCCCACCAGCGGCTGTCGCCCACCGCGTCGGCCTGGCTGACCTTGAAGCCGCCGAGCTCGGCATCGTCCATGCTGTTGTGCACGATGCCGTGGTGATCCGGGCGCAGGCCGGTGACCAGCGTGTAGTGGTTGGGGAACGTCAGCGCCGGATACGAGGGATTCATCCATTGCGCGCGCACACCCTGCGCGGCCAGCTGCGACAGATGTGGCGTGATGCCCCAGTCCAGCGCGTCGGCGCGCAGGCCGTCGATGGAGATCAGCAGCAGCTGCGGCCGGGCGCTGTCGGCCGGCGTCGAGGCGAGGGGAGCGGGAGAAGTGGAGCAGGCGGCCAGCGTCAGCGCCAGCAGCGCCGTGGGGGCGAAGGAGAGGCGGGTCATCCGCTCATTCTAGGCCGGGACGATGACGTGTCGGCGACACAATCTGGCGGTTGGCCGCTCAGGCCGCGAACAGATCCGCCGCATGCATCGTCGCCACCGCCGGCGCGCCTTCCAGCCGCAGCAGCGCCAGCTTGGTCGGCAGGCCGCCGCCGAAACCGGTCAGCGAGCCGTCGGCGCCGATCACGCGATGGCAGGGCAGCACGATCGGCAACGGATTGCGCCCGTTCGCCGCGCCCACCGCGCGCATCGCGCTCGGCTTGCCGATCCGCGCGGCGAGCTGTGCATACGTCCAGGTCTCGCCGAACGGAATCTGCGCCAGCGTCTGCCAGACCTCGCACTGGAACGCGGTGCCCCGCGGACACAGCGGCAGGTCGAACGTGGTGCGCTTGCCTGCCAGGTAGTCCAGCAGCTGCGCGCGTGCCGCTACCAGCAGCGGGAAGTCGGGTGCCATCTGCCAGTCCGCGCGGCCGCGTGCGTCATGGCGGTTCTCGGCGAACAGGATGTGGCGCACGCCATGCGCGTCGGCGGCGACGGTGAGCGGGCCGATCGGGCTGTCGAAGCGGTCGTGGTAGATCGGGTTCATGCGGCTTGCTCCTTCTTCATGTCGTCGGCCAGGTGCCATAGCTGCAGCACGGCGTAGCTGCGCCAGGGGCGCCATGCCTGCGAACGCGCTTCGGTCTGGCGTTCGGTCAGGCGTGCGGGCGCGCCGAGTACCTGTTGCAGGATCAGGTCGCCGGCGGGGAACGCGTCGGGGAGTCCGAGCGCGCGCATCGCGATGTAGTGCGCCGTCCAGCGGCCGATGCCGGGCAGGGCGGTGCATTGCGCGACGAAGTCGTCCAGGCGCTGGCCGGCGCCGAAGTGCAGGCGTCCGTCCAGCGTGGCCGTTGCCAGGGCGCGCAGCGTGGCGGCACGGCTGCGCGGCAGGCCCAGGGTTTCCAGCGGCGCATCATGCAGTTGTTGCGGCGTGGGGAATACGCGGTCGAGCCCGGCGGGCATGCCGTCGCGGTGGCCGCCATGGCGCTCCACCAGCCGCGCGGCCAGCGTGGTGGCGCCGGCGACGCTGACCTGCTGGCCGAGGATCGCGCGCACCGCGGTCTCGAAGCCGTCCCAGCCGCCGGGCACGCGCAGGCCGGGGCGGCGCGCGATTGCCGTGGCCAATAGCGGGTCGTGCGACAGCGTGGCGTGCACCGCCTGCAGGTCGGCATCCAGGTCGAACAGGCGACGCACGCGGCGGACGATGCCGGGGATCGCGCGCGGATCGGTCTGGCCGATCCGCAACAGCAGCTCCGGCTTCTGCGTGGCGGCATGCACATGCACCAGCGTGGACGCATCGGGCGGCCCGATCACGCGGGTATAGCCGTCCTCGTCGATGCGCTCCAGGCCGGGAATCGCACGGCGGCGCAGGAAGCCGAGCAAGCCCGCGAAGTCCAGCGGAGGCCGGTAGGCCAGGCGCAGCACCAGCTCGCCGCCGGCCACTTCCTCGCGCTGGCGACGCAGCGCGCTCGGCGGCATGCCGCAACCTTCCAGGAACGCGGCATTGAAGCGCCGCAGGCTGTTGAATCCGGCGGCCAATGCGACCTGGGTGACCGGCAACGCGGTTTCGGTGAGCAGCTGCTTGGCCAGCAGCAGCCGGCGCGTGGCATGCACCTGTGCCGGCGTGGCGCCGAGCTGCTGCAGGAAGCGTCGCTGCAACTGGCGCGCGCCCAGGCCGACCTGCCCGGCCAACGCCTCGACACTCTCTTCCTGCAACGTGCCTTCGCCGATCAGCGCGAGCGCGCGCTGCACTGCTTCGTCGCCAGGCGGCTGCTGCGCCTGCGGCGACAATTCCGGCCGGCAGCGCAGGCACGGCCGATAGCCGGCCGCGCTCGCCGCCGCCGCGCTCGCGTAATAGGTGACGTTGCGCGGCTTCGGCGCCGGCGCAGGGCACACCGGCCGGCAGTAGATGCCGGTGCTGCGCACCGCGGTGAAGAACACGCCATCGAAACGCGCGTCGCGGGCCAGGCGCGCGCGCTCGCAGATTTCGTGATCGGGCAGGGACGGAAGCGAGGACATGGGACGCAGTCTAGACCCGCCCGGCAGCGACGACTGGCCGTTTTCGGACAGGTATGTGGACGCATGGCCGGACCCGCGTGGGCGACGGGTTGGGGGCGGTTCATGCCGGAGGTCGGAACGCGCGCCGGTTCGGCCTAGACTGAATGCCTTCCCACGTCGCGCCCCCGCCTCGCCATGCCCAAGCTGTCCTGGTTGCTCGCCTGTTGCCTGTTGTTGTCCGCCTGCGGTGGACAGCCGCCCGGCACGACCAGCGCGGAAGCCGGCCCGATGCAGCGTTCGGCCAACGATGGCGACCACCTGGTGTCGATCGACAGCGCCGAGGCGCCGCCGGTGGCGTCGGTTCCCGCCAAGCCGGTGCGCGAGGATCCCAACGCGCCGTGGCCCGAGGCCAAGCTCGGCCTCGGCCAGGCTTTCATCAGCTGCGCGACCGACTACACCGCCGAGCAGGGCGACGGCGCGGCGCTCGCCGCGCTGGATCGCGATAGCGTGCGCACCGCGCTGTGGCCGTGCCGCGACACCGGCCTGCTGCGCGTGCGCTACCAGGGCAAGATCGATGCCGGGTTCGCCGAGCTGGCGTGGCGCCTGGCCGCGGTCGCCGACGAGCTCGACCTGCACCGGCGCATCCTCGATCTCGATTCCAGTGGCGGCCAGGTCGAAGCGGCGATCCGTGCCGGCGATGCGATTGGCGAAGCGAACTGGACGATCTGGGTACGCGAAGGTTCCATCTGCCACAGCGCCTGCGTGTTCGTGCTCGCTGCCGGCGACAACCGCCTGATCGCCGGCAAGGTCGGCATCCACCGCATGATGCGGATCAGCTCCAAGGCGACCTCGCGCGCGGAACTCAACCGCGAACTGCACGAGGTCTACGGCAACGTGAAGGATTACCTGGAGCGCAACGGCGTGGCCGTGGCCGCCGCCGACCTGATGATGACCGTGCCCAACCGCAGCCTGCGCCTGCTCACGCCCGATGAGCTGAAGGAATACGGGTTGGACGGCACCAATGCGGTACAGGACGACCTCGAGCGCATCCGCCAGATGCGCAAGTGCGGCGACGACTTCGTGCGGCGCAAGGATGCGTTCCTGGTGGCCTTCGACCAGTCGTGCAAGCCGGTGGGCGCCGACCTGGAAGCGGTCAACGCCTGCGGCCAGTCGCTCAAGCAGCGCTACGGCTTCCCGGACGAACGCTGCCCGGACGAAAGCCCGCTGGCCGAGAACGACGCCGCCGCGCTGGAGCCGCCGGCGCCGCGTCCGGACGTTACCGCCGGGCTGTGAGCGGCTTCACGCCGGCCGCACCGGCGTGGCTGGATATTTCCCGCACGACGAGGAGGGCGTCATGCTGGGAAAGACCCGCGGCATCATCCGTGCCTATCTGCCACCCGTGCTGTGGGTGATCGGCGGCTTCCTGCTCGCCGAGCTGCTGCGCTGGGCCGCGGTCGGCACCACCTGGTACTGGCTGGCCACGCTGGCGAGCTGGCTCAGCCTGGCGATCCTGCTGGCGGCGATCGCGCGCGCCTTCTGGGTGAGCTGGCGGCTCTGGCGCAGCCATGCCGGGGTGCCTGCAACGAGTGAGAAATCGTGAATGCCACGCGCAAGGGGCTGGCGTAGACTCCTCCGCGCCAATCGCGGCGCCTCAAGGAAAGAACCGCCATGCGTCATGCCCGCCTTGTGATGTCTTTGGTCCTGGCCGCCGCGCCGCTGCCGGCGCTGGCCCAGCAGCCGGCCGCCCCCCGTCCGGCCACCCCC
>DJAN01000283.1:0-10802 GCA_002429615.1 Lysobacteraceae bacterium UBA6001
AGGTGGTTGGTCGGTTCGTCGAGCAGCAGCATGTCCGGCTTCTGCAGCAGCAGGCGGCACAGTGCCACGCGGCGCTTCTCACCACCGGACAGCTTGCCGATCACCGCGTCCCACGGCGGCAGGCGCAGCGCATCGGCGGCCACGTCCAGCTGGTTTTCCAGCGTGTGTGCGTCACCGGCGGCCAGGATCGCCTCCAGGCGCTCCTGTTCCTTGGCCAGGGCGTCGAAATCGGCGCCTTCCTCGGCGTAGGCCGCGTACACGGCTTCGAGCGCGGCCTGGGCCTGCAGCACGTCGCCGACGCCTTCCTCGACCGCTTCGCGCACGGTCTTGTTCGGATCCAGCTCCGGCTCCTGGGCCAGGTAGCCGACCTTGATGCCCGGCTGCGGACGCGCCTCGCCTTCGAAGTCGGTATCCACGCCGGCCATGATCTTCAGCACGGTCGACTTGCCCGCGCCGTTCAGACCCAGCAGGCCGATCTTGGCGCCGGGGAAGAACGACAAGGAGATGTCCTTGATGATCTGTCGCTTCGGCGGCACGACCTTGCTGACGCCGTTCATGGTGTAGATGTATTGCCCTGAGGACATGGAATCTCCGTATGGCTCGTAACGTGCGTCCGGCCCGGTCCGGCTGTGCGGATCAGGCGGGGCAGGGAAAGGGATGGCGGACATTATAGCGGGAACGCCCCGCTGGCCTCCGCGGGGCGTGGCCGACCGGCAATTAAATGGGGACGGACGTAACCGATTCCAGCCAATGCCTGTTCATCTTGGCGGGCCAAATATGTCATCGCCACCTAACACAGCCACGGAGCTGCCATGAATACGATTCGTCTTACTGCCTTGGCGTTGACGTCCCTGCTGGCGCTGGGCGCCGTGGCGCCGTCGGCGATGGCCGACGACCATGGCCGCGATCGCGACCATCGCGGTTGGGACGACCGCGGTCGCGGTCACGACAACCGCCGTGATGACCGCCACGACGACCGTCACGACAACCGGGACCGCCGCGAGGCCTACCACGACGGCTACCGCGACGGCCGCCATGACTATCGCGGCCCTGCCGTGGTCTACCGCCCGGCGCCGCGTCCGGCCTACTACCGTCCGGCGCCGCCGCCGCGCTACTACGGCTGGGCCCCCGGCCATCGGTACCGCGACTACTACGGCGGCCCGGTCTACGTGGTGAACGACTATGACCGTTACCACCTGCGTCGCCCGCCGTATGGCTACCACTGGGTGCGCGATGACGTGGGCAACATGATCATGGTCGCCGTGGCCACCGGCATCATCGCCGACCTGGTCCTCCACCACTGATCGGCCTGCGCGCAGGCAACCGAAAACCGGCCGCGTGTCGCGGCCGGTTTTTTTTCGTTGAATCCCGCCCCGACCTCAGGGCGTGAAGGAAAACTCCACCAGCGTGCCGTGCCCGGCACGGCTTTCCACCCGCAGCGCGCCACCCAGGCGGCTGGCGCGCGCGCGCATGCTGGCCATGCCCATGCCTGCCTGTGGTCCCGGTGGCGGGACGGCCGCGCCCAGGCCCTGGCCATCGTCATGCACCTGCACGTGGATCCGTTCGTCCACCCGCCGCGCGCGCACTTCGATGCGCCGCGCGCCGCTGTGCCGGAAAGCGTTGGTGAGGGCTTCCTGCAGCAGCCTGAGGATGTCCAACCCCGCACCAGGCGATGGCTGCGACGTTTCCAGTGCGTCCATTTCCCAGCGCACGTCGATGCCGGTGGCCTCCAGCCGCTGGCTCCAGCGGTGGCGCAAGGGCGCCAGCAGGGTCAGCAGTCCGCCATCCTGCGCGTGGGCGGTCGAATCGATCACCAGGCGCAGGTCGTCGCGCATGTCGCGCAGGATCGCGGCGATCTGCTCGGGCTGCCGCGGCGCATCGCCCTGTTCCAGGGTGGCGATGGTGCCCAGCAGGGTGCCGCCAAAGCCATCGTGCAGGTCGCGCACGAGATTGAGGCGCTCGGCGATGCGGGTGTTCTGCAGCGCGAGCGCATGCTCGCGCGAGAGCGTGTGCGAAAGCTCGCTGGTGGCGCTGTGCACCTCGCTGATCAGCTCGGCGTTGAAGCCCTCCACCCGGCGCAGCATCTGCGCGTAGTGGTAGGTCAGCACGAAGCCGGTGCCAAGCAGGGTCAGCGGTGCGGTCAATGACAACAGGTAGACGCGATCGTCGACCAGTCCGAAGAACACCGCCAGATCGTGCAGCGATACGCCCATCTGCACCGCGAACGTGGCCGCCAGCAGGCGCCGGTCCGCGCGCCGCACCCGCAGCGCATGCACGATGAACAAGCCCATCGCGGCGTAATACACCACGGTGCCGGCCAGCACCCATGGCGCGCGCTGCGGGCCCAGGTAACCCGGCGCCAACACCGCCAGCAACAGCGATGCGGCTGCCATCGCCAGCAACGCCTTTTCGGTGCGCGGCCAGCTGTGTTCGCTGAAGCGCAGCAGGAACATCGCCAGGCAGGTGGCCCCGCAGACGTACATCGCGATGTTCATCGCGGCCCAGGCGTCGGTCGAGGCGAACGGCCATGGGCTGGTGGCGACGAAATTCCAGCCGTAGATCGCCGAGAACAGCGAGCTGAGCGCGAACCAGCCATACATCGCGCGCCGGCTCAGCACCCACAGCATGCCGAACAGGCCGCCCAGCACCAGGCCGACGCAGCGGTTGAACAACTGGGTGTCATGGCGCAGCAGGAAGTCGCGCTGCATCTCCGCCTGTAGCGGCGCCGGGCTGCCGACCTTCACCGCGCCCAGTCCCGGTTGGTAGGCGGAAAGCCCGGACACACGGATCAACAGCTCGTTGTTCCCCTGCCGCAGCAGCGGCGGGGCCAGGGTGAAATAGCGCGGCTGCGTCCAGGCCCGGCTGAGCGGTTCGACCAGCTGCGGATCGCGCTGGATCAGCACGCCGTTGACCCGCATCTCGCTGGCCAGGCACACATAAGGCACCAGCAGCCCGGTTGGCTGCGTGCCCTGCTGCTGCCAGCGCAGCCGGTACCAGACCACGCCGTCGTGCCCGGGCCAGCGCCGGGTCCAGTCGTCGGGCAGGCGCACGGGTGTCCAGCCTTCGGCGGGCGGCGACTGCGCCTGCCAGTCGGAGGCGGCCGCCTCGGCCACTTCCAGCGTCAACGCCTGCCCGGGGTCCGCCGGGCGTGCGCAGCTGGTCAACATCAGCGCCAGCCACAACAGCAGTCCCCCCGCCGCGAGCCGGCCCATCAGCCGAGCAGCCCCTTGGCATGGGCCTCGAACACGGCGGCGGTGCGCGAACTCACTGCCAGCTTGCGGTAGATGCTCTTGGTGTAGTCCTCGATGGTGAAGCGCGACAGGCTGGTCAGATCGGCGATTTCGCGGTTGCTGTAGCCACGCGCGACCAGCGTCAGGATCTGCTGTTCGCGTTCGGACAACGGCGAGGGCGGCGGGCGGCTGGGCGGCGCGGCGTCCAGGGCCAGGGCGCGCAGGATGCGTCCGGCGATGCTGGGGTCGATCGGCGCACCGCCGCGCTGGATGCTGCCCAGCGCATGCCGCAGTTCGTCGTCGTCGCGTTCCTTCAGCAGATAGCCGATCGCCCCGGCACGCAGGGCCTGCAGCGCGGTGTCCTCCTGGCCCCAGGCAGAGACCACCACGCAGGTCGTGGCCGGGCAGGCCACCTGCAGTTCCGCGATCAAGGTCACGCCGCTGCCGTCCGGCAGCCCGATGTCCACCAGGGCCAGGGCGAATGCCTGCGCCCGCAGCTGTTCGCGGGCTTCGGCCAGGCTGCCGACCACCACCGGCGGCGGCGCCTCGGGTGCCATGCCGCGCAGCAATCCGCCCAGGCGGGCCTGCAGGGCGGGGTCGTCCTCCACCACCAGCGCGGGTGCCAGCGACACCGGCGATTCCTTGCTCATGACCATTCCGTCGATTCCCCTGCGCGGCAACGCGGGCGCGCAAAGCCGTCGCCCATGGCCGGAGACCCGGCATTCTGCCGCAAATGGTCGCACCCCCGGTTAAGTCCATGCCCGGCCGGATTGGTGGGCCGCCCCGGCGGCCCCTATAATTTTGGCCCCCGACCGCCCTTGGCCGCCCCGGCAGCCCCTGGAGACCCGATGTTCCCGCGCGACGCCCGTATCGAAAACTACGATCCCGAACTGGCCCAGGCCATGGCCGCCGAAGCGGCGCGCCAGGAGGATCACGTCGAGCTGATCGCCAGCGAGAACTACGCCAGCCCGCGCGTCATGGAAGCCCAGGGCAGCGTGCTGACCAACAAGTACGCCGAAGGCTACCCGGGCAAGCGCTACTACGGCGGTTGCGAATTCGTCGACATCGCCGAGCAGCTGGCGATCGACCGCCTCAAGCAGCTGTTCGGCGCCGACTACGCCAACGTGCAGCCGCACAGCGGCTCGCAGGCCAACCAGGCGGTGTATTTCGCGCTGTTGAACCCGGGCGACACCATCCTGGGCATGTCGCTGGCCCACGGCGGCCACCTGACCCACGGCGCCAAGGTCAATGCGTCGGGCAAGCTGTTCAACGCCGTGCAGTACGGCGTCAATGACCAGGGCCTGATCGACTACGACGAAGTCGAGCGCCTGGCCGTGGAGCACAAGCCGAAGATGGTCGTGGCCGGTTTCTCGGCCTACTCGCAGAAGATCGACTGGGCGCGCTTCCGCGCCATCGCCGACAAGGTCGGCGCGCTGTTCTTCGTCGACATGGCGCACGTCGCCGGCCTGGTCGCCGCCGGCGTCTACCCGAACCCGCTGCCGCATGCCCACGTGGTCACCTCGACCACCCACAAGACTCTGCGCGGTCCGCGTGGCGGCATCATCCTGGCGCAGGGCGCCAGCGAGGACATGACCAAGAAGCTGCAGTCGATCGTGTTCCCGGGCATCCAGGGCGGTCCGCTGATGCACGTCATCGCCGCCAAGGCGGTGGCCTTCAAGGAAGCGCTGGAGCCGGAGTTCAAGGCCTACCAGCAGCAGGTGGTGAAGAACGCCCAGGCGATGGCGAAGACGCTGATCGCGCGCGGCTACAAAATCGTCTCCGGCGGCACCGAGAACCACCTGATGCTGGTCGACATGATCGGCAAGGACGTCTCGGGCAAGGATGCGGAGGCGGCGCTGGGCAAGGCCCACATCACCGTCAACAAGAACTCGGTGCCGAACGACCCGCGTTCGCCGTTCGTGACCTCGGGCCTGCGCCTGGGCACCCCGGCGATCACCACGCGTGGCTACCAGGAGGCCGACGCGGCCGAGCTGGCCGGCTGGATCGCCGATGTGCTCGACGCCCCGGCGGACGAGGCGGTCATCGCCCGCGTCCGTGAGGCGGTCACTGCGCAGTGCAAGCGCTTCCCGGTCTACGGCTGATGTGATGGCCACGGCATTCCGCATGTTCTACGCGCTGCAGGCGCTGGTCATCGGAATGCCGACCCTGCTGCTGGCGGTGGCCAGTGCGCCGCTCGGGATCGTGCTCGGGCCGGTGATGCTGGTGGTCGCCATCGGCAAGCTGCTGAGCGGCCACTTCGACGGCGAGGCCTGGTTCGTGGGCGTCTATGTCAGTGGCGCCTATGCCGGCATGTGGGCCTGGGCGACCCTGTCCTGGCCTTACCTGCGCGGCCGCCGTGCGGCCTTCCGGTCCTTCCGGCCCTGGGTGTGGGGCCTCCTGGGCGCGGGGGCCGCCGCCGCGGTGCTGCTGTGGTGCGTGGTGCCGTATCCGAGCCTGTCGCTGCTGTTCGCCGGCCCCGGCATGCTGCTTCCGATGCTGCACCTGGCCGTGGCGCGCCTGCTGGAGCGCTCCCCGCAACCGCCGCCGCTGGCCTGCACGGCCGGCGATTCGATCTAGAATCACACGATGCACTGTCCCTTCTGCCAGCACCATGACACCCGCGTGATCGACTCGCGCGTGTCCGAGGATGGCGCCACCATCCGGCGGCGTCGCGAATGCGAGGCCTGTGGGGAGCGTTTCAGCACCCTGGAAACCATCGAGCTGAAGATGCCGGTGGTGATCAAGAGCACCGGCAACCGCGAGGCCTTCGACGCGCGCAAGCTGCGCACCAGCTTCGACCGCGCGCTGCAGAAGCGGCCGGTATCCGAGGAGCAGATCGAAGCGGCCGTGCGCGCGGTGGTGCACCAGCTGCGCATGTGCGGCGAGCGTGAGGTGCCGTCGATCCGCATCGGTGAGTTCGTGATGGCCGAGCTGCGCAAGCTCGACCATGTCGGCTACGTGCGTTTCGCCTCGGTGTACCGCAGTTTCGAGGACGTGGCCGATTTCCGCGAGGAGATCGAGAAACTGGAGCGCGACCTGCCGGTGGGCAGCGAGCAGCTGCCGCTGCTGGAGCTGGAACGGGCGGCGGCGCGCGTGCCGGAGAAGTCGGGCAAGCGTTGAACCGGGAAGTAGCTTCCGAGATGAGCGAATACACCGCCCTGGATCATCTGCACATGGCGCAGGCGCTGCGCCTGGCCGAACGCGGCGCCTGGACCACCCGCCCGAACCCGATGGTCGGCTGCGTCATCGCCCACGGCGAGACGGTGGTCGGCCAGGGCTGGCACCAGCGTGCCGGCGGCCCCCATGCGGAGATTTTCGCGCTGCGCGAAGCCGGCGAGCGGGCACGTGGCGCCACCGCCTACGTCACCCTGGAGCCCTGCGCCCACCATGGCCGCACGCCGCCCTGCGCGCTGGCGTTGATCGACGCCGGTGTGTCCCGCGTGGTCGCGGCGATGGCCGACCCGTTCCCGCAGGTCAACGGCGGTGGCTTCGTGCTGCTGCGCGAGGCCGGCATCGCGGTCCAGCATGGCCTGATGGCCGCGCAGGCGCGCGAACTCAATCATGGCTTCCTCTCGCGCGTGGAGCGTGGCCGGCCCTGGCTGCGCCTGAAGTACGGCATGAGCCTGGACGGCCGCACCGCGATGGCGGACGGCGAATCGAAATGGATTACCGGCCCGGCCGCACGCGCCGACGTGCAGCGCTGGCGCGCGCGTGCCGGCGCGATCCTCACCGGCGCGGGCACCGTAGCCGCCGACGACCCATCGCTCACGGTGCGGCTGGAGGGCGAGGGCGGTGATTTCCTGCCGCCCGTGCGGGTCGTGCTCGATGCCGGCCTGCGCACGCTCGACCGCGCCAAGGTGCGCGAGGGCGACGCGCCCACCCTGTACCTGCATGCCGCCGACGTGGCGGCCCCGGCGCTGGCGGGCGTCGAATTCGCCAGCGTGCCTTCACATGCGGGGCGTCTGGACCTGTCCGCGGTGATGGCGCTGCTGGCCGCGCGCGGCATCAATGAAGTCCAGGTCGAAGCCGGTGCCGGGCTGGGCGGTGCGCTGTGGCGGGCCGGGCTGGTCGACGAACTGCTGCTCTACCAGGCGCCCCAGCTGCTGGGCGACACCGCCCGCCCGCTGCTAGCCGGGCTGGGCATCGAGCGCATGGCCGATGCCGTGCATCTCGAGCTGCGGGACACCCGCCAGCTCGGTCCCGACCTGCGCCTGCTGCTGCGCCCGCGGGCCTGACCCCGCTGGGCGCCGCCGCGGCCCGCACAAGCCGAATGTGGCCAAATGCAGCATTCCGCGCGTGAACCCTGGGCGCGGCGGGCGGTTTGTTAGAATGCGCGGGCTGGTTCGCCAGCGACCAATGAACGTCTTCAGGGCGGGGTGCGATTCCCCACCGGCGGTAGGTGCCTCCCGGCACGAGCCCGCGAGCGCTCCCGGTTCCGCCGGGAGGTCAGCAGATCCGGTCCGATGCCGGAGCCGACGGTGATAGTCCGGATGAAAGAAGACGGCCAGCGCGCGATCCCCGCCGGGTCGTGCGTGCGCCTGTTTGCCTTGCGGCGTTTTTCGCTCACTTCATGCGGGAAACGACATGCACCACATACAGCTCCATTCCTTGCACGCCCTCCGGCCGGAGGTGCGCTGATGTTCACCGGCATCATCGAAGGCGTCGGCCGCCTGGCCGAGCGCGAGCCGCGCGGCGGCGACGTGCGCTTCAAGTTCGAGACCGGCGACCTGCCGTTCGACCACGTCCAGATGGGCGAAAGCATCGCCGTCAACGGCGTGTGCCTGACCGTCATCGCGTTCGACGCGGGCAGCTTCCACGCCGACGCCTCCACCGAAACCCTCTCGCTCACCACGCTGGGCGAACTGCCCGTCGGCGCGGTGCTTAACCTGGAGCGCGCGATGCGCCCGACCGACCGTCTTGGCGGCCACCTGGTCAGCGGCCATGTCGATGGCCTGGGCCGGGTGCTGTCCGTGCACGAGGATGCGCGTGCGCAGCGCTGGCGGTTCGCGGCTCCGGCCGCGCTGCTGAAGTACATCGCCAAGAAGGGCTCGATCTGCGTGGACGGCGTCAGCCTGACCGTCAACGAAGTCGACGGCGAGGGCTTCGAGGTCGCGCTGATCCCGCATACCGTCGCGCATACGCGTTTCGCGCACACGCAGGTGGGTGATGCGGTGAACCTGGAAATCGACCTGGTCGCGCGCTATGTCGAGCGCCTGCTTGGCAACCCAGGAGGCCAGGCATGAACTTCGCCACCGTCCCCGAACTGCTGGAAGAAATCCGCGCCGGCCGCATGGTGGTCATCGTCGACGACGAGGACCGCGAGAACGAAGGCGACCTCATCATGGCCGCCGAGCTGGTCAAGCCGGCCGACATCAACTTCATGGTCACCCACGGCCGCGGCCTGGTGTGCCTGCCGCTGACCCGCGAGCGCGCCGGCCAGCTCGGGCTGGCGCCGATGGTGCGTGCCAATACCGCGCAGTTCCAGACCAATTTCACCGTCTCCATCGAGGCCGCCGAAGGCGTCACCACCGGCATCTCGGCCTACGACCGCGCCCACACCATCCGCACCGCGGTGAAGCCGGACGCGCGCCCGGACGACCTGCACCAGCCCGGGCACATCTTCCCGCTGATCGCCCAGCCCGGCGGCGTGCTCACCCGCGCCGGCCACACCGAGGCCGGCGTGGACCTGGCGATGCTCGCGGGCCTGGAGCCGGCCGGCGTGCTGGTCGAGATCCTCAACCCGGACGGCAGCATGGCGCGCCGCCCGGAGCTGGAAGTGTTCGCCCGCGAGCACGGCCTGAAGATCGGCTCGATCGCCGACCTGATCGCCTACCGCCTGGCCACCGAGCACACCGTCGAGCGCGTCGACGAGCGCGAGATCCAGACCGAGTTCGGGCCGTTCCGGCTGCTGACCTATCGCGACCGCATCGCCCACGACCTGCATTTCGCCCTGGTCCGCGGCACCCCGGACAAGGACACCCCGACCCTGGTCCGGGTCCAGGTCGAGAACCCGCTGGCCGACCTGCTGCACTGGCGGCGCGACGATTTCGGCGTCGCCAGCTCCGATGCGCTGCGCGCGATCGCCGCCGAAGGGCAGGGCGTGATGGTGGTGCTGTCGGCCCCGCGCGACGAGAACGCCCTGCTGGCGCGCCTGCGCCAGGAGCCGGTCACCCGCCCGCCCGGCAAGGACAAGGACGTGGGCCAATGGCGCCGCAACGGCGCGGGCGCGCAGATCCTGGCCGACCTCGGCCTGGGCCGGCTGCGGGTGCTGGGCAAGCCGCGCCGGCAGATCGGCCTGGCCGGTTATGGCCTGGAAATCGTCGAGACGCTGGAACCCTGATCCGGCTGTTCACGCACATGGCGCGGTCCCCGGGGCCGCGCCGCGTTAAACTGACCCACCTTTCGAGCCCCCGCAGCACATGAGCCACTACGAAGGCGACCTCCGCGCCCCTGAAAACGCGCGCTTCGCGATCATCGCCAGCCGCTGGAACGCCCGCATCACCGATGCGCTGGTGGCCGGCGCACGGCAGAGCCTGGCCGGCAACGGCATCGCCGAGGACGCCATCGACGTGGTCCGCGTGCCTGGCGCCTGGGAACTGCCGCTGGTCGCCGCGCGCCTGGCCGCCAGTGGCCGCCATGCGGCCATCATTGCCCTGGGCTGTGTGATCCGCGGCGATACCCGCCATTACGAGCACGTCGCCGACCAGTGCGCCGAAGGCCTGATGCGCGTGCAGCTCGACCATCGCCTGCCGGTGCTCAATGGCGTGCTTGCGGTCGAACGCGTCGAGGATGCCGAGGCGCGTGCCGGTGGCAGCCATGGCAACAAGGGCGAGGAGGCCGCGCTGTCGGCCCTGGAAATGATCAACCTGGTGGAGCAGCTGCCATGAACAAGCCCACCGGCCACAAGCACAACGGTCCGCGTCCGCCGCGCCGCGATGGCGTCGACCCGGTGCTGCGCTCGCGCGCGCGCCGCCGCGCGCTGCAGGCCATCTACGCCTGGCAGATTTCCGGCGGCTTCGCCAAGCAGGTCATCGCCCAGTTCGCCCACGAGCAGGCCCACGAGATCGCCGACCTGGCGTATTTCGAGGCGCTGGTCGAGGGCGTGCTCGCGCATCGCGCCGAACTGGACGAAGCGCTGGTCGGCTACCTGGACCGCAGCGTCGAGGAAGTCGACGCGATCGAGCGTGCGGTGCTGCGCCTGGCCGCCTACGAACTGCTGTACCGCCAGGACGTGCCGTACCGCGTGGTCATCAACGAGGCCATCGAGACCGCCAAGCGTTTCGGCTCCGAGCACGGCCACACCTACGTCAACGGGGTGCTCGACCGTGCCGCCGTCGAATGGCGCAAGGTCGAATCGGGCGGCTGAGCCCGGCCGCCGGCCGATGCCCGAGTTCGCGCTGATCGACCGCCTGCGCCGCCGCGTGCGCGGTCGCGAGGACGTGCCATTGGGCATCGGCGATGACGCCGCGCTGCTGCAGCCTCCGGCCGGCGAGCAGCTGGCGATCACCGCCGACACGCTCAACGCCGGCGTGCATTTTCCCGCTGAGACCACGCCGGCCGATATCGGCTGGA
>DJAN01000283.1:11016-11244 GCA_002429615.1 Lysobacteraceae bacterium UBA6001
CGCCGGCCGATATCGGCTGGAAGACGTTGGCGGTCAATCTCTCCGACCTGGCCGCGATGGGTGCCCAGCCGCGCTGGTGCACGCTGTCGTTGTCGCTGCCCGATGACGATGCGGCCTGGCTCGATGGCTTTGCCGATGGCTTCTTTGCCTTGGCGGATGCGCATGGCATCGCCCTGGTCGGCGGCGACACCACGCGCGGGCCACGCTCGCTGTCGGTCACCGCGATCG